>JACQOK010000374.1 GCA_016202565.1 Betaproteobacteria bacterium | reverse complement strand
GGCTCTCGGCCTACATCGACCGCGTGCGCCGGGGTGAGACCGTGGTCATCACGGACCGCGGCAAGCCGGTGGCGCGGCTTGCGCCGCTCGAGCCGGGCAGCAAGGTGCACGAGGAGGCGGGGCTTGCCGAGCTCGCCTGGCTCGGCATTGTCCGCCTGCCGCTCAAGCCGCCGCTCAAGCGCCTCCCCCGGCCGGTCAAGCTGAAGCGCGAGATCGACGTCGTGCGCCTGATCGCCGAGGACCGCAAAGGCCGCTGATGCGGTTCTGGGACGCTTCGGCGCTCGTGCCGCTCCTTGTCCAGCAATCCGCCACGGATTCGGTCCAAGCGATTCGCGCTGGCGATCCGGCATTCGTGGTCTGGTGGGGCACGGTCGTGGAATGCGATTCGGCGATCGCCCGATTGAAGCGCATGGGCGTGCTGGACGATGCGGGAGCCAGGCGCGCGCGGGCGAGCCTCGACGGGCTTGCGGAAACGTGGATCCAGGTTGAGCCTGGCGACACGATTCGTTCTTCTGCCCGCGGCCTGCTCGCCAAGCACGAACTGACCTCAGGCGACGCCTTCCAACTGGCCGCCGCACTTCACGGCCTTTCCTCCGGCGATCGACCCCTCGAATTCGTTTGTCTCGATCAGCGTCTGCGGCAGGGAGCCGAGCGCGAGGGGTTCGCTTTGCTGCCCGCAGCCGTTTAGACTCATAGCCCATCGCCTGCTCTTCCGGCGCGTGGGCATCAACGATGATCTCGTCGGTGATGCGCCGGTCGCGGGCGCGGTTCAGTTTTGGCTTACGCATCGTGGACGGAAACTAGAGGACGAGACCGAGGCTATGTGGAAATGCCCCGTAAATCGGACATCAGCTATCCTCACGTGGTTACTGTGGCAGGACCAAAATTGCCGAATCCCTGGCTCGTGCGTCGAATCGTCGAGGTACACACCGCGAAGACACCGCGAATCGCGCGATCGCGCGAAGCGCCCGTCCATGTCATCTGCAGGGCCGAACGAGCCGTTTGAAGCGAGACTGGCACTGACCAGAGTGGCCAAGCCATCTCCATGTCATCGCCGCGCCCGCTGACCGCTGTGGTGATGATGCGCGTGCCACAAGGGAAACTCGGAAAAAGTGGCAACCCTCGAAAAGCGAGCCATTCCAGAGGAGCGTCAACGCGCGTGTCTTCCTTTTGGGGATCGTTTAGCCTCAGTGCCCAGTTCCGTTCTGCCGCTGGGTCCCAGCGCAGATTCAATCCGGGACGATCAGCGTGGCCTTCGAAAAGTGAGCACGCCACCCACTCTGAAGTAATGGACGACCGAATGACTTCTACGGTGCGGAGGAACTGCTGATTCGCGGCGGTAAAATGAAGGGCCGTTGGCTTCGTATTTCTCATCTTTGTAGTATCAACAGCAACGCTGGTACCGAAGGCCGCCGCGTAGGCAACTGCTTCACGTTCTCCTTTCAACCAGCGGTCGACACAGTTCGAGAGGTAAGTCGCGAACGCTTCCGGCGGCGCCTTTAGGTCGGCGACAACCTTCACGCCCTTCTTTTCCTGTTTCTCATACTCCAAGAACCAGCTCTGCTTTCCTTCCGCAAGAGCGGCGTCGCGGCAAACAAGAGCAGCGAGATCGCCATCGAATCCCTCTACGAACGGATGGAAGGAACCGTCAGGCAGAAATCCGATCCTCGCCAAGTCACTGTCCTGCCGTAACAGACGCAGCAATCCAATGGCGGCAAGGAACCCCAGGGGATTGGCGCCATTCAATCCTTTAAGAATCACTCGGCTCACGGGACTTCTCCTGACATTTGTTCTTCTTCGCTCGCGCGATGATCAGCAAGCCGAAGAATCGCCTCAATCCAACACAACTCCAACCAACCATACCTTTCAACGAGGCGCCAGAAACGATCGGCTAAGGGTGCATCCAGTCGATGAAGCTCGTGCTTCGATGTCGTCGCGGAGAATTCGACTGTCTCAAAAGTCTTGCTTTGGTGGCTCGACAACAGAACCTCGACAGGCTCGTTATCAATAACGACAGGTGCAAACGGCCGGCAGTAGCCATGGTGGCTCGCGACGAGATACAAGACGAGATCAAGGTCATGGGCTTTGGTTTTCACCACATCGAGATGCTTCTCAAGCATTGCCAGCGACTGCACTTCGTGTCGCGCTTCCTTCGGATACCTGCTTTTCCTCTGAGCAAGGCGATGTGCAGCCTTCGCGCCTGGCGGCAGGCTGGACTTAGCCCACGGTGTTTCGTCTCTAAAGAAGGTAATTTCACTGCCTTCGCGCAGCAACACCTGAAAGCGTTTATCGGCTTTGCCCACGTCGTGAAGCCATCCCGCGAGGGCAAGGTCGTCGATTAACTCCTTGGGCAGGATTTTCTCCGCGTAGTCGCGGGCAAAGCGCTCGACGTCAGCGCTGTGCTCGGATAGCGTGACCGGACGGCCTGCATGAAATGAATCATCCTCATCGGTCGTCAACTCGACTCCATCCTCGACGGTGTCGTCCGCTAGTAACAAGGCGCGAAGTTTCTGTGGTCGGACCCGCTTCCCCACCAAGACAGCCCACGGTTCGTCGGTGCCCACGACGATGGAACTTTTACTCTTCGCCAACTGGTCCAGCCAGAGCTTGCGCCAGTTTGTCTGCTCTTCCTGTTCCGCGAGAATTTCCAACGCACGTCGGGTTTCCTGCAAGTTGTCGACTGGCACTGACAGACTCAACTGCGTCAGCACTTGCGCGTGCAGTCGAAGCACGGGCTGCCCCCTTGAGAACAACGCGGCCCGCTCAGCGAGGTCCAAGACGGGAGTGGTTGATCCCGGTTCGAAGCATCCGTCGCGGATTCCGCCGCGTGTGGCTGGCACAACGATCGTGTCGCCCGGTCGAATCACTTCTGCCGAGATGACCACGCTCTCGTCCCCGTCCCACCGCAGCACGAACCGACCATTCCCACGCTCGCGCTCCTCGCCAAACGTGCCTTCAACGTCGGCGACATCCCCTGTGTCTTTTCCGCGCAGCCAGCGCTTCACCGCAACGAAAGGAAGCGAAATCGCTTCGAGGCTCGACGGGCGCACAGCAGCGACGATTGCGACTGGCAGTTCTTTCGCGGAATCGCCTTCTTTCGCATTGAACGCGTCAGCGAGATCGTCCTCGCTTAGGTCCGTACGCCACACGACCTGTACATCGGCCGGACCTGATTTTGGTCCATGCAACCATAGACTGACATCGGGAACGACAGCCGGTGCCGGCGACGTTTGCATCCACAGATCGAGATACGCGGGCAAGAGGACCGGCGCGTGCGTTCTTGGAGCCACCATATCCGTCAGGTCTTCCTCGGGTGGCAGAGGAAGGGCGAGAACGCCGAAGTCAACGTCCGCCTTCTTTGCGAGCTTTTTCCTGAGCCACGCCATCGTCTTGACAATGGTGTCTCCATACACCGGATCGTCCTTGTCGCTCTCGGTCTCCGCTGATTTCGGCTCCACAGACAGCGACACGACTTTCTCGCGTGCTCGTCGAAATGGTTCCTCGGGATCCGTCATCAATGAGTCAAGATCGTGACCCAAGGTAGCAGGGTTCACCGGCACATACACGTCCAGCACACTGCGCCGCCCGATTCCCTCGCTGACGTCGAGATCAACATCGAGTGAAGGCGGTTGCTGCCGCTCCAACCATAAGAGCGCCTCACGTTCATCATCATCGACTGGATCGTGTTCGTGAAGCGCGGCAACCAGTGCCGAAAAGAACCGCGCGGGATGCGGCGGCCATTCGGCGCGGCCGCGATCGTTATGCGCAGAGGCCGAATACCGGCCGGCTAGGAGCTCGACTTCGATGGTGAGCATTTATTCCCCCTCGATTTCGGCTCCGGTTGCAGCAAGCTCGCGGCTCTTTCTGACCAGATGTGCGAGCTTGGGGGAAGGGATGAGGGTGGCAAGTGGCTCGCCCGCCTTCTTCGCGAATCGCAGCGCTTCGGGTAGTGCGGCAACAGTGGCATTGAACAGAGCGATGGCGCCTTTGAGGTCGATGCTCAACGCCTGCGTTGTTCCATCTCTATGGACCGCCTCGAGCCTCAAGGCCTCGCCCTT
The DNA here is from genome assembly GCA_016202565.1 of Betaproteobacteria bacterium. Taxonomy (GTDB): domain Bacteria; phylum Pseudomonadota; class Gammaproteobacteria; order Burkholderiales; family SG8-41; genus DSOT01. Next base: position 18,411 of record JACQOK010000374.1, on the reverse strand, counting down.
CTTCGGGACGAGCAGGCAGCGCGAGCGCAGGTCGTGGCCGCGGTCTTCGGCGGCCAAGACAGCAAGCAACGCAAGAGCAGCAAGCACGGTACGGGCTTCGACTTCCGCACCGCCAAAGCCCAGCTTTTGCAGAGCGGCCAGAGAGAGGACAACTATGTGCGTTGCGTAGTCGATCGTCACACCCCCCGCGATGTCGTCTATGGTCGGAGGAATGTTGCTGTGATTGATGGAGGTGGGCTTACCTGCTTTCTCTGCTTTACCCCATTTCTCGACTGCGCCAACGTCCTGATCATTCTTGGGCGGCTTACCTTCCTTGAGCGGCTTCGCATCCATGACGTTAAGAGTCCAGGTGGGCTTGCCATCTGGCCCCGGCTCTTTCGCGACGAATACTGGCCCCGCATTGGTGACGATGCTTGCCGGATCGATGCGGCTCGCCGTCTTCGAGCCAGCTACTGCACCGACACCAATGATTTCGGAAACCAGTGCGCGAGCAAACTTCGACCCGAGACCCCCTTTAGGACCTGTGCTATCCCAAAGGCCAAAGACGAGCGCGGTGGGGCACACCTTGAAGAGCGGCGCGGCGTTCTTTGCCGTTGCATCGGTAAACGATTTTCCGATCTCCGACAGCCGAAATAGGGTGCCGTCGATCAGGCTGTCGCGTAGGAGCGCATCGGCGACGCGATGCGGCGCAGACAAGGAGGTCACCACACCGACATCCGGCGCGCAGCCAGAAAAATCCACGGCGATGACTGGCAAAGCTATCTGTTTGCTGGCCCAAAGCGCCTCAAGTGCCTCCTCCATCCGGTTGGCCTGGCTCTGCACGGAGTCAACCAACACACAATCAACATCACCACCGTTGATGCGTCTCTTCTCGAAGGCGTACTTCGCGCCGGGCCGGCGTTCATTTTTGTCGACTGAGTGTGATGGGGGAAATATCTTGTCTCCCGCTCCGCCTGCCGGTTCTAGCGTCGCGGCACCACGTATGGCAACAGCGTCACCTGCCACGAGGCTTTTCAAATGATCGAGCGTAAGGGGCGTTGGGGTCGAATCGGTCATGGTTTTCTCCTTGTGACGGTATGGCGGTCAAGACGACTGAGGTTGTTTTGATCAGAAATGATTGCGTATTTCCTTCGGCCTCGGCGTTGTCCACTTGCGGGCCAACGTGTCCCACACGAACACGTCCCCGGCTTCCAAACGATGCAGCAACTTCTTTGCTGCACCCAACCCGGCGCGGCACAGTTCTTCCCGCGATGCTGGCGGTTCGTCCTGAGAGTCATTCCTCATTCCCGTCTGAGACTAGCGAGAACTCCGCTGCCTGCAATGCTCCCTCGCCGCCAATTTAAACCAGTCGAGTGTTAAATCTCGATAGTGGAAAGCCTGATCGCACCGCTTATTTTCGGGGTTTCGCGATGCGGTTTTCCGCCTTGTTCGTGGTCTCACGACCTTGGTGCCGCGGCCGCTTCTCCGCGTCTTCGTGGCGGGAAGCCCGTGCGGCAAGCGCAAGCTCGGCAAGCACATACTCGTCCCACACCGCACGCTGGGTCAGCAGCTCGACCAGCGTTTCCTTGTCGATCGCCTCCAGAAAACCCTGAATCGTTTGCAGATCCTCCGGAATATCGGGCTCACGGCGGGTGAGATCTCCCGACAGCCATGCGAGGCCGGCTGCGACCAGATGTTTGCAGAACTCGCCTTCGATCCCGAGCGGGCAACTGCATCCCCATTCCAGTTCCTGTTTCTCCAGCCAGAAGCGCACGGCGTAAGGACAGGGCTCCGTTCCCTGGACGCGCGCAAAAATCCCGTCTTCCCCGAGACGAAGATGGACGACGGCGCCGCCCTCGAAATAATCGAGGCCGCGTTCGAAATAACGCTCGCCGGCCAGCTTCTTCAGGCCGGATTTCGAGATGAGGCCGGCGAACGCCGTCTTAGCCGCCATATTGAGCCAGCGCAGGTTTCAACTGTTCCGCGACGGCCTTGCGCAGCGATGCCGGCTCCACTGCTTCCACCTCCGCGCCGTGTCGCAGGATGTCCATGATCAATTCACGGTCGTCTCGATACGGGATGCGCAATTCGTAGCGGCCGTCGGTGAGGAATTGGCCGGCTTGCTGCGGGTGCCAGCGCTCGTCGGCCACCCAGCGCGCACGCTCGCGGGAAAAGCGCAGCACGGCGGTCTTGTTGGCTTTGCCGGAGAAAATGCCGTAGCTGGTGGCGAAATATTCGTCGAGCTCGCGCTCCGGAATGGCGTCCGCCGTTTCTTCAAGTTCCCGCGCGCCGCGGACGCGATCGACGGAGAAAGTCCGCAGGCCCTTGCGGAGTTCGCAATAGCCATCCACGTGCCAGTTGTCGCGGTAGTGCACGAGCCGCTGTGGCGACACGACGCGTTCGGTAACTTTGTCACGTTCGCGCCCGTGATACACGATGTGTAGCTTTCGGCGTTGCAGGGTTGCGCTCGCGAGCACCTGGAACCACTCGCCGGTGGGGCGCGACGCGATGCCGATCACGCGCACGCGCTGCGCGGCTTCGCTGAGCGCGAGGCGCCGGTGCGCCAGCAATTCCGTCACCCGGTGCGCGAGCGGCGCGAGGTGCTCCCCGAGAAGCCCCGGTTCCAGGCTCTCAAGCAGCCGGTCGAAGACGAGAAGCGCCTGCAATTCCTTCGCGTTGAACCACAGGCCGGGCAACTCGTAGGTACCGCCGTCGGTGTCGCGGCGATAGTGGTAACCACCCAGCTCCGGGTGCCACTCGATCGGCGCGTTGAGGTGGTCCTTCATGAGCCGGATCAGACGGTAGAAGGTCGGCTCGGAACATTTTTCGAGGCGCGCCATCAGGTCTTCGCGGGATATGGGTGTGCGGCGTCCGCGAAGGATCTTGTCCACCTCGTAGATGCGATCGAACTTGTCCAGATCGGCCTCCCCGATTCGGTCACCGGCCGTTCGCAGCGTGCCGGGCCTTTATGCAGAAACTATTTTGTCCGATTTGCGGCGCCGTTTCCATTACCGCGGGCTCTTGGGATTTCTTGTTGTCGTTGGCGCGATCCCGCGCCCGGCTTTTTTCAGGGCGAGCCATGCAATCTGACCAGTGAAATCTACCAATATGCGAGCGTAAACGCTGTCAGGCACAGCCGACATTTGCTGTCAGGGTTTTCCCGACGACTGCTTCACTGGCCCGGGGCCGTGGATTCTGCCGCGCAGCCTCGCGCATTGCATTTTCGCCGCCGGATTATCCCTCATTCTCCTCGCCGGGGGCCGACGATGATGGCCGCGACAGCCGTTCGGAAAGTTCCCGCATTTCCTCCTGCGCGAGGATGATTTCTTCGAGCGTGAGCGCGGCCCAGCGCCGCAACTGCTCACGCCGCGCCCCTTCCCACGTCGTCAGGCTCCAGTCGATCGTGTCGGACCGTCCGTCAGTGCCCGGCATCGTCTTTGAGCCTCATTCTCAGATGCTCTACGTCAACCTTGTCCTGCGGTCGCCCCGCGCGTTCCTTCATCTGGATAAGGATGGGAATCGAGACAAAGCGTACGGGGATCGATCCAAGGGGCTTTATCAACGCGCGCCGGTATTCCTCGTCGAAGTCAAAGGGTTCGCTCACGAATACGTCAATCGGTGTCTCGCGGTGGGCGTCGCTCCAGAATTGGAGCACCTGCATTCCCTTGTCGCGGATCCAGCTTTCGCGCTGCTTCTCGTCGGCGAATTGCGCCGCCGTGATCGGCACTGACGGCTTATACCCGAGGGCGCCCAGCACCGTGAAGGCGCGCTCTATATTGTCCGGAATCAACTGCACCACGACATCCACGTCCTTCGTGAAACGGAGATAGCCGTGCGCATTGACAGCCAGTCCCCCGGCCACCAAGTACCGTACTCCCGCGTCCTCCAGCACGGCGACGAGGGCCTCGAAGCTGGCGAGTTTCATGATCGAGTGCGGGATGGGGGGAAACCATTCATTCGCCCATCATAAGAACGCGCGCGAAGCCGCGCAAGTTGCCGCCAGGAAGGGAGAAAACGCTACTTGGTTTCAGCGTTGACGAGGACGGTGACGCCGGTCGCTCCGACCGCAACGGGTTGGCTCAAACCTTCAAGGTCGCCGCTTTGCGGCGTGGCGCTCCCGGACTTCGAGATCCGCGCGCCGACGATCACCTGTTTCTGGCTCGACAGATTCATGCCGGACGCCATGGCGGAACTGTCGTCCAGCGTGAATTTCAACGGCAGGTCCTTCGCCTGGGCGCGGATGATTGCAAGCGGCATGCGCGGACCTTCCGCAGGCCGCGCGAACACGAAGAGCGTGTCGTTCGGCTTAACGCGCGCCGCGAGCGCCGGGGCGATTTGCACGACGCCGCTCACTGCGCCTCCGGCAGCCGGCGACTTTTCCGCCTTGGGAGCGCTTGGCGCGCGCGCGACCGCTGCAGGGGCGCCGGACTGCTTTGCGAGATCACGCGCTTCCGCGATGCTGCTGCGTACCGACTGCGCGAATTCCGAGTCTTCCGGCGCGAGCTTCAGGATGCGCTCCCAGTATCCCACCGCCCCGGCATAATCGCGCCGCTCGAACGCCGCCGTGCCCGCCAGCGCCAGCGCCTTCACGTTCTGCGGATCGATGGCAAGCGCGCGCTGTATGATTTTCTCCGGCTCGCCCTCCAGGCTTCTGCCCTGCGCCATCGCGAGTGCGTCGGCATAATCCGCCAGCAGTGCGGCATCGGCGCCGGAGCGCGCGACCGCGTTGCCGTAGGCGCGCGCGGCTTCCGCGAACTGCCCCAATGCGGTATACGAGCGCCCCAGCATGACCCAGCCTTCGACGTTCTCGGGCTCCTTCTCCATGCGGGCGGCGAGCCGGCCCGCGAGTTCGCGGATCTGCTCTTCGCTGATGCTGTGCGCTTCCCGCTGCGGGCCCCCCGCGCCGCCCGGCAGCAGCGCCTGAAAATTGCCCACCGCAAGGTAGAGCGCAAAAGCCACGATCGGCAGCGCGGCGCCGATGACGACGGCGGCGTTGCGGCCTGCGGTCCCGGTGTGCGCCGCGCTTTCCGCCGCATCACCCACGTCTTCGAGGAGCCGCCGCTCGATCTCGCGCCTGGCCTCTTCATAACCCTCGCGGCTCACCACGCCCGAAGCAAGGTCCTGTTCCAGTTCGCGCAACTGATCGCGGTAGACCGCCACATTGGTCGCCTTGCGCGAGACGCCCGGCCCGGACGCGCGCCGCCGCAGGAGCGGCGGGAGCAGCAGCAGCAGTGCTCCCGCAACGAGCGCGCTCACGACCAGCCAGAATGTGGTCATCGGTCGCCCTCGCTGCCGGCAAGCAGCTTGGCAGCCGCCTCGTGCTCGGCTTCGGTAAGCGCCGCCGCTTGGACGCGGCGCTTCACGATCTTGCGGAACATCACGGCGAGCCCCACGAGAAAGAGGAGCAACGGACCGGCCCACAGCAGCACCGTCGTCGCCTTGAGCGGCGGACGATACAGCACGAAGTCGCCATACCGCGCGACCATGTAATCCATGATTTCGCGCGCGCTTTTGCCCTGTTTCAACTGCTCGCGGATCTCGCTGCGCAGGTCGACCGCGAGCGGCGCGTTGGAATCGGCGATCGTCTGATTCTGGCACACGAGACAACGCAGCTCCAGGGCGATTTCGGACATGCGCTGCTCGATCGCCGGATCATCCGCGGCGGGCGGCGCTTCGCGCGGCCACGCGGGAAACGCCGCGAACAACAACGTCAGCACGAGCAGGAATTCACGCATTGCCGTTCAGCTCTTTCACCAGCGGCAGGATTTTCTGCTGCAGGATCTCGGGGGTGACCGGGCCGATGCGCTTGTAGCGGATCACGCCCTGCTTGTCGATCACGTAGGTTTCCGGCACGCCGTAGACGCCGTAGTCGATGCCGACTTTCCCGTTGATGTCCGAGACCGAGAGCCGGTACGGGTCCCCGAAGCGCTGCAGCCAGGTTATCGCGTCGTCACGCTTGTCCTTGTAGTTGAGACCGAGGAGCGGTGCCACGCCTCTTTTCGCGAGGTCGGTCAGCACCGGATGCTCCTCGCGGCAGGCCACGCACCACGATGCCCACACATTGAGTATCCACACCTGCCCCGCCATCGACTGGGGCGAAAAGGTCCGTTCGGGCGCATGCAGCTGCGGCAGCTCGAATGCCGGGGCCGCCTTGTTGATGAGCGGAGAGGGCACCTCGCGCGGGTTGAGGCCGAGGCCGATGGCGAGCAACACCACCAGCGCAAGGAACACGCCCAGCGGCAGCCCGAAGCGCAACAGTGCGGGCGCGGTATTTTCAGCCATCCGATCGAGCCTTCATGCAGCCGGCGCCACCTGCCGCTTGCCGGCCGCCGCGGTCTGCTGCGTCTCGGGCGTTGCGCGCGCACCCACCCGATAGCGGCGATCCGACGCGGCGAGCCCGCCGCCCAGCGCCATCAGCACACAGGCACCCCAGAGCCATGCAATGAACGGCTTGTGCTGGATCCGCACGAGCCAGGCGTCACCGCTTCCCGCAAGGGGATCGCCCAGCGCCACGTACAGGTCGCGCGTAAAGCGGGTGTGGATCGCGGCTTCGGTCATCTGCTGCTGCTGGACGGTGTAGAGCCGTTTTTCCGGATGGAGCACAGCGACCGGGCGGGCATCGCGGCTCACGTGAAGCGTCGCCCGTGCCGCGACGTAATTCGGACCCTTGACCTCGCGCGTGCCGTCAAACCTGAAGACATACCCTGCCAGCGCCGCGGTGTCGCCCGGGGCCATGCGGACCTCGGTCTCGCCCTCGTAGCCCTTCACCAGGGTTACGCCGAAGACGAATACCGCGATGCCGAAATGGGCGAGCAGCATGCCGTAGTAGCTGCGCGAGGCGCTGCGCAACCGGCCCCACACGCCGCCGGCGCCGTCCGCCCGGTGCATGCGGCGCCACAGGCTTACCGCGCAGCTCGCCACGACCCATGCGGCGAGCAGAAATCCCAGCGCGAGCAGCGGCGACCAGCGGCCGAGCACGAACGGCAGCGCGATGGCGCTCGCGACGCCCACCGCGAACGCCCAGCGCAGCAACTGCGCAAGCTCCGGCAGCGGCATGCTTTTCCAGCGCATGATCGGCCCGATGCCCATGAGGAAGATCACCGGCGCCATGAGCGGCACGAATACCGTTTCAAAATAGGGCGGTCCGACCGATATCTTGCCGAGAGCCAGCGCATCCAGGGCAAGCGGATACAGTGTGCCCAGCAGCACCGAGCCCGCCGCCACCACCAGCAGCACGTTGTTCGTGAGCAGCGCCCCTTCGCGCGATATGAGCTTGAACGCGCCGCCGATGCCGACCCGGGGCGCGCGCCATGCGAAGAGCGCAAGCGAACCGCCGATCACCAGCGTGAGAAATCCGAGAATGAAAATGCCGCGCTTCGGGTCGGTGGCAAACGCGTGCACCGAAGTAAGCACCCCGGAGCGCACGAGAAACGTGCCGAGCAGGCTCAGCGAGAAGGCGACGATCGCGAGCAGCACGGTCCATGCCTTGAACGCGCCGCGCTTCTCGGTCACGGCGAGCGAGTGGATCAACGCGGTGCCCACCAGCCACGGCATGAAGGAGGCGTTTTCGACGGGGTCCCAAAACCACCATCCGCCCCACCCGAGCTCGTAGTAGGCCCAGGCGCTGCCCAGCATGATGCCGAGCGTAAGAAAGGTCCACGCCGCGGTGGTCAAGGGGCGCGACCAGAGCGCCCAGGCGGCGTCGAGCCGGCCATGCAGCAGCGCGGCGATGGCGAATGCGAACGAGACCGAGAAACCGACGTAACCCATGTAGAGCATGGGCGGATGGATCACCATGCCCGGATCCTGCAGCAGCGGATTGAGATCGCGCCCGTCGGGCGCGGCGGGGAGTAGCCGGTCGAACGGGTTGGAGGTGAACAGCATGAACGCGAGAAAGCCGATGCTCACCAGCCCCATCACCCCCAGCACCCGCGCGACGAACTCGTCCGGCAGGCGGCGGCTGAACGCGGCCACGGCGACGGTCCACAGCGTGAGCATCAATACCCACAGCAGGAGCGAGCCTTCGTGTCCGCCCCACACCCCGGCGACGCGATAGAAAAACGGCAGCTTCGAGTTGGAGTGCTGCGCGACGTAGAGCACGGAAAAGTCGTTGGCGATGAACGAATAAGTCAGGCAGCCGAAGGCGATGGCGACGAACGCGAACTGCGCCAGCGCCGCCGGCCGCGCAAGTGCCATCCACTCGTCATCGCCCCGCGCGGCGCCCGCTAGCGGCAGGATCGCCTGCGTCGCCGCGACGCACAGCGCGAGCACCAAAGCAAACTGGCCGATTTCCGGAATCATGGCGCCATCCGATCAGCGGCCCGGGACGACGCTGCGCGCCGCCTTCTCGCCTGCTGCATGTGCGTTCTTGATCGCATCCGCCGCTTCCACCGGCATGTAGTTCTCGTCGTGCTTGGCGAGCACTTCGGTCGCGTGGAAGACGCCGCTGCCGTCGAGCGTGCCCTGCGTCACCACCCCCTTGCCCTCGCGGAAGAGGTCGGGCAGCAGCCCCTGGAAAACCACCGGAATGCGCTGCGCGGTATCGGTCACGACGAAATGCACGGTGCGCCCATCCCCCTGCCGCTGCACGCTGCCGGACTCGACCAGCCCGCCGATGCGGAACGTACGCCCGATTGGGGCTTCTTTCGCCGCCACCTGCGAAGGGGTAAAGAAGAACACGAGGTTACGCTCGAGCGCGCCGAAAACCAGCGCTGCGGCCACGCCGAGCGCAGCGATGCCGGTCACGACCATCGCCAGTCTTCTGTGGCGTGGCTTCATGGAGCGCTCCGTCGCGGACGCTCGGCCCGGATCAGTTGATTCATGATCTCCCGCCCTCTCAGCCTCAGCAGCACCACTTCCATCGCGATCAGCGCGAACGTCACCGCGTACGAGCCCCAGACGTAGAACCCGTAGCCGCCCATCGCCAGAAAAGCATCGAAGCTTTCCCAATTCATCTTTGTTCCCTCATGTATTCAGCCACCCATTCGGTATTGCGTTCCCGCTCGAGGATGATGCAGCGCACGCGGATGAAGGCCGCCGCGATGCTGTACATCCAGAAACCGAGCGCCATCAGGATCATGCCGGCGAACATGGTTGCCGCCATGGTCGGCGCCCGGGTCAGGCTCACCGATGCGCCCTGATGCAGCGTATTCCACCACTGGACCGAGAAATAGATGATCGGGATATTGATGACGCCCACCAGCGCGAACAGCGCCGCGGCCCGGTCCGCGCGCCGCGGATCGTCGATCGCCGCCGTGAGCGCGATGAAGCCGAAATACAGGAAGAGCAGGATCAGTTCCGAGGTGAGCCGGGCGTCCCATACCCACCACGCGCCCCACGTGGGTTTCCCCCACAACGCGCCGGTCCACAATGCCACGAAGGTGAACAGCGCGCCGGTGGGCGCGAGCGCGCTTGCCATCATCCCTGAAAGACGCGTATTGAACACGAGGCCCGCCCCGGCCCAGAACGCCATCACCAGATAGATGAACATCGACATCCAGGCCGCGGGCACATGGATGAAAATGATCCGATAGGCCTCCCCCTGCTGCTGGTCGGTCGGCGCCACGAAGAAACTCACGTACAGGCCCGCCACGCAGAACAGCGCCGCGGCAGCCGCGAACCAGGGAATGGCCGCGCCCGCCAGCGGAAAAAAACTCTGCGGAGACGAATACTTGAACCAGTTTATCCGCCCCCCGAACGACGGGCGCGGGCTCTGCGCGGCTTCACTTGGACGAGACATCAGGGCACATCGGTAACGTGTAGGGCGCAATCTTAAGGCAATTCACCTGCCGCTGCTTGATCCAAATCAACCTAATCGAGCGAGATGCGCAGGGCGGCCGCCGCTGCCCACGGCGCGAAGGCGCCGGCAAAAATCAGGAAAGCCGTCAGCAACAGCAGGTGCGCCTGCACCGTGACGCCTCCGGCGGCTGCGTCCACCGCGCTCGTGCCGAGAATGAGCACCGGCACATACAGGGGGAGAACCAGCAACGACGTCAGCACTCCGGATCCGCGCACCCCGAGCGTAAGGGCCGCCCCGATCGAACCGATCAGGGTAAGTGAGGGGGTGCCCAGCGCAAGCGATGCGACCAGCACCAACAACGCGTCGATCGGCAAATCGAATTGTAGCGCAAGCACCGGGGCGAGCAACATGAGGGGCAGCCCGGATACCAGCCAGTGCGCCACCGCTTTGCCGATCACGATCAGGCCGAGCGGCGCGCTCGCAAGGAGCATCTGCTCCAGCGCGCCGTCGGCGTAGTCCGCGGCGAACATGCGGCCGAGCGCCAGCATCGAGGCGAGCAGCGCCGCCACCCAGATCACGCCGGGCGCAATCGTGCGCAGCAGATTGGGCTCCGGGCCCACGCCCAGCGGAAACAGGCTCGCGACGAGGATGAAGAACAGCAGTGCGTTGGCCACGTCCGCCCGCCGCCGCATCGACAGCAGCAGATCGCGACCGATCACCACGCGCAACACCTTGAACATCGCTCCCCCTTATCCGCCGAGTTCGATGGTGTAAGCGGTGATCGACGCGCCCATCACCTCCTGGTGACTGGTGAACACCACGATGCCGCCCCGCTCGAGGTGCTCGGCGATCATCTCCTGAACGCAGCCGATCGCGGTCGTATCCAGCGCAGTGAACGGTTCATCCAGTATCCACAGCGCCGTCGCCTCGCAGGCCGCCAGGCGTGCGAGCGCGACCCGCCGCCGCTGCCCCTGCGACAGATGCCGCGCCGGCAAATCCGCGTAGCCGTCCAGGCCCACTCGCTCGAGCGCCGCGCCGACCACCGCGGCGTCTGCCGGCGTGCCGCCGAGCGCGCACGAAACCGCGAGGTTCTCGCGCCCGGTCAGTTCGTCTTTAACCGCAGGCGCATGGCCGATGTAGACGAGCTGCCGGTGATATTCTTCGCGCAGCGCACGGATGGATTCCCCCTGCCAGCGCACGTCACCCCGTGCCGGAAGCGCGAGACCACAGAGTATGCGCAGCAGGCTCGTCTTGCCGCTGCCGTTGGCTCCCGCCACGCGCAGCAGCGCGCCAGCGGGCAGCTTGAATTCGAGACCGTCGAACAGCGCGCGTTCGCCCCGTTCGCAACGGAGATCGACGACTTCAAGCATGCGCCGCGCGGCCGGAAAATATCACGGGAAAATTCATGATGGAGAATCGCGGGTCCATAAATCCCGCGTATTCTATCCGAGATCAGCAGCCCGCTCATGCCGACGGCGCCACCGCCGCCGCATTCGCTGCCGTGACCGACTACGCCGATGAAACAAGCGCAGCCGGCGCGGCAAATCGCCTATTTCGCCGGCTGGCTGGCATATCGAGACGCAATGCTTTCTATGATGGCGTCACTGAAAGGCAGGCTCATCCGGTGCATCGCCGAGCTTTCGCGCCGGTCGTCCCGATAGGCCCTGAGGGCCATGGTGAGATAATCCTTGTCCTGCCCGCTGATCTTTGGAATGGCCATCGCCGGGTTGTCCACGCCGGGACCGTGGCAGCGGTCGCATTTCTCGGCCAGTTGCTCGACCAACGTCTGCCCTCTTTCGGCGGGCCTGGATTTCTGGACGGTATAGAACGCGGTAATGTTCTCGATATCCCTGTCGCTCAGGGCACCGACCTGGCGCTCCATGGTTTCGTGGCGGCGCGTTTTCCTGTAGCCCTTGATTGCTGCCAGCAGGTACTGGGCATCCTGGCCGGCGAGAGTCGGCGTCGCAGCATCGGTGCTCACGCCCCGGGAACCATGACACCCGCCGCACACCGCAGTCAGCGGCTCGCCTGCCGCGGGATCCCCGAAAGGCGGCGCACCACGTTGAGCGGGGACCTGTGACGAGAGATAGAGCGCGAGGCTTTCCAATTCCATTTTGTTCGCACCACGCAGCATCGACTTCATGGCGGGCGCGCCGCGGTCTCCCTGGTGATATTCCTGGATGGCAACGACAAGATAGTGGGGCTGCTGGCCGGCGAGGCTCGGTATCCCGGGTGTCGTGCTGTTTCCGTCTTCGCCATGACACTTCGCGCACGCGGCCGCCTGGGCCTTGCCTCTTTCGTATGGAGACACCAATTGAACGTCTTTTCGCAGAACGCTCGCGATCGGCGGCCGGCTGGCATAGTACGCGACCACGTCACGCAACTGCGCCTCGCTCATGTGCCCCGTCATGTCCCTCAGCGTGGCATGACTGCGCTTTCCTTCCCTGTATTCCTTGATCGACTCCAGCAGATAACGCTCTCCTTGCGCCGCCAGGTGTGGAATACCCGGAGCCGCGCCTTTGCCGTCCAGGCCATGACAGCTCTTGCAGTTCTGCTCTGCGACGATCTTGCCCGCGCCCACATTGCCTGCAGCCTTCTCAGCCGGGACCTTGGCGGACGAGGGCTCTTTGTCCGTACAGCCGATGAGCAGGACCGACAGCACGCCTGCCAGCATTAAACGATTCATCGTTAACCTCTAAGAATTATCCGGACTTCACTCAACCAACGGCACGCATGTCCCTGCCCTCCCTCTCAACCACCGGAACGGGTGTGCGAGAGAACCACAGCTGGTACATCGATACCACCCACATGAAGGCAAATGCGAGGCCCATGACACCGCCGGCGATCATCACCACCAGGGCGAACGGGTGATACAGCTTGGTGAAATACCAGGAGCTGACATCGACCAGCAGGCTGACGAAGGGCAGCACGACCACGGCGCATTTGAACCACACCGGCCGCACGTAGGCATGGCTGAAGATGAGCCCCATGATGAAAAACACGAACGTGAGCCCGAACAGATGTATGTGCGACACGCGGACAAGCGTGAAGATACCGGTGCCGGTGTCCCGTTCGGTCACCTTCTTGACGTTGTCGTATCCGTTGAGGTTCGCAAGGTGCGGGTTGCTGCCGTCGTGGCAGGTCATGCAGCGCTTGTCCAGCACCGGCCTGATGGCCTTCTCGTACCCGGCGCGGTCGGCGCCTTCCTGCACCCAGCCGATGATGGGATTGATTTCGTCAGCGGGCAGCATGGTCCTCATCGGTCCGCGCAGGGCGGTTTCCAGGCGCGAGTCCTTGCCGCTGCCGCTGTAGGCGATGACGATGTCTTGGTATGACAACGTCACCGGATTCCCGTCCTTCCCGGAGTAGGTGTGATACAGGTAGATCAAGGCGAATAGATACCCCATGCCGAGCACGACGAGCGCCGCCGTGTACAGGACGCGCATGCTGTAAGGCAGCTCGGAGTAATGCAGATAAAGCCGGTGCAGGGGAGCGTCGCTCATGGTCGATTCCTGTGGTCTTGCGGGCCGGGCTGCGCGGACACGTTCAAACGACATCGGCGGCCACCCCCGGCCGGCCCGGCTCTCTTCGTGGCTTGGCGAATGCGCGCGGCGGGATGATCACTTTTTCTTGAGCGACGCATAGTACGCGGCCAGATCCGCCACTTCCTGGTCGTTGACCTGGCCTGCGAACGTCTTCATGACCGGATTGGCGCGCTTGCCTGATTTGTAGTCCTTCATGGCCTGAATGAACTCAGCTTCCTTCTTGCCGGCCAGCGCGGGATTCGGCGCGATCCCCTCACCGTTTGCTCCGTGGCAACCGGCGCAGGTGGCGGCTTTGGTCTTGCCCGCCTGGGCGTTTCCACCCGCCTGTGCGGTGCCGATGACTCCCAGCGATGCGACGACCCCTACGATCAACAGCGTGCGCTTCATTGCATATCTCCTTTCCAGGTTGAAAGACTTACCAAGGCGTGCCATGTGCCGCTCATTTGGGTGGCACGATCACGTATACAAAAGCCCGCGCCTTCTGGCGCGCGTAATACGCCGCCAGGTTCTCGACATCCGCATCGGTCAGCGTGGCGGACATGGCAGCCATCACCGAGTCCTTGCGCGCGCCGGTCTGGTAGGCACGCAATGCTTTCTGCAGATATTCCACGCGCTGTGCCGCCAGCGCCGGCGAACGCGGGTCGGTGCTGTTGCCGTTGACGCCGTGACAGCGATCGCACCTCTGCACCCACTCGGCGAGGGTCAGAGGTTTGTCCACTTTCGGTGGGCGCGGCTCCTGCGCAGCGAAATAGGCGGAAAGGTCCATGATCATGCGCTCGTTGAGCGCCGCGGCTGCCAGCTTCATCGTCTCCTCTTTGCGCGATCCGTCCTTGTAGGCTTGAAGCGCGCTTGCCTGGTACTGCGCGTCCTGACCGGCGAGGCTCGGATTGGCGGGATTGCCGCTCACGCCCTGCTCGCCATGGCACCCCGCGCACGCCGCAGCGGCTGCCTTGCCCGCCGCCTGATCACCGCGGGCCGGCGTTTGCGCCCGGGCCGGCTTTTGCAGGGCATAGTAGAGCGCGATGCTTTTCACGTCCGCATCGCTGAGAGGCGTCGCCAGGGACTTCATGACCTCGTGCTTGCGTTGCCCGCTCTTGTAAGCGTTCATGGCCGCGATGAAGTATTTCGGGTCGAGCGCGACGAGGCTCGGCACCCCGGGCGTCTTGCTCACGCCGCCTTCGCCATGACAGCCTGCGCATCCTGCCGCCGCGGCCTTGCCGGCTGCGAGCGGGTCCAGGCTGGCCGGGGCCGCCTTTGCGGCGTCTGTTGCACGGGGTTGTGCCGGCTCGAGACTCCCGTAGTACGCAGACACCTTCACCAGCGCATCGTCGCTCAGGAACTTGACCGCGCTTTCCATGCCGTGATCGCCGCGGGCGCCCGCCTGATACGCCCGCAGCTTGGCGTAGAGGTACGCGGGGCGCTGGCCGGCGACGTTCGGCACACCCTTCGTCGTGCTGATGCCGTTCGCGCCGTGACAGCGCGAGCACGAGCCCTCCGTGACGCGCTTGCCTTCTGCAACGTCCGCGGCGGTGGCGTACACCGCCCGTAGATCGTCGGCTTGACCGGGCCTGGCCTTGCTCTGAGCCTGCGCGACAGGGGAATCGCCCAGGCCGATCGCGCCCGCAACAGCCAGGAACAGCAGAAGGCAAAAAATCCGCGTGCTTGCTCTCGTCGACATGTCCTCGAATGGCTTCGCGATCTTCAGCATTGCATACTTTCTCTGCCGCGGCTACTTCGTCTCAGTGACAACCCGGGGCAGGACTTCGCCCCGTGCGTCAGGCGCGGACGACGGAACCGCATTGTCTGCCCAGGGCGGAAACAACCGGACCATCGCCAGCAACAGAACAAGCGGCGCGATGATCACCGAGGCCGCGGCCACCAGCCCCTCCCGGTGGAAAATGACCATCTGATAGTCGACCAGTCCCTTGCCTGTCTTCGAGATTTCCTGTCCGCCGATGACCACGTTCCACCGCATCATGAATACCGAGAACAGCACCAGGCAGGCGCTCAGCGTCACGCCCGCGACCAACGCTTTCCCGGTGGTACCCTCCCAGAACATATAGCTCAGCACGGCGATCGGTATCACGGCGCCGATGGCGAATTGCAGGATGAAGAAAGGCACGATGAGCGGGCCTGTTACGTATTCCAGGATCGTCTCGATGCCTTCCCGACCCCTGTAAACAAGAGCGCCGAACTCCACGCCCTCCAGCACCAGGGTGAACATCAGAAAGCCCCACAACGTATACCCCAGGCCCTTCACGCACTCCCGGTCGACCGGGGTTTTACGCAGCTTGCAGGACAGGACATAGAGCGCGATCAGCAGCGCAACGCCGGAGATGATGGCGGAAAACAGAAAGATGGCCGGCATGAGATCGGAGGACCACCATTCCCGCGACTTGACGGAACCGAACACAAAGCCCACGTAGCCGTGCAAGCCGTGAGCGGCGGGGATGCCGGTGACCGCCAGCGCGAAGATCCATTTGTGGTCGTAACGCATCGCCTTCCCGGACAGATCGTACGACCCGAGGGACAGCACGCGATAAAACCATCCCGGCAGCCCTTTCCTTTGCTGCGCCTGCTGCACGATATGGGGCCGGAACACGAACCAGTTTTCCAGCAGCAACAGAATGATGTAAAAACCGGCCGCATAACCAAAGACGGCAAAGGCGGAAGTCCAATGCGGGGTGATCACGGCATTGAATGCACGCTCCGGATGCCCGAGGTGCAACAACAGCGGCAGCGGCACGAAGATCATCAGGCACAACGAGGCGAGCAAAGCGAACTGCGCCACCGGCTTGAAGCGCTGCATGCCGAACACGTGATACAAGCTCGATACGGTAAAGGCGCCGGCCACCAACCCGGTAAGGTAGGGATAGACGACGATGAGCACGGTCCAGGGAATAACCGTCTCGTTGGGGTAGACGTAGCCGGTATACGTTGCGGCGTGAAAGAGCGGTTCCATCAGACCACATCCTTGTCGAGGCCGACATAAAAGACATTAGGGGCGTTACCCGTTTCGGGCCGGAGAACGTGCACGCGGTTGTTGCGGATGAACAGGCTGATCGGACTTTGTTTGTCGTTAAGATCGCCAAAAATGCGCGCTCCGACCGGGCACACTTCGACGCAGGCGGGCTGCAATCCTTTGGTAATGCGGTGGTAACACCAGTAGCACTTTTCCGTAACCCCTTTGCGCGCGTTGAAGAAGCGCGCCCCGTAAGGGCAGGCCTGCACGCAGTACTGGCAGCCGATGCAGTACTTCTCATCGATAAGAACGACACCATCAACGGTTTTGTACGTGGCGCCGGTGGGACAGACCTGCACGCAGGCCGGATGCGTGCACTGGTTGCACAGCTTGGGCACGAAGAAGGCCTTTTCCACCTTCGCATCCTTGTAGCGATTGGCGAAGCGGTATTCCCGCTCCGAACCGGAGGCCGCGATGTTCACGGGATCGTGGTGGCTGTCGATGCGCGCTTTGTCTTCGCCCTCCAGATAGACGTAGCGCTCCACCCAGGTGCGGAAGTGATGGGCATCGCCGGGGACGTTGTTTTCCCGTTTGCACGCCTCGACACAACGCAAGCAGCCGATGCACTTTGTCGCATCGACGCCGAACGCCCAGCGGCGCTTCGTCCAATCATAGTCCTTCGTCGGAAACGAGCCCGTGCCGGAGGTGGATTCGTTCTTGGCCGCAACTTTCTGCACACCGCCGAGGGAACCGACCCCCAAAGCGGCGCCCGCATAAGTCGCGGCGCGGCCAAGTCTCCGGAGAAAGGCACGCCGTGCGGCCAGCGCGGGATTGGTTTTCTTCATGGTGTCCTCCCCACTTGCATTGTGGGCTCACAGCGTTGCCCGGCGTAGTAGGCGGCGAGGTTGGCGATGTCCGCATCGCTCAAGCCCCTTACGACGCCTGCCATCATCGGGTCTTTGCGCAGGCCGCCCCTGAAGGCCTTGAGGACGTTCACCAGGTAACCGCCCTTTTGCCCGGCCAGAATCGGCCAGGCAGGATTGCTCGCTATCCCGGTTTGGCCATGGCAGGTCGCGCAATTTTTTTCCGCCAGCGCCTTGCCGGCGGCAACGTCGCCGGCAGGCGGCTTCGTTGCCGTCCCGTTGCAACTCAAGCCGGCGTAAAAGACCGCGAGATTCTGAATATCCGCATCGCTGAGCGCCTGCGCCAAAGGCGTCATCGCCACGTCTTTCTGATCGCCGGACTTGTATGCCGCAAGTATCCTGGCAAGGTAGGCGCCATGTTGCCCGGCGAGATTCGGCCACGTATCGTTCGGGCTGATCCCTTTCGCACCGTGACAGCCGGCGCAACTGGCCGCGTGTTTTGTCGCTCCTGCCGCGGCGTCGCCGGCGACCTTCACTGGAACGCCTGCGATCTTGGGCGCATGGGGGTTGTGACAGACAATGCATTGCTGGCCGCCCGAGTGTTGAGCGAGAACGACCTGGGGCTGCGTGCGGGGCCTTCCCGGCATCGCCTCATGACACAGCGTGCACAGTTTTCTCGTATCTGCGGGAATCGACAGTTTTGCCTTTTGCGGATGGCCTTGGGCTGCCCCGTGACACGTCTCGCAAATCACCGTCTTGTGGTTACTGGCCGACCACTGCGCATGGCGTTCACCATGACAGGCCTGGCAATAACGCGGCGTCTGGTACGCGGGCTCCTGCGCGGCGATCTCGGGAACCGAAGCAGCGCGGTAGTGCCCGTACTCATAAAACGACTCGGCGGTGAAATACGATTTCGCAGCCCATCCCGCCGCAATCCCAGCGACAATCAATATGATCAACCGAACGATATGCTTGGGCATGATGTTCCGTCTGGCCAACGGGCGCGGCTACCCCGTGCACTCCTCCAAGAAATCACTGGTATCCGAAGATTATCGGTGGGGAGGCCCCCCCTTGTTGATATAGATCAAACAAAACATTACCTTTCGCTTGACCATGCGAGGGCACATGTCTACCGAGAAGAACGTGACCGTTCAGCCCCCACCCCCGCCCCTCCCCCGCTACGCAAGGGAGGGGAGATTCGTGGCGCAAGCAGATGGTCACCTGCTTGTGCCACGATCAATCGGAGCAACGCACGATGCAAGCTGATTGCGACGTCCTGGTGATTGGCGCCGGGATTTCGGGGCTCACCGCCGGCTACCGGCT
>JACQOK010000373.1 GCA_016202565.1 Betaproteobacteria bacterium | reverse complement strand
TGGTGGGGGTCGTTGGTTCGAGTCCAATCGCGCCTACCACTTCATTTCCGCCGCCGTAAGCTGACCGGATCATCCCTGCGCGCGTACCGATGTAGCGCGCAGGCACATAGCATGGCGGGCATGCGTGCGCCGTGCATGCCCGATATCGTCGTCCACAAGAACGCGCTTCCAGTCTCCGTTTTTCGCAGGCTGGCGCACGCTGTTCGCCTGATCGGCGAGGAACGTCTGGCCGAGAGTTACGCAACCAACTTCTGGTACCCCTTGGATGCAAGGCCCGGCAACCTCGCGGAAGAAGCGATCACGCAGTTGCTGCCCCTGGTGCGGCCCGGCGCACGCTGCATCGGCGCCGAGTGGTGGCTCGGTCGCCTGCGATACGGCGAGTCGCTCGCGCTCCATCGCGACCGTGACCTGAGCCTGGAGGCGCAGCGCGGCGAGACAGTCCATCCGCTGTGGTCGAGCATCCTTTATCTCAACCGTTATCCTTCGAGCCCGACGGTGATCCTCGAACGCGCGACCGACCACGGCGACGGAACGCCGGCGCCCGCCGCCGGCGGCGGCAAGGCCGTATATCCTGCGCCCAATCACTACGTCATCTATCGCGGCGACCTCCAGCATGGGGTCCTCGCCCGGCGATCGGCGCGCAAGCCTCCCGGAATGCGGCTCACCTTCCTGGTCAACTTCTGGCACCGGCGGCCGCTCCCGCCCGTCTGCCGCGACTACGACGGCACCGTGTACGCCGCGCTGCATTCGGCATGATCCCGTCGAACTTGACGCCCGCGGCGCCGGAGGCGCTCCGCTCCGATTCCGACCAATGGCAGGAGTGGGACCGCTTCGTCGAAGCATCCGCCGACCCCGGCTTGATGCAGACGTCGTGGTGGGCGGAGTTTCGCGCGTGGGCGGGATACCGCTGCTTTGGAATCACCATCAAGGATCGGGGCGCGATCCTGGGCGGCGCGATGGTCATGAAAAGGTGCTTCGGGCCGCACGCCTGCTTCTACTGCATCTGCGACGGTCCGGTGCTGCCCGCGGATGAAGAAGCGGCGGGCGAGGTCTTCCAGGCAATTCTCGATGTCGTCGAGCGCCACCGGATCGAGGAGTATCACATCGTCAGCCACCTGCGCATCGAGCCGCGCTGGGGGCGGGTGCCGGAATTCGTGTCCGGGTTCCAGTTGCTGGCCCGTGGCGACCGCTATTCCGAGCCCCGGGACACGTTATGCATCGACCTGCGCCCTTCGATGGACGAGATTCTCGCGCAGATGAAGCCCAAGGGCCGCTATAACGTGCGCCTGGCGCAGCGCCACGGGGTCGCGGTGTGCGAGGACACCTCGGAGGGCGGTCTCGCGGATTTCGTCCGCATCCACGGCGATACGGCCGCGCGCCGCCGCATCGATCCCAAGTCCCCCGCCTACTTCGAGAAGCTGCTCTCGATGCTGTCGCCGCGGCAGCGCATCTCCATTTTCTTCGCCGAACACCAGGGCCGTCGCCTCGCGACTGCGCTGGTGGTGTACTTCGGCCGGCGCGCCACTTACTTTTTCGGCGGGTCGCTCGACGTGGATCGGCACGTGATGGCGCCCTATGCGCTGCATTACGAGATCATGCGCCGCGTCAGGGAGCGGGGCTGCGAATGCTACGACCTGTGGGGCGTTGCCCCGCCGAGCCGGGCGGACGATCCCTGGCAGGGGATCAGCGCGTTCAAGCGGAAGTTCGGCGGCCATGA
Source organism: Betaproteobacteria bacterium (assembly GCA_016202565.1). Lineage (GTDB taxonomy): Bacteria > Pseudomonadota > Gammaproteobacteria > Burkholderiales > SG8-41 > DSOT01. The sequence goes on along the minus strand of JACQOK010000373.1, from coordinate 11,336 downwards.
ACTGAGCCTCGTGCCGACGCTCGATCGCATCTACGACGCCGCCGCCTATCGCGCGTATGGGCTCGCTGCCGCTGCATGGTCCTTACGGAATATTGCGGGGCGGCCCGGATCGCGCGTTCACGAAACAGTCGAGGCGTAGATTGGACGCATGTGTTTTCCACTTCGAATGACTGCGGCTGACGGCGACGGGTCGCTCGTCTGGACCGCGAGGAGGGCGGGTACCTCCATCCGCGGGACCTTTTTTCTGTCGCCGAACAATTGGAGATACCAATGCGTAACTTGACGATCGAGGAACTGAAGCAGATTGCCGGAGGCGACCCAGGCGAGGGCGCAGAACACAGCCAGTCCACCAAGAACAACGGCTGGGGGAACGGTGCCGAAGGCACCAATCCGGGTAGTTTCCAGGGCCTGACCGAGCCCTCGAAGAGCAGTGAAGCAGACTTCGGCACCGAGACGCCCAACAACAACCCGAATCTGGACGAACGCTGAAGTCGACGGGAGGGGGTGGCGCCCCCACCCTCTCCGCAACCCCAATCGCCATGGCCGAAAACGCGCTGCAGCCGGCGCCGCTGTTCCGCACCGAAGTCACGGTGCATCGCCAGGCGCAGTGGCTCGGCACGGTTTTGCTCACGCCGCGGCCGTCCCATCGTTGGGTTTCGATGGTGGCGGTCGCAATCGCCGCGGCAATCATCGCGCTCGTGTGGTCCGGTCATTTCACGCGCACCGCGCGGATCGGCGGCTGGCTGGTGCCGGATGCCGGCGTAGTTCGCGTGTTCGCGCCGCACGCGGGTGTGGTCACTTCGCTCCATGTGAAGGAAGGCGCCGAAATCCGCAAAGGCACCCCCCTGCTGACGCTGTCGGCCGAGACGCAAAGCGCTGCGCTCGGCGCGACGCAGGCCGAAATCGCCCGCCGCTTGGCCGAGCGGCGCCGCATCCTGCATGCGGAGCGGCGCCAGCAGGAACGGTTGCTCGCGCAACAGCAGCGCGCGCTCGCCAATCGCATCGCGGCGTTGCGGGCGGAGGAAGAGTATGCCGGCCATGAGATCGCGCTGCTCCGTTCCCGCGTCGGCATCGCCGAGCGCGCCGAGGCCATGCACAGCAAGCTGGCGCGGCAGGGATTCATCTCCGACCTGCGCCTGCAGCAGGTCGAATCGGAGACGCTCGAGCAGAAGGCGCGCGCCGGAGCCCTGGAGCGCAGCCGGCTTGGCCTTGCGCGCGAGCGCCTCGCGCTGCAAAGCGAGCTGCAGGACCTGCCGCTCAAGGCGCAGAAGGAAATCGCGGCGCTGGAACACAGTCTTGCCGCGCTGGAGCAGGAGCTTGCGTCCACCGAGTCGCGGCGCGAAATCGTGATTTCGGCGCCCCAGGACGGCACCGTCACCGCGGTGCTGGCCGAGCTCGGCGGGCATGCCGGCACCGCGGTGCCGCTGCTATCGATCGTGCCTGCCGGGACGCAACTCGAAGCGCATTTGTACGGCCCCAGCCGCGCGGTCGGTTTCGTGCAGCCCGGCCAGCGGGTGCAGATCCGCTACCAGGCGTACCCCTATCAGAAGTTCGGCCACTATGAAGGCACTGTCGCCAGCGTCTCGCGCTCAACGGTGAACCCGGCCGAACTGCCGGCGCAGTTCGCCACGCAGGGTGGCAATGCCGCGGAGCCGGTCTACCGCATCACGGTGCGCCTCGATAGCCAGGCGGTGCGCGCGTACGGCGCAGCGATGTCGCTGCAACCCGGCATGCAGCTCGAGGCCGACATCGCGCTCGAGAAGCGGCGGCTGATCGAGTGGGCGCTCGATCCGCTCTTCACTCTCACCGGGAAGTGGCAAGGATGAGTATTCTCGACCAATTGCGCTTTGGACTGGGCGCGCGGCTTCCGATGATCTTGCAAACCGAGGCCGCCGAATGCGGTCGCGCCTGCCTCGCGATGATCGGCAGCTTCCACGGCCACGCGCTCGATCTCACCGAGCTGCGGCGGCGCTTCGCAGTCTCGCTCAAGGGTTCGAGCCTGAAGGATCTCATCGAGATTGCCGAGCGCCTCGGCCTCTCCTCGCGCCCGGTACGGCTCGAACTCGAGGAACTGCCGCTGCTGAAAACGCCGGCGATCCTGCATTGGGATTTGAGTCATTTCGTTGTGCTGAAGAGCGCCGATCGATCGAGCGTCCTGATCCACGATCCGGCGGTCGGCGTCCGGCGGCTCGCGTACGAGGAAGCGTCGCGCCATTTCACCGGCGCTGCGCTCGAGCTCACGCCGGCGGCCGACTTCCGGCCGGCGGCGGCGGCGCCGCGCGTGCGGCTCTCCTCGCTGCTGGGCACCTTCGTCGGCCTCAAGCGGAGCCTCGGCCACCTGCTGCTGCTCGCGCTCGCGATCGAGGTGCTGGCGGTGCTCGGCCCGTTTTTCCTGCAGTGGGTGGTCGACCATGCGCTGATCACCGCCGATCGCGACCTGCTGCTGACGCTCGCGTTGGGTTTCGCGCTGATCGTCCTCCTGAAGGTCGGCATCGCCGCGCTGCGCGGCTGGCGGGTGATCGCGCTCGGCGCTGCGCTGCGCGTGCAGGGACGCTCGAACCTCTTCACACATCTCCTGAGCCTGCCCGTCTCGTATTTCGAGAACCGCTATATCGGCGATACGCTCTCGCGCTTCTGCTCGCAGGAAACGATTCTGCAGGCGCTGACGACCGATCTCGTCGAAGTGGTGCTCGACGGCCTGCTGGCGGTCGTCACGCTCGGCCTGATGTTCCTTTACGCACCTGCGCTCGCAGTCGCCGTTGTCATCGGCGCGACCGTGTACGCACTGCTGCGCTGGTTCTTCTATTCGCCGCTGCGCCAGGCGTCCGCCGAGGCCATCATCTGGGATGCGCGCCTCTACAGCCATATGCTGGAGACGCTGCGCGGCATCAAGGCGATCAAGTTGTTCAACGGGCAGGACGAGCGCCGCGCCCGCTGGCTGAACGTGCTCGTCGAGACCGTCAACCGCCAGTTGACGACGCAGAACCTGCGGCTCCTCTTCCGCACCTCCAACGCGCTGCTGGTCGGGATGCTGGTGATCTTCGTGGTCTGGCTCGGCGCTCATCGCGTGATGGACAACCTGATGTCGGTCGGGATGCTGCTCGCTTTCCTCGCGTACATGGATCAGTTCTTCGACCGCGTGAGCAAATTGATCGACAAGGTGGCGGAGCTTGCGATGCTTCGCCTGCATGGCGAGCGGCTGGCGGACGTCGCGCTGACGGCGCCCGAGCCCGCGGACCGCGCGATCCTGCGCGAACGCGAGGCGAAGCCGGTCTCCGTCGAAGTCCGCAACCTGCGCTTCCGCTACGGCGACGGCGAGCCTTGGGTGCTCGATGGCGTAAACCTGCGCGTCGAAGCCGGCGAGACGGTGGCGATCGTCGGCCCTTCCGGCTGCGGCAAGACGACGCTGCTCAAGATCCTCGCGAGCCTCTTGCCCGCCTCGACCGGCGACATCCTGATCGATGGCGAGCCGCTGCGCGCGATCGGACTGCAGCGCTGGCGCTCGATGATCGGCGTGGTGATGCAGGACGATCATCTGTTTGCCGGATCGATCGCCGACAACATCTGCTTCTTCTCTGCCACGCCAGACCGCGCGCGGATCGAGCAATGCGCGCGCTGGGCGGCCGTGCACGACGACATCGCCGCGATGACGATGGGCTACGAAAGCCTGATCGGCGACATGGGGACGGTGCTCTCCGGCGGCCAGAAGCAGCGCGTGCTGCTCGCGCGCGCGCTCTATCGCCAGCCGAGCGTGCTGCTGCTCGACGAGGCCACGAGTCACCTCGACATCGCGCTCGAGCGCACCGTCAGCGCTGCGGTCCGCGCCTTGCGCATCACGCGCATCATCGTCGCGCACCGTCCCGAGACCGTGCGCTCGACCGACCGCGCCATCTCGATGGGGTCCATCGACCGCGACGTTCCGGCGCTGCTCGACCGGGTTGCAGCCGGCTGAGCACTGCAGCGTCGGCGTTCCGGCGCTCGCGGTCGTTCCCGCGCCGCGCCGGATAGCGTAAAATACCACCTCGGAACGGCCGCTTTGCCATCTGCACGATCGACATTGCAGGGATCGTCGGTTCGAGTCCAATCGCGTGAGTCAGACGCGGGAACGCCGCTTCTGGCTCTTGTTTTTTGAGAGTGCCTGACATAAGTATGCCGAATATCCGTCTGCCCGACGGGTCGATCAAGACGTTCGATCAACCGGTCAGCGTCGCCGGGCTTGCCCAGAGCATCGGCGCGGGACTCGCGCGCGCCGCACTTGCCGGAAAAGTCAATGGCAAGCTGGTCGATACCTCCTATCGCGTCGAATCCGACGCGGAGGTCGCGATCATCACCGACCGAGATGCTTCCGGCGTCGAGATCCTGCGGCATTCGACGGCGCACCTCCTGGCGCATGCCGTGAAGGATCTCTTTCCCGATGCGCAGGTGACGATCGGCCCGGTGATCGAGGACGGCTTCTACTACGATTTTTCGTATAAGCGGCCGTTTACGCCGGAAGACCTCGCGGCGATCGAGAAGCGGATGGCCGATATCGCGGGGCGCGACCTCAAGGTCGAACGCACGCTGATGCCGCGGGACGAGGCCGTCGCCTTTTTCAAGGGGATGGGCGAGCACTACAAGGCCGAGATCATCGCCTCGATTCCGGACAGTGAGCCGATCTCGCTCTATCGCCAGGGCGACTTTATCGATCTGTGCCGCGGTCCGCACGTTCCCTCCACGGGGAAGCTCAAAGTCTTCAAGCTGATGAAAGTGGCCGGGGCGTACTGGCGGGGCGACTCGAAGAACGAGATGCTGCAGCGGATCTATGGCACGGCCTGGGCGAAGAAAGAGGAGCAGGATGCCTACCTGCACCGTCTCGAGGAGGCGGAAAAACGCGACCACCGCAAACTCGGCCGCCAACTCGATCTCTTTCACCTGCAGGACGAGGCCCCGGGCATGGTGTTCTGGCACCCCAAAGGCTGGGTGATCTGGCAGACGATCGAGCAGTATATGCGGCGGGTGCAGCGGGAAAACGGCTATCTCGAGTTGAAAACGCCGCAGGTGCTCGATGTGTCGCTGTGGAAGCGCTCCGGGCACTGGGACAATTTCCGCGAGAACATGTTTTTCACCGAGTCGGAGTCGCGCGCATACGCGGTGAAGCCGATGAACTGCCCGGGCCACGTGCAGGTGTTCAATCAGGGCATCAAGAGCTACCGTGATCTGCCGCTGCGGCTGGCGGAGTTCGGGTCCTGCCACCGCAACGAGCCTTCGGGCGCGCTGCACGGGTTGATGCGCGCGCGCGGCTTCGTGCAGGACGACGCGCACATCTTCTGCGCCGAGGAGCAGATCGAATCCGAGGTCACGCATTTCATCGACCTGCTGCAGCGGGTCTACGCCGATTTCGGCTTCGACGAAATCCTGGTCAAGCTCTCGACGCGGCCGCCCAAACGGGTGGGCGACGATGGGGTCTGGGATCGCGCGGAAGCGGCGCTGCAATCGGCCCTGGAAGCCAGGCAATTTGCGTGGCAACTTAACCCGGGAGAAGGCGCGTTTTATGGCCCCAAGATCGAGTTCTCGCTCAAGGACAGTCTGGGCCGTGTCTGGCAGTGCGGCACGATGCAGCTCGATTTTTCCATGCCGGGCCGGCTCGGCGCCGAATACGTGGCGGACGACAATACCCGGCGCACGCCGGTGATGTTGCACCGGGCGATCCTGGGGTCGTTCGAACGTTTCATCGGCATCCTGATCGAGCATTACGCCGGGGCAATGCCGGTGTGGCTCGCGCCGGTACAGGCGGTCGTGATGAACATTTCGGAACATCAAGCCGAGTACGCGCAGCGGGTTGCCGAAGCGCTCCTACAAGCCGGCCTGCGGGCCGAAGCCGACTTGAGGAACGAGAAGATTTCCTATAAAATTCGAGAACATAGTTTGCAGAAGCTGCCATACCAGGTCGTCGTGGGCGACAAGGAGGTGGCAGGGCAGAAGGTCGCTGTGCGCACCCGCAAAGGCGAGGATCTGGGCCCAATGGCCCTGGAGGTCTTTATCTCCCGGATTCATGCTGAAGCGGCGCAACTGGGGCGCGCGGCGTAAGACGCACCAGATAAAGGAGTCTTTCTTATAGCTCAGGAAAAGGAAGCGCGGATCAACGGTGAAATCACTGCGCCGGAGGTTCGGGTCATTGGGGCCACGGGGGAACCGGTCGGGATCTTGACTATTGCCGCCGCCAACAAGCTGGCGGAGGAAGCCGAGCTGGATCTCGTGGAAATCGCACCGCAGGCGAAACCGCCGGTGTGCCGCATCATGGATTACGGGAAGTACAAGTACCGTGAGAGCAAGAAGCGGCACGAAGCGAAGCTCAAGCAGAAGCAGATCGTCGTCAAGGAGATCAAGTTTCGTCCGGGAACGGACGAGGGTGATTATCAGATCAAGCTGCGCAATCTGATCCGCTTTCTCGAGGAAGGCGACAAGACGAAGGTCACGCTGCGGTTTCGGGGGCGCGAGATGGCGCACCAGGAAATCGGCGTGCGGTTGCTCGAACGGGTCAGGACCGATCTCGATCCGTACGGTGTAGTAGAGCAGTTTCCGAAGATGGAAGGGCGGCAGCTCGTAATGGTGCTGTCCCCGAAAAAGGTCGCTAAAGCTCCCCAGCGTGCCGTCGCAAAGGCGGTGGGGACTGCGCCCAAGACGGCAGCCGCCGGGCCGAAAGCGGAAGAAGCGTCGAGGCCGGATGCACCGGCCGAGATTGCAAAGAAGTAGTTGTCCGGGTCTTTGTGAAGTCCCTTCGCCGTGAATGAAGGGCACCCGGCGCTAAGCTAAAACAGGAGTCATCATGCCGAAGTTGAAGACCAAGAGCGGCGCTGCCAAGCGTTTCAAGAAGCTGGGCGGCGGCGGATTCAAGCGCAGCAGGGCGAACCTGCGTCATATCCTCACCAAGAAGAATACCAAGCGCAAGCGCCATCTGCGCGGCACGACCCCTGCGCACGGCTCCAACAATCGCGCCCTGCGCGCGATGCTGCCGTATTGAGGAGGAAGCCATGTCCAGAGTCAAACGTGGTGTTATCGCCCGCGCCGCTCACAAGAAGGTCCTGCGGAAGGCGAAGGGTTTCCGCGGTCGCCGCGGGAACGTATTTCGCGTCGCCAATGAAGCGGTAATGCGGGCCGGGCAATATGCCTATCGCGACCGCCGCAACCGCAAGCGGGAGTTTCGTGCGTTATGGATTGCGCGCATCAACGCCGCCGCGCGGGAACACGGGATGACCTACAGTCTGTTCATGAACGGACTCAAGAAAGCCGCCATTGCCGTCGACCGCAAGGTGCTTGCCGATATCGCGGTGCTCGACAAGCCGGCGTTCGGCAAGTTTGTCGAAAAAGCGAAGGCCAGCCTCGGCGTCTGAATTTCGTCGCGCAGGAAAGGAGGCGCGCAGCCTCCTTTTTTTTCCTTTCCGCGTTGATACTCAATGCACGACCTTGATGCGATTGTGAACGAGGCGCTCGCGCTGTTCTCCGGCATCGACAATGCCGATCAGCTCGAACAGGCGAAGGCGCGCTACCTCGGCAGGGCCGGTGCGTTGACGGAATTGCTGAAGGGGCTCGGCAAGTTGCCGCCGCCGGAACGTCCGGCCATGGGCAGCCGCATCAATGCGGCCAAGACGCAGCTCGAGCTGGCGCTGCAGGAGCAGCGCGAAAAAATCCAGGCGCGAATGCTCGACGCGAAGCTCGCGGAAGAAACGCTCGATGTGACCTTGCCGGGACGCGGGCTGGGACTGGGCGGATTGCACCCGGTCACCCGCACCATGGAGCGCATCGAAGCGCTTTTTCGCTCGCTGGGTTTCGCGGTGGCCGACGGCCCCGAGATCGAAACCGATTACTACAACTTCACGGCCCTCAACCAGCCGGAGAATCACCCGGCGCGCTCGATGCACGACACCTTCTATCTGGACGACGGCAAGCACCTGCTGCGCACCCATACTTCGCCGATCCAGATCCGCTACATGGAACAGCACCGGCCGCCGATCAAGATCATCGCGCCGGGGCGCGTCTACCGCGTCGATTCGGATGCGACGCACTCTCCGATGTTTCACCAGGTCGAAGGGCTGTGGATCGACGAGCACATCACATTCGCCGATCTCAAGGGCGTGCTCATCGATTTTCTCAAGCGCTTTTTCGAGCGCGAGGACCTCGGGGTGCGTTTCCGCCCGTCGTTTTTCCCGTTCACCGAGCCGTCGGCCGAGATCGACATGAGCTTCGGCGCGGGCTGGCTCGAAATGGGCGGGGCCGGCATGGTGCACCCGAATGTCCTGCGCAACGTGGCTATCGACAGCGAACGCTATCAGGGATTCGCCTTCGGACTGGGTCCCGATCGCCTCACCATGCTGCGCTACGGCGTGAACGACCTGCGATTGTTCTTCGAGAACGATCTGCGCTTTTTAAAGCAATTCAATTGAACCGCCAAGACGCCAAGAACGCCAGGGAAAGTCAAGAACATAAAATCTTCAATGGCAAGGGCCACATGGAACGCAAAGATTCGGTAATCTTCGGTGGTGGGTTGCGCTTTTCTGCCCTCGGAAAAAATCTTCCGTTTTTCTTGGCGTCTTGGCGCCTTGGCGGTTAGATCGAAATGAAGTTTTCGGAAAACTGGTTGCGCACCTTCGTCAACCCGGCGCTTTCGACAAGAGAGCTGGCGGACGCCGTGACCATGAGCGGCGTCGAAGTGGAAGCGATCGAGCCGGCAGCCCCGCCGTTCGAGCGGGTCGTTGTCGGCGAAGTGCTCTCGGTGGAACGGCATCCGGGCGCAGAACGCCTGACGGTCTGCCGGGTAAACGTGGGTGTTGCGCCGCTGACCGTCGTATGCGGCGCACCCGACGTACGCGCCGGCATCAAGGTGCCGACCGCACTCGTCGGGGCCCGCCTGCCGGGTATCGAGATCAGCGCCGCGAAGGTGCGTGGCGTCGAATCGAACGGCATGTTGTGTTCGGCCAGCGAATTGGGTTTAAGCGGGGAGGCGGCCGGCCTGATGGTTCTCTCCCCGGATGCGCCGATCGGCGCCGATGTGCGCGAGCTGCTCGATCTCGATGATCAGTTGCTCACCACCAAGCCCACGCCCAACCGCGGCGATTGTCTGAGTGTGCTGGGCGTCGCGCGCGAGGTGGCGGCGATTACCGGTGCGCCACTCTCCCGCGGCGAGGTGAACGCGGTGCCGCCTGCGATAGAGGACGTGATTTCCGTCGTGCTGGAGGCGCCGCGCGCCTGCCCGCGCTACTGCGGCCGCCTCATACGCAATGTCGACCCCCGGGCACCGGTACCGCAATGGCTGGTGGCGCGGCTCGAGCGCAGCGACATTCGATCGATCAGTGCGATCGTCGACATCACCAACTACGTCATGCTCGAACTCGGCCAGCCGCTTCATGCGTTCGACGCTGCGAAACTCGAAGGCGGCATTCGCGTGCGCTTTGCCCGGGAGCGCGAGCAGCTCACGCTGCTCAACGGCGAATCGCCGGAGCTTCGCCCGGATTTCCTGGTGATCGCCGATGACAGGAAAGCGCTCGCGCTTGCCGGCATCATGGGGGGCGCAGAAAGCGCAGTAGGTGACGGCACCCGTGACATTTTTCTCGAGAGTGCTTTTTTCGATCCTGACGTGATCGCCGGCAAGCCGCGGCGGCTGGGCTTCGGATCGGAGTCCTCGTATCGATTCGAGCGCGGCGTGGATTTTGCCGCAACCCGTCACGCCCTGGAGCGCGCGACCGAGCTGGTGCTCGAGATCTGCGGTGGCGCACCCGGGCCCGTGAGCGAGGCTTGCGCCGCGCTGCCGCCGCGGCCTCCGGTCGCGCTGCGATTGGCGCGCGTGGAGCGAATCCTGGGCATCAGACTCAGCCCGGAACAGGTGCGCGGAATCCTCCAGCGGCTCGGTTTCGAATGCGCGATGTCCGACGCACAGGTTCAGGCGCGGCCGCCCGCCTATCGCTTCGATATCGCCATCGAGGAAGATCTGATCGAGGAGGTCGCCCGCATTCACGGTTACGACAACATCCCGGCGGCGGCGCCGGCGGCGCCTGCCGTAATGCTGCCGGCGCCGGAAGCCCGGCGCGACGCCGCCGCGGTTCGCCGGCTGCTGGTGGCGCGGGATTACCAGGAGATCGTGACCTACAGTTTCGTCGATCGCCAGTGGGAAGCGGATTTCTGCGGCAACGCGGCGCCGATCGCATTGGCCAATCCGATTGCGAGCCAGATGAGCGTGATGCGCTCCAGTCTCATCGGCAGCCTCGTCAATTGCGTGGCATTCAACGAAAACTACAAGCAGTCGCGCGTGCGGCTGTTCGAGATCGGACGCTGCTTCGAACGCGCTGCCGGTGACGGCCACGTCCAGCCCGTGCGCGTCGGCGCAATCGCCTATGGCGACGCTCTGGACGAGCAGTGGGGCGCGCCGTCGCGAAAAGTCGATTTCTACGACGTGAAGGCGGACGTGGAAGCGCTGCTGTCGGGGCGCAGGACGCGTTTTGACGCGGCAGCGCATCCCGCGCTGCATCCGGGCAAGTCAGCGCGGATCGTCCGCGACGGGATTCCGCTGGGCTGGATCGGAGAATTGCATCCACGCTTGCAACAGAAGTATGATCTGCGCCTTGCACCGGTCCTGTTTGAACTCGACTTCGAGCAGGCGGCAGGGGGGGAGGTACCGACCTACAACGAGATATCCCGGTTCCCGCCGGTACGGCGCGACCTCGCCGTCGTCGTCGATGAGAACACCGGTTACCAGGCCATACTGGAAAGCGTGCGCCGCCAGCGGCCGGCCATCGTGACCGAAATCGGCCTGTTTGACGTGTACCGCGGAGCCGGCGTGGAAAAAGGCAAAAAAAGTCTTGCATTCAGAGTGTTATTGCAGGATACTCAAAAGACCTTGACCGATACGGAAGTCGAATGCGCCATCTCGGAACTGATCCAGGTATTGCAGCAGCAATTCGACGCGAAGCTCCGTTGAAAGGGGGGAATATGACTTTAACCAAGGCCGAACTCGCAGACCTCTTGTTCGAAAAAGTGGGATTCAACAAGCGGGAAGCGAAGGACATGGTCGAATCGTTCTTCGAGGAGGTCCGGCACGCGCTCGAAAACGGGAGCGGCGTGAAGCTTTCCGGCTTCGGAAATTTCCAACTGCGTGAGAAGCCGCAGCGGCCGGGCAGGAACCCCAAGACCGGTGAAGAAATTCCGATCACGGCGCGTCGTGTCGTCACGTTCCACGCATCGCAGAAGCTGAAAGCGATGGTGGAGCAGAACTATGATGGAAACAAACAGCCACAGCAGCAGCCACAGCCCTCCTAAGGCTTCGCTGCCGCCGATCCCGGCCAAACGCTATTTCACGATCGGCGAAG
>JACQOK010000371.1 GCA_016202565.1 Betaproteobacteria bacterium | reverse complement strand
GGTCCGACCGCTGCCGGCCTGGGGGCCTCCCAGGTGACGCCGATTTCACCCGCGACGCCACCCGTGCTCACGATGGCGCACGCGGTGTCGAGCATCCTGGGAGAACACTTCTTTGTGGTACCGACCTGGGGGGTATGGGTAGAAAAAGGGATATTCCTGCTGGTGGCGCTATACATTATCCTGCTGCTGCCGCGGCTCAAAGCGACCGTTGCCGCCATGGTTACGGCGGCGATCTTCGTGGTTCTCCTCGCCGCGCATTTTGCGCTGATTACCACCCAGCTGATGTGGCTCCAGTTGATGGCCGCCGTCACGCTGCTGCTGATCGGGCATCTCGCGCTCACCACCAAGCGTTTCCTGGTAACCGAGAAGGGCAAGGAGCGCTCCGACGTCGATCTCGCCCAGAGCCACCGCATGCTCGGTCTCGGCTACCAGGGCCAGGGCCAGCTCGATACGGCTTTCGACTATTTCCGCAAGCTGCCGCTGGACGATGGGGTGATGGAGCTGCTCTACAATCTGGGGCTGGACTACGAACGAAAACGCCAGTTCAACAAGGCGGAATCGATATTCCGCTACATGGCGGAGCACAATCCGAAGTTCCGCGACCTGGAGAGCCGCCTGACGCGGGCCAAGGCGATGTCGGAAACGGTGATCCTGGGCGGGGGGCAAGGCCATCCGGGCGGCACATTGATCCTGCCCGGCGGCGGGGTGGAGAAGCCGATGCTCGGCCGCTATCAGGTCGAAAAGGAACTCGGCAAGGGCGCAATGGGGGTGGTCTATCTCGGGAAAGATCCCAAGATCGGCCGGGTCGTGGCGATCAAGACGCTGGCGCTGTCGCAGGAGTTCGAGGCCGACGAGCTGAAGGAGGTGAAGGAGCGCTTCTTCCGTGAGGCCGAGACCGCCGGACGCCTGGCGCATCCCAACATCGTGACCATCTACGACGCGGGCGAAGAGCACGACCTTGCTTACATCGCGATGGAGTTCCTGAAGGGCAAGGACCTCGTTCCGTATACCAAAGCCGGCAGCCTGCTTCCGATCGAAAAGACGCTCTCGATCGTCGCGCGGGTGGCGGAGGCCTTGAGTTATGCGCATGGCAATAACGTGGTCCACCGCGACATCAAGCCCGCGAACGTGATGTATGAACCGGAGAGCGATATGGTCAAGGTCACGGACTTCGGCATCGCGCGCATTACCGACTCGTCGAAGACCAAGACCGGGATGGTGCTGGGGACTCCGTCCTACATGTCGCCCGAGCAGCTTGCGGGCAAGAAGATCGAAGGTCATTCCGACCTGTTCTCCCTCGGCGTGACGCTCTATCAGATGGTGTGCGGACAGCTGCCGTTTCAGGGGGACTCGATGGCGCAGCTCATGTTCAAGATCGCCAATGAACCGCATGCCGACATACGAACCTACACGCCCAACCTGCCCGCCTGCCTGGTGGCGATCGTCAACAAGGCGCTTGCCAAGGAGCCGGAGAACCGTTACCCGAGCGGCGAGATCATGGCGAAGGCGCTGCGATTGTGTCTCGCAAGCCTCACGACACGGTCGATGCCGGCACCGCAGGAAGGTTCCTGATGGAGGCGAACGACCTCAGTTCCGTTCTCGAGATCGCGACGGCCACCCACCCCGGGATGGTGCGTTCGCACAACGAAGACAGCATCGCCGCCGACGGCGAGATGGGCCTGGCGGTGCTCGCGGACGGCATGGGCGGCTACAATGCCGGCGAAGTGGCGAGCGGCATCGCGGTAGCGTTGATTCCGGCCGAGATACGAAAGGCGCTTGCCGCCCGCAAGCCCCAGGAGCTGAACGGCAACGGCATGGAGCAGCTCATCCGGGCGGAAGCGGCAAAAGCCAATGCAACCATTTACCGCGCGGCCCAGAGCCAGCCGCAGTATTCCGGAATGGGCACCACGCTGGTCGTTGCGCTGTGGTTCGACAACCAGTTGTCGGTCGGTCACATCGGAGATTCGCGCCTCTACCGCCTGCGCAACGACACCCTCGAGCAGATCACCCGCGATCATTCCTTGTTGCAGGAACAGATCGATAGCGGCATGATAACCAGAGAGCAGGCGCGCCACTCGCCGAACAAGAACCTGGTCACGCGCGCTGTGGGCATTGATCCGGAGGTCGAGGCAGAAGTGCATACCTATGCGGCGCAGCCTGGCGACATCTATCTGCTGTGTTCGGACGGACTTCCCGACATGGTGACAGACGAGGACATCCAGCACACGCTCTCCGCGCTCAAGGCGAACCTGCCTCTGGCCGCCGAACAGCTGGTGCAGCAGGCCAACGATAACGGCGGTCGTGACAATGTTTCGGTCATTCTGGTGCGCGTGCTCAGGGATTTCCCGGCGCGAACCGGCTGGTTGAAAAAATTGAAGTCCTGGTTTTGAGAGCGCTAAGTAACGGGGTACTACCATGGCAAAATTGATTCTCAGTCTGGAAGGATCGGTGATCAGAGAGGTTCCTCTCAACAAGGAACGCGTTACCATCGGGCGCAAACCGCAGAACGACATCCAGATCGAGAACCTGGCGGTGAGCGGAGAGCACGCCCGCATCATGACGATTCTGAACGACTCCTTCCTCGAGGACCTCGGCAGCACGAACGGCACGCTGGTCAACGGCAATCCGATCAAGAAGCACATCCTGCAGGACAGCGATGTGATCGAGATCGGCAAGTACAAGCTGAAATTCGTGATGGAAGCGCCGGCGGCACAGCCGGCCGAAGCGGCTTCGATGGAGGACTTCGAGAAAACCATGATCCTGCGCGCGCCGGCAGCCGCACAGGCGGCAGCGAAGGCCTTCGGCGACACCCAGGGCATGCAGGCAGCCGCAGCGGCCGCGCCTGCCGTAGCAGTTGTCACGCCGACACCTGGCCCCGCTGCGCCTGCCGTGGCAGTCGTCACGCCGCCCAAGCCCGTCGAGGAGCCAGCGGTGGCGGCGATCCAGATATTGAACGGACCGAGCGCCGGCCGCGAACTCGTATTCACCAAGAGTCTCACGACCCTGGGCAAGGCGGGCGTGCAGGTTGCGGTAATCGCGCGCCGCCCCCAGGGATACTTCATCACTCACGTCGAAGGCGCGAAGTTTCCCGTGGTAAACGGCAAGACGCTCGACGCGCAGGCGCATCCGCTCAAGGATCACGACGTGATCGAACTGGCCGGCGTGAAGATGGAGTTCTACCTGAAACGGCAATAAAGGAAGGTGGCTGACGGCGCCGCGGCATGCCACGGTGAAAGCGGATTCTCGAGGCCGGGCAGAGGCGGACCACGCCCTTGTCCGGCCTTTGGTTTTTGGAAGGGTGAGGGCCGTGCGGAGCCGGACCGCTTCAAGGGGCCCCTTAGCGGCACGTCGATAAGGATGGAGGCACTAGCTTGAAAAAACACGTCGTGCGGATCGTGATCGGGCTCGCGATCGTGGTGGCTTTTCTGGGTCACGCGCTCGACCACTACCGGATCCTGGCGCTCGACACCTTCGAGGCGATCATCTACGACGCCCGGCTGCGGCTGACCATGCCGCGCACGGTCGACAACCGCGTCGTCATTCTCGACATCGATGAGAAAAGCCTGCTGGAGCGCGAAAAGGGCGGCGAGGGACGCTGGCCGTGGCCGCGCGACCGCCTGGCATTGATGCTCGACAAGCTGTTCGACCAATACGGGATCGCGGTGGTCGGCTTCGACGTCGTGTTCGCCGAGCGGGACGAGTCCTCGGGAATCCGCGTGCTGGAGCGTCTGGCCGAGCGCGAATTGAAGGCGGTCACGGGATTTCTCCCGGTGCTGGAAAAGCTCAAGCCGCAGTTGAACTACGACGCGATCTTCGCCGCCCGAATGAAGGGGCGTAACGTGGTGCTCGGCTACACGTTCTCGAGCGACCTGCCGGAGGTTGCCCCCAAGAAGGGCATGCTGCCGGTTTCGGTACTGGCTCCCGAGACTTTCAAGGGGCGCAATATCGGGATCACCTCCTGGAACGGTTACACCGCGAATCTCGAGGAACTGCAAAAAGCCGCCGCCAGCGCCGGGCATTTCAATCCGTGGACTGACGACGACGGCATTACGCGGCGGGTGCCGATGCTCGCGGAGTACAACGGCGCCTACTACGAGCCGCTGTCGCTCGCCGTCGTGCGCGCGCTGCTGGGCTTCCCACCGATCAAACCCGATTTTCTGACGCAGGGGATATCCAAGGATTACGCCGGCCTCGAAGAGTTGCAGGTCGGTCCATTGAGGATCCCGGTCGACGAACGCGTGAGCACCCTGGTGCCGTATCGCGGCCACCGCGGCAGCTTCAAGTACATTTCGATCGTGGACATCCTGAACGATCGCGTCGATATCGCCGAACTGAAGGGCAAGATCGCGCTCGTCGGCACCACGGCGCCGGGCCTCCTCGACCTGCGCGCGACCCCCGTCGACTCGGTCTATCCGGGGGTCGAAGTGCACGCGAATCTGATCGCGGGCATCCTCGATCAGAACATCAAGCATAAACCGCCGTATGCCGCGGGCGCCGAGTTCGCGCTGCTCCTGCTGGCGGGCCTGGTCATGACGCTGCTCCTGCCGTTCGTGAGTCCATTCAAGGGCACGCTGACGGCGTTGCTGGTGCTGCTCGCGATCGTCGGGATCAACCTCGCCTTGTTTCAGTCCGGCCATCTGGTGCTGCCGCTCGCGGCCGGAATCGCCATGATCCTGCTCCTGTTCACGTTCAACATGGCGTACGGCTTTTTCGTCGAGGCGCGCGGCAAGCGGCAGATCACGGGGCTCTTCGGGCAATACGTGCCGCCGGAACTGGTGGACGAAATGGCCAAGGATC
The DNA here is from genome assembly GCA_016202565.1 of Betaproteobacteria bacterium. Lineage (GTDB taxonomy): Bacteria > Pseudomonadota > Gammaproteobacteria > Burkholderiales > SG8-41 > DSOT01. The sequence goes on along the minus strand of JACQOK010000371.1, from coordinate 3,139 downwards.
CGGAGAAATTCTCGATGGAAGGCGAATCGCGCGAGATGACCGTGCTCTTTACCGATGTGCGCGGCTTCACGACCATCTCCGAAGGCCTCGACCCCAAAGCGCTTTCGCGGCTCATGAACGAGTTCCTGACGCCCCTGACCGAAGTCATCTACCGGCACCGCGGCACCATCGACAAGTACATGGGCGACTGCATCATGGCATTCTGGGGTGCCCCGCTGGCCGATCCCATGCACGCCCGCAACGGTATCCTGGCGGCCCTGGAAATGCAGCGCACGCTCAAGGACCTGCAGCCCCATTTCAAGGCGAATAACTGGCCCGAAATCCATATCGGGGTGGGGCTCAATACCGGACGCATGAGCGTGGGGAACATGGGCTCCAGGATCCGGCTCGCCTACACGGTCATGGGCGATGCCGTTAATCTGGCGTCGCGGCTGGAAGGCATCACAAAGGAATATGGGACTGATATCATAGTTGGCGAAGACACGAGGGCGGCGTTGTCGGACATCGTATTCCGGGAGCTCGACCGGGTGCGGGTCAAGGGAAAGGACGTGGCGGTGGCGATTTTCGAACCGGTGGGGCTGCAGGGTGAAGTCGGGCAGGCGAAGCTCGACGAACTCGAACTGTTTCACCGGGCGTTGAAACTTTATCGCAGCCAGAACTGGGATATGGCCGAAATGCAGCTCATCAACCTGCAGAAGATCTCGCCCAAGGCCAGACTCTGGCAGACCTTTCTCGAGCGCATTGCATTCTTGCGGGCCAATCCACCCGGACCCGATTGGGACGGGGCGTTCACCTTCGTCACCAAATAACAATGAAGCTGAAAATACTCGGCTGCAGCGGGGGAATCGGCGGCAATCTGCGTACCACGTCGATGCTCCTCGGCCATGACATACTGGTCGACGCGGGCACCGGAGTGGGCGACCTGCTCGTGGCCGAACTGGCTCTGATCGATCACATTTTCGTCACGCATTCGCACATGGACCATGTCGCTTCGATCCCGTTTCTGGTCGATACCGTGGGCTGGATGCGCGGCAAACCGATCGTTGTTCATGCCATTGCTGAAACGATCGCGATCTTGAAGGAGCACCTGTTCAACTGGAAGCTATGGCCCGACTTTGCGCAGATCCCGGATGCGGCAAATCCCATGCTGCGCTACGAGACGATCGAACTCGGCAAGACCGTGGAGCTGAATGGCCGCAAGATCACGCCGTTGCCGGCCAACCACACGGTGCCGGCGGTGGGCTACCGCATCGATTCCGGTCGCGCGAGTCTGGTATTTAGCGGGGACACCACCACGAACGATGCGTTGTGGCGCGAGGTGAACGGGATCGACAATCTCCGTTACCTGATCATCGAGACCGCGTTCTGCAACCGCGAAAAGGACCTGGCGGTGGCGTCCAAGCATCTGTGCCCGAGCATGCTGGCGGCGGAACTCTCCAAGCTCGAGCGGCCGGCGGAGATCTACATCACGCACTTGAAGCCCGGCGAGATCGAGCTCACCATGCGCGAGGTCGAGGACTGTGCCGGAAAATGGCGGCCGCGGATGCTGCAAGGCAGCCAGGTTTTCGAATTTTAGACGGGTAAGGCATTGACAGAGGCGAGGGAGCAATGAATACCGTACTCCAGAGCAAACCGGCGGTCCAGGAAAACCTGGCGGAGAAACTGAACTTCCAGCAGAAGCTCCAGGCGGTCACCAACAAGATTCATGCGACGAAATACATCGATGAAATCATTCTGGAGCTGTCGCAGGACTGGTGCAATCTGTTCAACGCGGACCGCCTCACCATCTATCAGGTGAGCGACGACAAGAGTTCGATCATCTCCAAGGTCAAGACCGGTCTCAACTCGTTCAAGGACATCAAGCTGCCGATCAGCGAGCAGTCGATCGCCGGCTTCGTCGCGGTCAACAAGCGCGTGATCAACATCCGCGACGTATACGACGACGCGGAATTGAAGTCCTACAGCCCGCAGTTGAACTCCCTCAAGGCGGTGGACGCCAAGACCGGTTACCGCACCAAGCAGATGCTGGTGGCCCCGGTGGTGGACGGCAAGACCAAGGACCTGATCGGCGTGGTGCAGATCATCAACTCCAAGACCGGGCAGCCGTTTCCTTCCATCATGGAAGAAGGCGTGGTGCAGCTATGCGAGACGCTCGCCATCGCTTTCCGCCAGCGCCAGGGCCCGATGGCGGTACGGACCAAGTATGACGCCCTGGTGAGCAATGCGGTGATCTCGGCCGAGGAACTCGAGCTCGCGCAGCGTTCGGCGCGGCGCAAGAACCTCGATATCGAGACCGTGCTGATCGACGAGTTCCAGGTCAAGGTGCCGGCGCTGGGCGATGCGCTGTCCGCCTACTTCGGCGCGCCCTACGAGCCGGCCCGGGGGGATCGCATCAGGCATCCGGACCTCCTGCGCAACATGAGCCGGGAGTTTTGCGAGACCAACATGTGGATTCCGCTCGAGGACGCCAAGGAGGGCATCGTCGTGATGGCGCTCGACCCGGAGCGGACGAGAGCCTCGAAGATGGTGAACAACGTCTACCCGAAGAGCAAGATCGTCTACCGGGTCACGACCGCGCGCGAATTCGCCACGACGCTCGAACAGACGTTCGGCGGCGCCGGCATGCTCGATGACAGCGGTGACATCGGCGACCTGCTGGGCTCGCTCGACGAGGAAACGGAAATTGAAGCGAGCGGCGACGACGTCGCCTCGGCGGCCAACGACAACGAACTGGTGAAGCTCGTCAACAAGGTCATCATCGACGCCTACCAGCAGGGGGCGTCCGACATCCACGTCGAACCCTACCCCGGCAAGGGCAAGACCGAGATACGGTTCCGCAAGGACGGCGCCCTCACGCCCTACATTCAGGTGCCGGCAAGCTACCGGAACGCGATTGCGGCGCGGCTCAAGATCATGTGCGATCTCGACATCTCGGAGCGCCGCAAGCCGCAGGACGGCAAGATCAAGTTCAAGAAGTTCGGGCCGCTCGACATCGAGCTGCGCGTGGCGACGATCCCGTCCCAGGGCGGAGTCGAGGATATCGTGATGCGCATTCTTGCCGCAGGCGAGCCGATCCCTCTCGACAAACTGGGGCTTTCGGCGAACAACCTCAAGAATTGCAAGGACGCGATCGAGAAGC
>JACQOK010000378.1 GCA_016202565.1 Betaproteobacteria bacterium | reverse complement strand
TCACGCCGATTTTCGTGATTGCGCGCACCAGCGGCTGGGCGGCGCATGTCATCGAGCAGCGCATCGACAACAAGATCATCCGCCCCACCGCGGTCTATACCGGTCCGGAGAATCGCAAGTTCGTCCCGCTCGCCCAGCGCGGTAACGTCAAGGCGGGACGCGAGCAGATTGAAGTCGCCAGCCAAGGGATGCAATGAGATGGAGCATCACATCACCGTTCGATTCGGTGACGTTCAGGAATACGATTTCAAGCTGTTCGGTGCCGACACGGTCGGCATGAGCTGGGAGGAGGCGCAAAAATGGATCGACGAGGAGTATGTCAATACGGGGTACGAGGCCGCCAGCCCGGTCGGCACGACGCCGCTCGCGGACAAGATCCTGCACATCGCCATGGCCTACGGTCCCCAGCCCTTCGCGAACAACACGGCGTGGGCAAAACGTTTTGTGCGCTGCGCCGGGAGGGCGGTCGGAAAGATCAACATCACCGTAGACATCGCCAACCAGCTGGTCGAGTTGTAGTGGGACCGGTGGGGATCGTGGAATGGATCAAACCACACATCGCCCCATGGCCGGAGATGGCGGCACCTCACGGAGTCGCGGCGTGAGCGTTCCTGCGCCGGATACCTTTCCCAAGCTGCTGCTGGCACACGCGCGCGAACGCGGCGATCGGCCCGCAATCCGGGAAAAGGACTATGGGATCTGGCAGACGTGGACATGGCGGCAGGCGGCCGAAGAGGTACGCGCCCTGGCGTGCGGGCTTGCCGCCATGGGGTTCCGGCGCGGCCACAACCTCGCCATCATCGGCGACAATCGGCCGCGGCTCTACTGGGCAATGACTGCGGCCCAGTGTCTGGGCAGCGTCCCGGTGCCGCTGTACCAGGATGCAGTGGCGGAAGAAATGGCATTCGTGCTGAACAATGCGGACGTCCATTTCGCGGTGGTGGAAGACCAGGAGCAGGTGGACAAGGTGCTGGAAATCAAGGACCGCTGCCCGCTGCTCGAACACATCATCTACGACGATCCGCGCGGAATGCGCCACTACGAGCAGCCGTTCCTCCACAGCTACGAAGAGATCCGCGCGCTGGGCCGCGTGCACGACGAGGAGCACCCGGACTTCTTCCTCGAAGCGGTCGGCAACGGCCGATCCGAAGACACGGCGATCATGCTCTATACCTCGGGCACGACGGGGAAGCCGAAGGGCGTGTGCCAGACCCACGCAGCATTCATCGCCGCGGCGCGCGGCGGCTGTGGGTTCGACCAACTGGAGGCGAAGGACGATATCCTGTCGTACCTCCCGATGGCGTGGGTGGGCGACCATTTGTTTTCGTATGCCCAGGCCCTTGTCGCGGGTTTCACCATCAACTGCCCGGAATCGTCGGCGACGGTCCTGCTCGACATGCGCGAGATCGGGCCCACGTTCTACTTCGCCCCGCCCCGCGTGTTCGAAAACCTCCTCACACAGGTCATGATCCGGATGGAGGATGCGGGTGCGCTGAAGCGCAAGATGTTTCATTACTTCATGGAAGTGGCGCGCCGCTGCGGCGCCGAGATCCTGGACGGCAAACCAGGCGTTTCGCTCAAGCACCGCGGGCTCTACTGGCTGGGCAATATTCTCGTCTACGCCCCGCTCCGCAACGTGCTCGGCATGAGCCGCATCCGCGTGGCGTACACCGCCGGGGCGGCCATCGGACCGGATCTCTTCCGTTTCTACCGGTCGATCGGCATCAATCTCAAGCAGCTCTATGGCTCGACCGAAACGTGCGCATACGTGTGCCTGCAACCGGACGGCGAGATCAAGCTCGACAGCGTGGGCAAGCCGGCGCCGGGTGTGGAGGTGAAAGTCGCCGATAACGGCGAGGTGCTGGTCAGAGGGCCCATGCTGCTCAAGGAGTACTACAAGCGGCCCGACGCCACCGCCGAATCGATCGACAGCGAAGGCTACTTCCATACGGGAGACGCGGGGTTCTTCGACGAGGATGGGCATCTCAGGATCATCGATCGGGCCCAGGATGTGGGTAAACTCGCCAACGGCGCGATGTTCGCCCCCAACTACGTCGAGAACAAGCTCAAGTTCTTTTCCTACATCAGGGAGGCGGTCGCCTTCGGGCACGGGCGCGCCGCGGTCTGCGCGTTCATCAACATCGACATGGCGGCGGTAGGCGACTGGGCGGAGCGACGCGGCATTGCCTATTCGGGCTACCCTGATCTCGCGGGCAAGAAAGAGGTCTACGACCTGATTCAGGACTGCGTGGAGAAGGTGAACTCGGAACTGGCCCATGACCACGTGTTGACCCACTCCCAGGTGCGCCGGTTTCTGATCCTGCACAAGGAGCTTGATCCGGACGACGACGAACTGACGCGCACCCGGAAGCTCCGCCGCGGCTTCATTGCCGAGAAGTACGCGGCGCTGGTCGACGCGCTGTATGGGGGCCGGAAGTCCCAATACTTCGAGACGCAGGTGAAATTCGAGGACGGTCGCAGCGGCAAGATCGGCGCCGAATTGAGGATATGCGATGTCGCCCCCGGCGGGCCCCTGGCCCAGGCGGCGTGAGATCGCGGACCACGCATGAGTGACCCGGGCATTTCAGAGCGACTCATCTTCCACGACGCCATCGAGGTGATGGAAGTCGATTTCTCGTATATGACATTCGAGACCGAGGCGCAGGTCAACGAATTCTATGACGAGGTGGACCGCCGCTGCGCGCCCACTAACCGCCGCTGGTACTTTCTGGTGATTTACACGGGCTGCATCATCGAGCCCGAGGTCTGGGATCTCTTCGCCGCTCGCGGCAAGCACGCCAACATAGCCTATGGACTCGGTACGGTTCGTGTCGGCGCCACCCCCGCAACCCGCGATGCTATCCGGCACCGCGCCCAAACCGAGATGTTTCGTGCCAACATCTTCGAAAACCGCGACCAGGCGCTGCTGGCGCTCGGCGAAATGCGCAAGCGGCGCGAAGTCCTGGGTACCGACATTGCCGAGGCCTATCTGCGGGTCGACGACATCCATCTGAACTTCGGCGGCGTCAAGGCGCTGACGGGCGTCGGATTTCAGGTCAACCGCGGCGAGATCTCGTCCATCATCGGTCCCAACGGCGCCGGCAAGAGTTCGGTGCTCAATGTCATCAGCGGCTTTTACCGGCCGAGCCGGGGGGAGATCGTCTTCGAGGGCAAGGACCGCACGCACCTCCCCGCGCATGAGGTGGCGCGCCTCGGCTTTGCACGCACCTTTCAGAACATCGCGCTGTTCAAGGGCATGACGACGATCGACAACATCATGACGGGGCGCTCGTGGAAAATGAAAAGCAATGTCCTCGCCGACGCGCTGTACTGGGGGTTCGCGCAGAAGGAGGAGATCAAGCACCGCGAGCACGTCGAGAAGATCATCGATTTCCTGGAAATCGAGGCGATCCGCAAGGTTCCGGTGGGGCGGCTGCCCTACGGCTTGCAGAAGCGCGTGGAACTCGGGCGCGCGCTCGCGATGGAACCCAAGGTGCTGCTGCTCGACGAGCCGATGGCGGGCATGAACCTCGAGGAAAAAGAGGACATGGCCCGATTCATCCTGGATGTCAACGAGGAATGGGGCACGACGATCGTGCTGATCGAGCACGACATGGGGGTGGTGATGGACATTTCCAGCCACGTGGTCGTGCTCGACCACGGCGTGAAGATCGCGGAAGGCACGCCGTCCGAAGTGCGGGCGGATCCGGTTGTCATGCGGGCATACCTTGGCCAGGGATGAACGGTGCCACCGGGCCGCCAATTAAGCAGGGAGGTTGAGCGGATATGACGTTCTTTTTCGAAGTGCTGATCGGGGGGCTCCTGGCCGGTGTCATGTATTCCCTGGTGGCCCTTGGGTTCGTGCTCATCTACAAGGCCTCAGGCGTGTTCAACTTTGCGCAGGGCGCCATGGTGTTCTTCGCCGCGCTCACCTTCATCAGCATCGTGGAGCGGGGGATGAATTTCTGGCTGGCCATCGCCGTCACGCTCGCGGTAATGATCGCTCTCGGGTTCGCCATCGAACGTGTGGTGCTGCGGCCTTTGGTCAACCAGCCCCAGATCACGCTCTTCATGGCGACCATCGGACTCGCCTATTTCGTCGAGGGACTCGCCCAGGGACTGTGGGGCGCGCAGGTGCACGCGATCGAACTCCCGATCAGGGATGTGCCCTTCACGGTTGCCGGCGTAAACGTGAGCCAGTTCGATCTCTTCATCTCCGGGACCGCGGCGGTGCTCGTGATCGCGTTGGCGCTGTTCTTCAATTACACCGGCATCGGCCGCGCCCTGCGCGCGGTGGCGGACGACCATCAGGCTGCGCTTTCGATCGGCATTCCTCTGGAAAGGATCTGGGGCATCGTCTGGGCGGTGGCGGGATTCGTGGCGCTGGTCGCGGGCCTGCTCTGGGGGTCCCGCACGGGCGTCCAGTTCGCGCTGACGTTCACCGCGTTGAAGGCGCTGCCGGTGTTGATCCTCGGCGGGTTCGACTCCATCGCCGGGGCGATCGTGGGCGGCCTCATCGTCGGGGCCGCCGAGAAGCTGGCCGAGGTCTATATCGGCTCCTCCCTCGGCCTCAATATCGGCACCGGGATCGAGAACTGGTTTCCCTATGCGCTTGCCATACTGTTTCTTCTGGTCCGGCCCGAGGGGCTGTTCGGCGAGAAACGCATCGAGCGGGTGTGACCCATGTTTTACCGCGAAGCCGGCCAGTTCAAGACGACGTATCCCGCGGACCAGCAGATCCTGCCGATCCGGCAGGACCGCTACGCGCTGGGGGCGATCCTGGTGCTTGCGTTCCTGATCATTCCTTTTGCCGCCAGCGACTATTGGTTCACTGCCATCCTGATCCCGTTTCTGATCTTCGCGCTGGCGGCGCTCGGGCTCAACATTCTGACCGGCTATACCGGACAGCTCTCGCTCGGCACCGCGGGCTTCATGGCGGTGGGGGCGTTCGCTGCGTTCAATTTCGTGCTGCGCGTCCCGGGCATACCGGTGCTGGTGGCGTTCGTCCTGGCGGGACTCACCGCCGCTCTGGTGGGGCTGGCCTTCGGGCTGCCGAGCCTGCGGATCAAGGGGTTCTACCTGGCGGTGGCGACGCTTGCCGCGCAGTTCTTCATCGAATGGGTGCTCATCAAGTTCGGCTGGTTCTCGAATTACAACTCCTCCGGCGTAATCACCGCGCAACCCATCGTGATCCTCGGTTACGAATTCAACACGCCGCGCAGCAAGTATCTGCTCACGCTTTGCATCGTTGCTCTGCTCGCGCTTGCGGCGAAGAACATGGTGCGCTCCGGGACCGGGCGCGCGTGGATGGCGGTACGGGACATGGACATCGCCGCCGAGGTGATCGGCATCAGGATATTCCGGGTGAAGCTCCTGGCGTTCGCCGTGAGTTCCTTCTATTGCGGGGTGGCAGGTGCGCTGTGGGCCTACGCCCACCTGGGGTCCGTGGAGCCGGCGGCATTCACGCTCGAGCGCTCATTCCAGATTCTCTTCATGATCATCATCGGCGGCGTGGGGTCCATCCTCGGCTCGTTCCTGGGCGCGGCCTTCATCGTACTGCTTCCGATCCTGCTGGACAGGGGAGTGCACCTCATTCCGGGGATTCCGAGGGATCTGCTGTCGAACCTGGAATTCATCATTTTTGGAGGCTTGATCATCTTCTTCCTGGCGGTCGAGCCCCACGGCCTGGCGCGGTTGTGGCAGATCGGAAAGGAGAAGTTGAGGTTGTGGCCTTTCCCGCACTGATGGCGGCAGGGTACTTGCTTCGATGTGGAAAACCGGTGCAGCCCGGTCGGATGGCTGCGTAGCATAACCGATAGGAGGTGGAACATGATTCGTAGAAGTTCGTTGAATCTGAGAGGGGCGGCACTATGCGCGGCGTTGGGAGCAATGATCGGCGCGGCGGCACCGGTATCGGCGCAGAACGAGCAATTCATTCCGATGCTGAGTTACCGGGTCGGGCCGTACGCCGCGGGCGGCACCGGGTTCCACGGGGGGTTCATCGACTACCTCGACATGATCAACAAGCGTGACGGCGGCGTGAACGGGGTGAAGCTCACCTGGGAGGAGTGTGAAACCGAGTACAAGAACGACCGTGGACTGGAATGCTACGAGCGGCTCAAAAAGAAAGGGCCTACTGGCGCCACGATGGTTGATCCCTTGAGCACCGGCATCACCTACGCCATTTCGGATCGCGCGCCGACGGACAAGATTCCTGTCGTGTCGCTGGCGCACGGCCGCTCCGATGCCGCAGACGGGCGGGTGTTCGAGTATGTGTTTCCTTTGATCACCAGTTACTGGAGCCAGAGCACCGCCAAGATCAAGTTCATCGGCCAGCGCGAAGGCGGGATGGACAAGTTGAAGGGCAAGAAGATCGTGAATCTCTATCACGGCTCGGCCTACGGCAAGGAAACTATTCCAGTTCTGGATGTCCAGGCCAAGAAGTACGGCTTCGTCGTGACCCACATCGAGGTGCCGCACCCCGGCAACGAACAGCAGTCGCAATGGCTCCAGATCCGGCAGATCAAGCCGGACTGGGTGATCCTGCGCGGCTGGGGCGTGATGAATCCGACGGCGCTGCGCACCGCGCAGCGCGTGGGCTACCCGGCGAACAAGATACTCGGCGTGTGGTGGAGCGGCGCCGAGGAGGATGTGCTCCCGGCCGGCGATGCAGCGAAGAGCTATATCGCCGCGAGCTTCCATCCTTCGGGCGCCGAGTTTCCGGTAATCAAGGACATCATGAAACATGTCTACAGCGGCGGGCACAAGGGCAACATGGATGATTCGAAGCGGATCGGACAGCAGTACTACAACCGCGGCTTGATCCAGGGAATTCTCGCGGTCGAGGGAATTCGCACCGCCCAGGAGAAGTTCGGCAAAGGCAAGCCGATCACCGGCGAGCAGATGAAGTGGGGCCTCGAAAACCTGAACATCGACGAGAAGCGCCTGAAGCAGATCGGTGCGTCGGGGCTCATGTCTCCGCTCAGAAGCTCCTGCAAGGATCACGAGGGCGGGGGGGCGGTCAAGTTCATGCAGTGGGACGGCGCCAAGTGGGCGGTCATCACCGACTGGATCCAGCCCGACCAGAGCATCGTGCGCCCGATGGTCGAGGAGGCGGCGGCGAAGTACGCGAAGGAGAAGGGTGTTACTCCGAGGAAGTGCTAACGCGCGCGGGCGCCCAGGTTACGCCGCTCCGCGGCTCGCGGGGCGGCGGTAACACCCGGGCGCCCTGACACCGCTGAGAGAAGCAGCCTATGGACCAAAGCGCCAATTCCACTTTGCTCTCGGTCAATAACATCGAGGTGATCTACGATCACGTCATCCTGGTTCTCAAGGGTGTCTCATTGGGGGTGCCGGAAGGCCAGATCGTTGCGCTCCTCGGCGCCAACGGGGCGGGCAAGACCACCACCCTCAAGGCCGTCTCCAATCTACTGAGCGCGGAGCGCGGAGAGGTGACCAAGGGCTCGATCGAGTTCCGCGGCACGCGGGTGGATCGACTGACGCCGGCCGAACTGGTGCGGCGCGGGGTGATCCAGGTCATGGAGGGCCGCCACTGTTTCGAGCATCTCACGGTGGAAGAAAACCTGTTGACAGGCGCCTTCACGCGCAAGGCCTCGCGGACGGAAATCCGCCGTGATCTGGAGCTGGTGTACAGCTATTTTCCCCGGCTCAAGGAGCGGCGCGCATCGCTTGCAGGCTACACCTCGGGCGGCGAGCAGCAGATGACGGCTATTGGACGGGCGCTGATGGCGCGGCCTTCGATGATCCTGCTCGACGAGCCGTCGATGGGGCTGGCGCCGCAACTGGTCGAGGAAATCTTCGGGATCGTGAAGAATCTGAACGAGAAGGAGCACGTGAGCTTCCTGCTGGCCGAGCAAAACGTCTTGATGGCGCTGCGCTGTGCCGACTACGGCTACATCCTCGAAAACGGCCGGGTGATGATGGATGGCACGGCAAGCGACTTGGCGGGCAACGAGGACGTCAAGGAGTTCTACCTCGGGCTGTCGAAAGCGGGGCGCAAGAGTTTCCGGGACGTGAAGCACTACCGGCGCCGCAAGCGCTGGCTGGCTTGAGGGAACCGCCAAGACGCCAAGGCCGCCAAGAGAATCGAATATTGCATTGCGCAGCGCATGGAGTTCATTCAATAACGTGACCGCAAGCAAAAACCTGTTTTCTCACGTTTTCCTTTTTTGCTTTTTGGCCGCTTTTTCTTGGCGTCTTGGCGGTTGACCTAGGGCGTAAGCAATGGAGTTTTACGATCGACTTGAAACGCGCGACCCGGAACAGCGCGAGCGCGAGCAATTTGCCGCGCTCGCCGGGCAGATCGCGCATGCACAGAAGAGCGCTCCGTATTTCGGCAAGACGCTCGCCGGCGTGAGTCCCGCTGACATCACGGATCGGGCGGCGCTGGCGAAGCTGCCGGTCACGCGCAAGTCCGATTTCACCGAGCTGCAGCAGGCGCACCTGCCGTTCGGGCAAATGGTGACGCTGCCCGTCGGCCGGCTCGCGCGCGTGTTCATGTCGCCGGGCCCCATATTCGACCCCGAGGGCCGGCGCGCCGATTACTGGCGGTTCGGGCGCGCGATGTTCGCCGCCGGTTTCCGCAAGGGGGAGCTGGTCTACAACACGTTTTCGTACCATATGACGCCGGCTGGCTTCATGGCCGACCTCGGCGCGCAGGCAATCGGCTGCGCGGTGTTTCCGGGCGGCACCGGGCAGACCGAAAAGCAGGTCGCGGCGATCGCGGCGTTGCGCCCGGAATGCTACGTCGGAACGCCTTCATTTCTGCGTATCATGCTGGAGAAGGGCGCCGAAATGGAGGCCGATCTCTCGAGCCTCAAGAAGGCGCTGGTGTCGGCCGAAGCGCTGCCGGCGAGTCTGCGCGTGTGGTTCAGTGAACGTGCCGTGAAGACGCTCCAATGTTATGCGATCGGGGACTTGGGGATGCTCGCATACGAATCGCCGGCGCTGGAAGGCATGATCGTGGACGAGGGCATCATCATCGAAATCGTGCGCCCCGGCACGGGCGAGCCCGTCACTGATGGCGAGGTCGGCGAGGTGTTGGTGACCTCGCTCGCACCGGAGTATCCGCTGATCCGATTTGCCACAGGCGACCTTTCGGCCGTGCTGTCCGGCGCGAGTCCGTGCGGGCGCACCAACCTGCGGATCAAGGGCTGGATGGGGCGTGCCGACCAGACCACCAAGGTCAAGGGCATGTTCGTAAAACCCTCACAGCTGGCGGAGGTGGCGAAGCGCCATCCCGAAATCCGCAAGTATCGGCTGATCGTCGAGCATGACGACAAGAAAAACGACCGCATGACGTTCGCCTGCGAAGTTGACGGAGCGGACACCGGCGCGCTGGCGGACGCCATTGCCGGATCGATCCGTGCCGTGTGCAATCTGCGTGGCGAAATTGCGTTGGAGCCGCGCGGCTCTCTCGCCAACGACGGCAAGGTGATCGAGGACTTGCGCAAGTACGACTGATGGTGTTTGCAAGTAATCTCGGGCTGTCGTTCAGTGCCGCGAGCGAGGCCGCGATCGCCGCCTTCGATCGCGCAGTGGAGGAGTATCTCGCCTTTGGCCGCGAAACCGGCCGCCATCTCAAGGCGGCGCTTGCGGCCGATCCCGAAATGGTGATGGCACACGTGCTGCGGGGATACTTCTTTCAACTGATGGCCCTGCCCCCGCTGCTCGCGCGCGCACAACAGGCGCTGGAGTCGGCGCAGTCGAAATCCGCTGTGGCCACTTCCCGCGAGTCCGATCAGACTACCGCCCAGGTAGCCGCCGAAATCGGTGAGGCGCTCTGTGAAGCGCTGGTGTTCTGGAAGAGGGGGGATTTCGGGCGCGTCGTGGCCGAACTTGCTCCGATGCGCTCCCGCCTCCAGCGCATCGGTGGCAGTCATACGCAGCGCGACCTTTTCACGCAAATCCTGATCGTCGCGGCGATGCGCGCCGGCCGTCTGCCGCTCGCCCGGGCGCTGCTCGCCGAGCGTTGTGCCCTGCGCCCACACAACCCTGAAGCCTGGCGCCTCTACGCGGACGTGCTCGGGCAACTTGGTGATGCCGGCCCGGCGGCACGCGCGCGGGCCACCTCGAGCGCGCTCGCCGCGAGGTGATCCCCGCCGCGGTCGCTCAAGTCTCCAGCGGCAGCCTGACTGCTTTGCCGGTTGCGATCGCGCGCTCGATGGCGATGGTGGTTTCCAGATTGACGCGCGCCTGTTCGGGTGTCGTGTGAGCGGTCGGGTTGCCCGTCACCAGGTGGTCGAGCCAGGCGCGGGTCTCGTTGCCAAGCGGCCCCCAGAAATCGCCCAAGGCCCAGTCACCGGCGGTATTGCTGCCGAGAAAAGCCATCTCGATCTGGTGCCCTGGGACGTACGGGTGCGGAATGCCTTTCTCGGAAAACAGCAGATGGTCCTTGTGGTCGTCGTCGATCAGCATGGTGCCCTCCGTGCCGAGCAGCTCGACGCGGTCGGATTGCCCCTGGGTCGGAAACCTGGCGGGCAGCGCATAGCTGATGCCCAGATTGACCACTGCGCCGTCGGCGAAGGTCAGGATCGCCCACGTGACATCGTGGGTGTCGTAACCCGCTTCCTTGAAGATCCCGGTTTGTCCGCGCGCCACGACTTCGACGGGTGCGTTGCCTTCGAGGAACCAGCACATGAGATCGACGTAATAGGTGAGGACGTCCAGCACCGGCGTCGCGTGCGGGTCGCGCTTCAAGATGGCGAAGGTCTGCGCGCGGGAGTTGTAGACGCGTGCAAGCCCACCGGTGACCTTGCCCAGCCGGCCGTGGATCATCTGCTCCTTGGCCCGGAGAAAGCACTCCTTGAAGCGGCGGCTGTAGCCGATGCGCAGCTTGCCTTTCGTCGCTTTGAGCGTTGCAAGTATGTCGTCGGCGTCGTCGAGCGAGAGTGCGATCGGCTTCTCGACCAGAACCGGCTTGCCCAGCTCGAGCGCCCTGCGTACCGGAGCGGCGTGTTCTCCCTCCGGAGTGGACACGAACACCGCATTGACCTCCGGCCGCTCGATGATCTCGAAGTTGTTGCCGCAATGAAAATCCGCGCCCGTCTGCTCGGCAAGAGCGCGTGCACGGGCTGGATCGAGGTCGGAGACCGCCAGGAATCCGACGCAAGGGTGTTTCGCGGCCAGACGCGCGCGCAGCGTGCCGATGCGGCCGGCGCCGACGACTGCGACGCCGAGTTCCTTTTGTGCCATTTCTCTGCTCCAGTAAAAAAGTCAGCCGCAGATGGACGCCGATAAACGCCGATTAAAAAACAAAAGTGCGAACTTTGTTGGTGCGGTTTTATCCGCGTTCATCGGCGGTTCCGTCTGTTTTTGACGATTTTTGAGATGGGTGTCAGTACACGCGATTGAGCGGCGCTTCGCCGCGCAGCACGCGTTCCACATTCTGCCATGCAGCGCGAAACAGGTTGGCAAACGACTGGCGCGTGACCCCGGCGATGTGCGGCGTGAGCAGCGTCCTGCGCGCGGCCTCCCCCTCGAGTTTGAACAGGGGATTGTCCGCGCCGGGCGGCTCGGTCGAGTAGACGTCGACTGCCGCGCCGCCCAGGTGGCCCGACGCAAGATGCGCGGCGAGCGCCGCTTCGTCGACGATGCCGCCGCGCGCGGCGTGGATCAGGATCGCCCCCGGTTTCATGGCCGCCAGCTGCCGGTCCCCGATCAAGCCTTGGGTGGCGGGCACCAACGGCACGTGCAGTGTGACCACGTCCGAGGTCGCGAGTAATTCATCGAGCGCCGCCGCCCGCGCATCGATTGCGGCCGCAGCCTGCGGCTCGCGCGGTGCCGGATCAAAGTAGCAGATGCGCGCACCCATTGCGTGAAAAGCCTGGGCGACGGCGAGCCCGATCACCCCGAGTCCGACGACACCGACGAGCAGCCCGTCGATGCCGGCGAGATTGTCGGCGAGCATGCGCTTGCGGAAGTTTTCGTAACGGCCGGCGCGAAGTTCGCCATTGGCCCAGCCAAAACGCCGCAGCAGCACGGAGGCGCTCGCCACGGCGTATTCGGCCA
Source organism: Betaproteobacteria bacterium (assembly GCA_016202565.1). Taxonomy (GTDB): domain Bacteria; phylum Pseudomonadota; class Gammaproteobacteria; order Burkholderiales; family SG8-41; genus DSOT01. Next base: position 2,760 of record JACQOK010000378.1, on the reverse strand, counting down.
CCGCGCTGTTGCTGCCGCCCGGGACGTTGGCGACGGCGATGCCGAGCCTTCCCAACGCAGGCTCATCGAGGCGGTCGACGCCGGCTCCGGTCACCTGAACGAGCTTTACGGTGCTGCCTTCGAAGAGCGCCGCGGGAAGTTTCGGCCCCACTGCGGGAATGACCAGTGCGCGCGCCTGCTTCATCAGCGATGGGAGCCCGGCATCGTCGGGCGTGCGATAGGTAATCGTGAAGGTTTGCGGCGCCAACGCGCCGACGCGCTGAAAGTCGGCCTCCGGCCGCAGGCAGATCACATCGTAGGACATAGGCGTGAATAGTGAATGGTGAATAGTGTGTAGGTTGGGGTAAACGGAGCGCACCCCAACAATCTAGCGTCGCAGTCCGGAAGGAGCGAAGCGCATTCCGGGAACACGGTTTTTTTGGGGGCCTTCGTTCCCGCTTCTCCCTGCCCCGGACTTCATTTCATTCCATCCCGGCTACGTCCGCTTGCCGGTCACCTTTTTTCTTCCATTCTTTTCGTGATATCGGCGACCGGAAAGAAGCACAGGAGCACGAGCGGCTCATTGCCGGTGTTGCGCGTCACGTGCCTTTCGCCCGGCGGAATCAGGATCGTATCCCCGGCCTTGAGCGGATATTTTCCGCTGTCTGCTTCAGTGCATCCTGCGCCCGACATCACGAAGATGCATTCCTCGAAGCCCTGGTGGTAGTGCGGGCCGCGCAACGGTTCGTCCGGTTTAGGCACCGGAATCTCGACCAGGCGCAGGGTGACGGCCTGCGATCCCTTTTCGCCCGAGACGATTTCGAGCGATTTGCGGCCGGGCAGCCCCATGCTCTTGGCCTCGGCCTGGGTAAGGACGCGCGCCATTGTCAGGCTCCGCGCAAATGTGCTGCAGCACATTTGCGCCTCGAATCTCCCCTCTACGCTAGGGAGTGGGGCGGGGGTGAGGGCTGCGCATCCCGAAGTTTTTTGACGATGCGCATCAGTTAGCCACTTTCAGATGCTTGATCTCGGCGGTTCCGCCTTGCGCCTCATCGAGCAGGCGGAAGATTTCCGCCGCTTCCCTGGCGATCGCAGCGGCGATGTCGTTCAGCATGCGCAGACCCTTGTCGACCGTGGCGTGCTCCGGCGCGCCGTACCAGCCGGTTGGCGCGATGGTGCGGATGTCGCGCAGCACCGGCTGATAGCTCCGGGTGCGGCGCAGCTTGTCCCATTTGCGGCCGTGGGAGTGGTCGGAAGAGTAGTCGATGCGGTCGAGGTGCACCAGGTCGGGCCGATAGGCCAGCACCGCCAGCGCCTCGATCTCGCCGCCGTGCGTAAGGCCGCCGCATTCGTGGCCGTACAATTCGGCGGCCACGTAGCACGCCTGGACCGTGAGCACCGTCATGCCATGATCGCGGTGCAGCGCTTCGGCGGCGATCGCGAGCGAGGGGATGTTGCCTTCGTGCCAGTTGAGGATCAGCAGATACCTGGCGCCGTGCTTCGCAGTGGACACACAGGTTTCGGTTACGACTCGCTGGTAGGTGTCGGGTGTCAGCGTGAGGGTCCCCTCGAACGGCATGTGCATGGGCGTGACGCCGAGCGGTCCGCCTGGAAGCACCAGCCCGTCCATGCGTTCGGCCACCGCGTGGCCGATCACGTTCGAGGCGTAAATGTCGGTCCCGGTGGGCAGGTGCGGGCCGTGCTGCTCGACGCTGCCCGCGGGCAGGATCACCAGCGGGTTCTTCTTGAGCTGTGCGGCGATCTCGGGTTGCGTGAGATCGATGAAGTAGCGACTAGGAAGCATACAACCCCCAAAACGATTAGTAACCGCAGATTAACGCCGATAAACGCCGATCAAAAAACCACGCACGTGCCGTAGCAATCCCTTTGCCGTTGATTTCATCCGCGTTCATCGGCGGCTTAAAGGTCCGTCTAGGCGGCACGCGCCTGGGTGCTGATCTTCGCGCGGCTTTCCTCCATCACGTCGGCGATCCGCACGCACTGTCCCTTCCGGTCGAGCGATTTGAGGGCGGCGTAGACCACCGCGACCGCGACATTGCCGTTGTGCGCGGTGAGCTCGTTCGGCGCGCCGGTGGCGCAGCTTTGCGCGAACATCTCGAGCTCGGCGCGGAACATGTCGCTTTCCGGCAGCGCGATTCCCTCGCGCTTCGCGTAGCCGTCCTTGCCGCGCTGGATGTAGAGCGTCGAGGTCTTGTGCAGCAGGTGGGGCGTGTCCCAGGTGCCGAAATCGATTTCGTAGTGCATGAGCGCTTTCTGGCCGAAGACGCGCACGCAGAAAATTCCAGGCGAAGTCCAGCATGAGCCGACGTATCCGACCTTGCCGTCGGCGAACTTGATCAGCGTCATCGACTGGTCATCCACCTCGGCGCCGACGGGGGAGAGCTTGGATGCCATCGACGAGACTTCCGCGATTTCCCCGCCCAGCAGGTGCAGCACGTCGAACTGGTGGATCGCGAGCTGCGACAGCGGTCCGCCCGGGGCGCGGTCCTTGTACCAGCGCCAGGTCTTGGGTGTGAGCTCGAGCGCGCGCTCATTGGAAAAATTCGCTTCCATGAACGCGACGCGGCCCAGCTCGCCCCGGTCGATCTTTTCCCTGATGATGCGGATGCCCGCCATCAGCCGCGCGCTGTGGCCGACGGTCACGGTGATCCCGTACTGCTTTTCGAGCGCCGCGATCCTGAGCCCGTCTTCCAGCGTTTGCGCGAACGGCTTTTCCGTGTAGACGTGCTAGCGCGCTTTCGCCACTTCCTCGGCGAGCGG
>JACQOK010000357.1 GCA_016202565.1 Betaproteobacteria bacterium | reverse complement strand
CCCCAATACCAGCGGCCGTTTCGACATCAAGCACGACCGCGGCGGACTCATCGACGTAGAATTCATCGTGCAGTATCTGGTGCTGGGCCACGCGCGCCGGCACGCTGAACTGACCGGTAATATCGGCAATCTCGCGCTGCTGAAGCTCGCCGGACGTCTGGACCTCGTTCCGCAGGAGCAGGCGCTCGCCGCACATGAAGCCTATCGCGAGTTCCGCCGCAGGCAGCACATGCTGCGGCTCGCCGGGGAAAAGTACGCGAGAGTCGCGCCCGCCGAGGTCGATCAGCGCACACAGGCAGTACGCCAGTTGTGGCAGACGGTCTTCGGCGAGTTCTGAACGAATGTAGCCCGGATGGAATGAGATGAAATCCGGGAACGGGAGAAGCGGGAACGAAGGCCCCCGCAAAAAGAAGCGGGAACGAAGGCCCCCCAAAAAAAACGTATTCCCGGAATGCGCTTCGCTCCCTCCGGGCTACGACGCTTGCCTGTGGGAGGGGGCTTGCCCCCGATAGTGCTTTATGGGCTCGGAATATCGCGGGCAAGCCCGCTCCCACGTCGGCAGCCTACACATCAAAATACAGATAGAACTCCCAGGGATGCGGGCGCAGCCTGATGGCGTCGACTTCCTTTTTCCACTTGTATTCGAGCCACATATGCAGCAGGTCGTCGGTGAATACGCCGCCTTTTTTCAGGAATTCGTGGTCCTGCTCGAGCGCCCGCAGCGATTCCTCGAGCGAACCCGGCACCTGGGTGATCGCCTTGGCTTCCTCGGGCGGCAGGTCGTAGATGTTCTTGTCGAGCGGATCTCCCGGGTCGATCCTGTTCTGGACACCGTCCAGGCCCGCCATCAGCATCGCCGCGAAGGCGAGGTACGCGTTGGCGGACGGATCGGGACAGCGGAATTCCACCCGCTTGGCGTTCGGCGAATCCGAATACATCGGAATGCGCGCGGCGGCCGAGCGGTTGCGCTGCGACATCGCCAGATTCACCGGCGCCTCATAACCCGGGACCAGGCGCTTGTACGAGTTCGTCGTCGGAGCGCAGAAGGCCATCAACGCATGCGCGTGTTTGAGCAGCCCCCCGATATACCAGCGGCATGACTCGGAAGTAAGCGCGTAACCGGCGGGATCGAAGAAAAGGTTTCTCTCGTCCTTCCACAGGCTTTGATGGCAATGCATGCCGCTCGCGTTGTCGGCGAACAGCGGTTTCGGCATGAAGGTGGCGACCTTGCCGTGCCGGCGCGCGACATTCTTGCAGAAGTACTTGTACAGCATCACGTTATCGGCCATCCGGGTGAGCGGCGCGAATTTCATGTCGATCTCGTTCTGGCCGGCGGTCGCCACCTCGTGATGGTGCACTTCGATCTGGACGCCGGCCTGCTGCAACGCCAGCACGATTTCGGAACGGATGTCCTGGAGGGTATCGTGGGGCGGGACCGGAAAATAGCCTTCCTTGTAGCGCGGCTTGTAGCCCAGGTTGCCTCCACCGAACGCGCCTTCATCCCGGCCCGAGTTCCACTCGCCTTCGGCCGAGTCCACGAAGTAATAGCCGCAATGCTGGTTCTGCTCGAAGCGGACCGAGTCGAAGATGAAGAACTCGAGTTCCGGCCCGAAGTAACACGTGTTGGCGATTCCCGTCTGTTTCAGATAGGTCTCGGCCTTTTTCGCCACAAAGCGCGGATCGCGTGGATACGGCTGCTTGAGAATCGGATCCACCACGTCGCAAATGACGGCGAGCGTCGGAATCCCGCACATCGGATCCACAAACGCCGTTGCGGGATCGGGCTTGAGCAACATGTCCGATTCGTGAATTTCCTGGAAACCGCGAATCGACGAACCGTCGAATCCGATACCCTCGTTGAACAAGTCCGTGTGGATTTCGGGCAGCGTGATCGAAAAATGCTGCCAGAGTCCGGGCAGATCGGTGAACCTCAGGTCCACGATCTGGATGTTGTGCCGGCTGATCATCTCGATCACGTCATTCGCGCCCTGCGGCCGCTGCACCCGGTAGGCCCCTGCTTCCACGTGAACCATCGATTGCTGTCCTGCGCTTTTTGGTTGCGGTGACATAGATTTTCTCCTCCTGAACGGGCACCCGCATGGATGCCTAGAACCGATCTCAATAATCGACGCGTGATGCGTTGTGGCCAAAACGCGATGAATGCTAGGAGCGGGGCGCAGTTAAT
>JACQOK010000356.1 GCA_016202565.1 Betaproteobacteria bacterium | reverse complement strand
GCACCTTCGGCATGGAGGGCATGTTCCGCCAGCTCGGCATCTATTCGCACGTCGGGCAGCTCTATACCCCGCAGGACGCGGACCAGCTCATGTTCTACAAGGAAGACAAGAAGGGCCAGATCCTGGAGGAAGGCATCAACGAAGCCGGGGCGATGTCATCGTGGATTGCCGCCGCGACCTCGTACAGCACCAACGGCGTGTCCATGATTCCGTTCTATATCTTCTATTCGATGTTCGGCTTTCAGCGCGTGGGGGACCTCGCGTGGGCGGCGGGCGACATGCGCGCGCGCGGCTTCCTTCTCGGTGGTACGGCAGGGCGCACCACGTTGAACGGCGAGGGCCTGCAGCACGAGGACGGGCACAGCCACCTGCTGGCCTCGACCATTCCCAATTGCGTCTCCTACGACCCGACGTTCGCCTACGAGCTCGCGGTGATCATCCAGGATGGGCTGCGCCGGATGTATCAGGAGCAGGAAGATGTCTACTGCTACATCACCGTGATGAACGAAAACTATGCGCATCCGCCGATGCTGGAAGGCGTGGAGAAGGGCATTCTCAAGGGAATGTATCTGTTAAGCGAAGGCAAGGCGAAGAAGAGCCAGCCGAAGGTGCAGCTCCTGGGCAGCGGCACCATCCTGCGGGAGATCATCGCGGGCGCCGAATTGCTCGAGAAGGATTTCGGGATTGCCGCCGACATCTGGAGCGTGACGAGTTTCAACGAACTGCGCCGCGACGGGCTCGAGACGCAGCGCCGGAACATGCTGCATCCCGAAGCGGAACCGCGGTTGAGCTACGTCGAGCAGTGCCTCAAGGACCGCCCTGGCGCGGTGGTCGCCGCCACCGACTACATGAAGATCTACGCCGACCAGATCCGCGCTTTCCTGCCGACGCACAGTTATCTCGTCCTCGGCACCGACGGCTTCGGCCGCTCCGACACGCGCCGGCAGTTGCGCAGGTTCTTCGAAGTGGACCGCCATTACGTGGCGGTCGCTGCGATGAAAACCCTCGCCGACCAGGAAGCGCTGCCGCGTCGCAAGGTGACCGAGGCCATCAAGAAATACGGCATCGATCCGGAGAAGCCGAATCCGACGACGGTGTAAGAGCAGGATCGAGGAGCGAGGAATGAGGATTGAGTCATTCTACGACCAAGCCTTGACGTTCTTGCTCGATCCTCGATCCTCAATCCTCAATCCTCGGAATTGATTCCAGCATGAGCAATCTGGTCGAAGTGAAGGTTCCCGACATCGGCGACTTCAAGGACGTGCCGGTGATTGAAGTCCTGGTCAGTCCCGGGGACAGCGTGAACCGGGAAGACTCGCTGATTACGCTCGAATCGGACAAGGCGACGATGGAAGTGCCTTCGCCCGCAAGCGGCGTGGTAAAGGAACTGAAGGTCAGCGTCGGAGACAAGGTCTCTGAAGGCGCCCTTGTGCTGCTGCTGGAAGCCGAGGATGGCGCGACGGCGGCGCCGGGCAAGGCCGAAGCCGCGGCGGCACCTGCGGCAGCCCCGGCGCAAGAACCGGCTGTCTCCCCCCGCGCGCCCGCGCCATCGCCGCAGACCGCTGCGGCAAGTCCTCAGCCCCAGCCCATCTCGCGGTCAGAGCGGGAGGCGCCACGCGCCCCCGGCGGCGCGGAAGCCCGGATTGACGAAGCCGCGTTCGGCAAGGCCCACGCGAGTCCCGCGGTGCGGCGACTCGCGCGCGAATTCGGCGTCGATCTTGCGCGCGTGAAAGGCACGGGACCGAAGGAGCGCATTCTCAGGGAGGACGTGCAAAGCTATGTGAAAGCGGAACTCGCGCGCCCGCGTGGCGCGGAAGGCGCCGGTCTCGGCCTGAACCTCCCGCCGCTGCCACAGGTCGATTTCGCCAGGTTCGGGCCGGTCGAGATGCGGCCGCTGTCGCGCATCAAGAAACTCTCCGGCGCCAACCTGCACCGCAACTGGGTGAGCATTCCGCACATCACTCAGCACGACGAGGCCGATATCACGGAGCTTGAGGCTTTTCGCAAGGCGCAGGCCGAGGAAGCGAAGAAGAGCGGAATCAAGTTCACGATGCTCGGTTTCCTCTTGAAGGCGTCGGTGGTGGCGCTCAAGCACCATCCGGAGTTCAACGCCTCGCTTGCGCCCGATGGCGAGAGTCTCGTCCTCAAGCAGTACTACCACATCGGCATCGCCGTCGATACGCCCAACGGGCTGGTGGTGCCGGTGATCCGCGACGTCGACAAAAAAGGCCTGCTGGAACTGGCCAGGGAACTGGGCGAAGTGAGCGCGCGCATGCGTGCCGGCAAGATCGCGCCGGCCGACCTGCAGGGCGGCTGTTTCTCCATTTCCAGCCTGGGCGGACTCGGCGGCACGAACTTCACGCCGATCATCAACGCGCCGGAGGTGGCGATTCTCGGCGTCGGCAAGGCGGTGACGAAACCGGTGTGGCAGGGTCGGGAGTTCGCGCCGCGATTGATGGTGCCGCTGTCGCTCTCCTATGATCATCGCGTGATCGACGGGGCACAGGGGGCGCGCTTCATCTCCTACCTCACCAGCGTACTGTCCGACATTCGCCGGCTCGTTCTGTAGGCGGCGATGAGTGCAGAGTGATGAGTGCAGAGTGCAAAGGCGTAATGCTCGCGGTTCTGTCATCATCTGCTGTCCGGTCAGTTCTGCACTCCGCACTCCGCACTCCGCGCTGAATGTCCTCCGCGCCTATCGGCATTCTCGGCGGCACCTTCGACCCGGTTCATTACGGGCATCTGCGGCTTGCGCAGGAAGTCGGGGAAGGGCTGAAACTCCAGGAAGTGCGTTTCGTCCCGAGCGGCACGCCACCACACCGCACTGCACCGCGCATTTCGGCAGTCGAACGCCTGGCGATGGTGCGACTGGCGGTGCGGGACAACCCTCTGTTTACCGTCGACGAACGCGAGACCCGGCGCAGCGGCCCCGGCTATACGGTGGATACGCTCACCGAGCTGCGTCAGGAAATCGGCGCCACGCGCCCGCTGTGCCTGTTGGTGGGCGCCGACGCCTTTCTCGATTTTGCGACCTGGAGCCGCTGGCACGAGCTGTTTACTCTCGCGCATGTCGTTGTCGCGCACCGTCCCGGGTTTCCGGTCGATACCTGGCAGGATCGCATGCCGCAGCCGCTCGCGCGCGAATACGCTGCGCGCACGCTCCGGCAGCCCCTCGCCGTTCATCTGGCGCCCGCGGGCGGCATCGTGATCATCCCCATCGCGGCGCTCGATATTTCGGCGACCATGATCCGCGACTGCATCCGCGCGGGGGCGAGCCCCCGTTATTTGCTTCCCGACTCCGTTCTCGATTATATTCAAACGAGGCGTCTATACGTTTAATGCACGACGTAAAAGTAGCGGACTCCTCTTCGCCCTCACCCCCGGCCCCTCTCCCGGAGGGTGAGGGGAGGTTTGTGGTGAAACGGGTTGTGACCCGTTTGCACGAAACTCAATAGGAGGTTGATGAGAATCGACAAACTGGTGAAGGCCACGGTAGCGGCGCTGGAAGACGTCAAAGCGCGCGACATCGTGGTTCTGGACGTGAAGAAAATGACCTCGCTGTTCGATAAAGTCATCATCGCAAGCGCCGATTCATCGCGCCAGAGCAAAGCGCTTTCCAACAGTGTCCGGGAAAAACTGAACGCGCTTGGCGCGACCATCCACGGCGTGGAAGGGGAACGGACGGGCGAGTGGATACTGGTCGATCTGGGGGTGGTGGTCGTCCACATCATGCAACCGGCGACCCGCCAATACTACAACCTCGAGGAACTCTGGACGCCGGCCGGGCGCCGCACGCGGCGCCGTGCCGGCAGCGCGCGTCCCGCCGCGTGAAGTTCATGGCAGTGGCGGTCGGCCACAAGATGCCGGCCTGGGTCAAGGCGGGGTTCGACGAATACGCCCGGCGCATGCCGCGCGATGCGCAGCTGAGCCTCAAGGAGATCAAGCCCGCAGCCCGCGGCAACGACGCGGGCGCGATGGCAATCGGGCGCCTGCTGCAAACTGAACATAAACGTATTGCTGCCGCGCTGCCGGGGCGCTGCTACAAGGTGGTGCTCGACGAGCGCGGCGTGGGGCTGTCCACGCGACAGCTCGCCGCTCGGATTGCGCGCTGGCGCGAAATCGGGTGCGACGTGGCCTTCATCATCGGCGGCGCCGACGGCACTGCGGCGGCGCTTAAGGAGGAAGCGGATCTGCTGTGGTCGGTCTCGCCGCTGACGCTGCCACACGGGCTCGCCCGCATCGTGCTCGCCGAGCAGCTTTACCGGGCAATGTCGATATTGGCCGGACATCCGTATCATCGCGAGTAATGGGTAATGGGCTATGAGTAATGGGTAATTGGATATGGGTAATGCGTAAAAATACTCATCACTCATCACTCATCACGAACAAATGGCCGACAAGCGCATCTACCTTGCCTCCCGCAGCCCGCGCCGGCGCGAACTGCTCCGCCAGATCGGTGTCGGCTTCGAAGTGCTGCTGCTGAGGGAGGACCCGCGCCGCGCCGTGGATGTGGACGAGTCACCGCTGCCCGCTGAAGGGCCGTCCGATTATGTGCTGCGCATCGCCCGCAACAAGTCCGCGGTTGCCGCGCGTCAGGTGATCCAGCGCGGCCTGCCGCCGCATCCCGCGCTTGCGGCCGATACGACCGTGGTGCTCGATGATGTCATCATCGGCAAGCCGGAAAGCGCCCAGCATGCGGCGCAGATCCTCTCCGCGCTGGCGGGCCGCGAGCACAGCGTGATGACTGCCGTCGCGCTTGGCATGCGGGATCGCGTCGAGAGCGCCCTCTCGATCTCGTCTGTCGAATTCCGGGCGCTTTCCGCGGGGGAGATTCAACGCTATATCGCGAGTGGCGAACCGTTCGGCAAGGCAGGTGCGTATGCGATTCAGGGGCGCGCTGCGGCGTTCGTTACGCGGATTACCGGCAGCTATTCGGGTATCATGGGATTGCCGCTTGCCGAGACCGCGGAGCTGTTGGCAAAGTTTGACATCGAAGCCATTTGAGAGACCCGTTGTCGTGGCGCGCGATGATTGAAGAAATCCTCATCAACGTTACGCCGCAGGAAACGCGTGTCGCCGTCATCGAACACGGCGTCACACAGGAGCTGCATGTCGAGCGCGCGAGCGCGCGTGGACTCGTCGGCAACATTTACATGGGACGGGTGCTGCGCGTGCTGCCCGGCATGCAGTCGGCATTCATCGACATCGGCGGCGAGCGCGCGGCGTTTCTGCACGCGTCCGATATCTGGGGCAACCGACAGGCGGGCGAGCATGACACGCCGATCGAAAAGCTGCACGCCGAGGGACAGAACCTGATGG
>JACQOK010000355.1 GCA_016202565.1 Betaproteobacteria bacterium | reverse complement strand
GGCCGTGCGCGGCAAGCAATGCCACCGCGTGTTGCGAATCCCTGGCGGTGACGAGTTCAAACGCGCGCACGTTGTCTCCCCGGCCTCATCGTTTCAACAGCGCGCTGCCGTACAGACCGGTCGGCTTGACCAGGAGGATGAGCAGCATGATGGCAAATGGCGCCATCTGGGCCAAAGGTGCGTAGACGAGAGACCCGAGGGATACCACCTGCCCGACGATAAAGGCGGACACGAGCGTGCCCTTGATGCTGCCCAGGCCGCCGATGATGACGACCATGAATACGAATGCGAGCACTTCGAGCCCCATCTGCGGATCCACCATGATCAGAGGCGCGTGCAGTCCTCCGGCAAGCCCGGAGAGCGAACCGGCGATGATGAACGTGATGGTGAAAAGACGCGACACATTGATGCCGAGGCCTTCCACGTGCTCCACGTCCTCGATGCCGGCGCGGATCGCCTTGCCGATAATGGTGCGGTTGAGGAAGAGCCAGATACCGATATATACGAGCGCGGCAACTACGATGACGATCAGGCGATAGATCGGGACTTCCGTGCCGAGGATGTCGATCTGCGCGAGCGTCGGAACCGGGACCGGCCGGGGAACCACGCCCCAGAAATATTTGATGATGCCGATGCCGCCGATCAGTATCCCGAAGGACGTGATCATGCTGAAAGTGATTTCACGTTCGTATATGCGCGGGAAAACGAACCTTTCCACGGCCATGCTCGCGATGCCGGCGACGAACACGCCCCCCAGCATGCCGAGCCAGATGCTGCCGGTGGCGAGGCTCACGGAATAGGTGATGTAGGCGCCGATCGAGTAATAGAGCAACTGGTCGAGGCTGATGATGCGCATCAGGCCGAAGCATAATGAAAGCCCGATCGCCATCAGGAAGAAGATGCTGCCGATGGAGAGCCCAAAGATGACGCCGGAAGCGAGCAGTTGCGCGTCCATCATGCGCGCACCTCGCGGCGTTCAGTCGTCCCGGTTGCGCTGCCCTTACGCCAGAACAGCCTTTCCAGCGCGGGCTGCAGCGTGCCCCAGATGCCCTTTTCTCCGGCGAGCATGATAAAAACCAGCAGGAAGCCGATGAAAAGTTCCCAGTTGCCGATCAGCTTGCTGATCACGTCTTTCATCCCGGTGTAGGCCAGCGCGCCGACGAGAGGCCCGTAAAGCGTCCCGGTCCCGCCGAGTATCGTGACCACCACCGGGTCCGCGGCGCGCGCCGGGCTGGTGACTTCCGGGCTGACAAATCCCAGATAGACCGCGTACATCGCGCCTGCCAGGGCGGTCGTCGTGTTGGCAATGACGAACGCGAGCAGGCGGACGCTGTAATTGCTGTAGCCCAGAAACCTGAGCTTGTCTTCGTTGATCTTGGTGGCGAGGCAGCAGGCGCCGTAGATCGAGTCGTCGAGATACTTGTAGAACGCCCAGACCGCCAGCGCGACCAGGAGCGCGAAAATGAAGAACTGGCCGGGCCGCGAGATGTCCAGCACCGGCGTGGAAGCGATATTGGTGAGAAACCAGAGGCCGTTGTCGCCTTTGGTGATGTCCGCCAGCACCTTCTGCATGAGGTAGTACACGATCACCGCGAGCGCGAGGTTCACCAGCGCGAAATAGTCGCTGCGCAGGCGGACGAACAGCGGGCCGACGATACCGGATACAACCAGCCCCGAGAGCACGCCGAGCAGGATGCCGACATACGGATTGGTGCCGAAGTAAAAGAGGTAGAACGCGGTTCCGTAGGCGCCGACCGCGAGATAGGCCGGCTGCCCGAACGAAATGAATCCGACGCGCCCCAACAGGAAGCTGCACCCGATGGTATAGATCGAGAAAATGAGCACCTCGTTGAGGAAGGGGAGCGGCAGAAACAGCACCGACACGCCCACCAGCGAAAACGCGAGCAGGATGCCCCACCACCATCGCAATGCTTTCAACATGCTTTCTCGCTAGAGATAACGTTCACAAACCTCGGGCCGGATGGATTCACGGTCTGTCAGTTCGGCCACCATGCGGCCCTCCTTGAGGGCATAGACCTTGGCTGCGATGGCGCAGACGAGAGGCAGATTTTGCTCGACCATCACGAGCGCCGTGTTCCTGCTCAACTCCGTAAAAACGTCCTTGAGGTGCGCGACGATGCTGGGCGCAAGCCCCTCGGTGGGCTCGTCGATCAGCAGCACTTTCGGTCTGCCCAGCAGCGCCCTGCCGATCATCAGCATCTGGCGTTCGCCGCCGCTCAGGTAGCCGGCCTTGCGGTCCATGAGCTCCCGCAGCTTCGGGAAGTAGGCGGTGATCCGATTCCAGTCGTAATCCCCGGTTGCGTAGCTGCCGAGTTCGAGGTTCTCCCTGACCGTCAGGTCGGAAAACACCTTTTTGTCCTGGGGGATGTACTTGATGCCCATGCGGGCGATATCGTAGGACTTGAGTCCGACGAGACTTACCTGATTGGCCATGATGGAGCCGGAGCGCGGTCTCACGAAACCCGCGATGCTCTTCAGCAGCGTCGTCTTGCCGGCGCCGTTGCGCCCGACGCAGGCCACCACCTGTCTGTGCTTTGCACTCAGGTCTATTTCAAACAGCACCTTCGATTCGCCGTAGGCGGCGGTGAGACCCCTGACGCTCAGTATTTCGCCGTCGTTCAGCGCGATGCCGCTATCCGGTGGCATGCCCCTCCCCCTCCGCGGCGGTGTCGATCTGCCAATAGCTCTTGCGCACCTCGGGATGGCGCAGACATTCCTCATACCCGCCGTCGGCGATGATCCGGCCGTCGTGCATGACGGTGAGCCGTTGCAGGAAGTCCTTCACGTGTGAAATCTTGTGTTCCACGATCAGGATCGTCTGCCTGCCGACGTGTCTTCCCAGCACGTCGAGAATGCCCCTGATCTCGGATTCCGACAGCCCCGCCAGCGGTTCGTCCAGCAGCAGCACCTCGGGCTCGGCCAGCACCGCCATGGCGATTTCCAGGCGCCGCTTTTCGCCCAGGCTGAGATGCCTCACCTGCCGGTCGCGCGCATGCTGAAGGTCGAAAGTCTCGAGGATCGCGACGATCCTGTCCTCGCTCCGGTGTTTCTTGCAGGTGTTGAACAACAGATGCAGCAGCGACGATTTGCGGTGCGCCCGGAAAAAAGCGAGCACAAGGTTGTCGACCACGCTCAGGTTGTCGAAGGTGGAGGTGAGCTGGAAGGTGCGCATCAGTCCCCGCGCAACCCTCTCCTGCGGCGTCATGCGGGTGATGTCCTGCCCTTTGTGGAGGATTTTCCCCTCGTCGGGCGCGTAATATCCCGTCAGGAGATTGAAGAAGGTGGTTTTTCCCGCGCCGTTGGAACCGATGATGCCGGCCACTTCGTATTCGCGCAGGGAATAATCGACTCGATCAACGGCCACCAACCCGCCGAATCGTTTGGTTACTCCCTGGGCATTGATGATTTCTGCGCTCAATTCCGCAGCCTTTGCGCGTATTCGGCCGGGTGATCACCTAAAGGCGCCCCGGCGAAGACGCGCGCAGTTTGCCTGGGCAAGGCGGGCGTCAGTAACCGAGAGACTTCAGCGTCGGCATCACCGACTCACCGCCCACGGAGCCCATGACCGTAAACAGATCCCACTCGTGCTTCTGCTCCTTGGGACCTTTTCCTTTCACCAGGAAGGCGGCGTGCTTGTACTCGGCCGCGTGGTCTTCGCGCCACCTGGCAGGCCCCTTGACCGACATGAACTCACCTTTGTTCGCCATCAGGGCCGCGGACACTTTTTGCGGATCGAAGGACTTGGCGGCTTCGAAGCCCCGGAACATCTCCGTGTAGGCGACATAGGCGATCGTCGCGTAGGCGTCGGGCGGTCGCTTGTATTTTGCGCGATACAGGTCCGTGAACTCCTTGGCGCTTTTTGCGACTTCCTTGTCCGGAAAGTCGGCGAGGTCGTAGTAGAAATAATGCATCGAGTAGACGCCCTCCAGGGCTTCGGGCGGCAGGCCTTTGGCGACGACATTCGTGATGAAGGCGTTGAAAATCGTCATTTCCTTGTTGAGCCCCATCTGATGCACCTGCTTCAGCAGCGCGACCGCATCGGCGGCAAACTGGGCGGAGATGAATACGTCGGGCCTGGCCGCGCGCACTTTCTGCAACACCGTCGTGAAGTCGCCGGTTCCCAGGGAGACCTCGTCGTAGCCGACGATCTCGGCGCCGTATTCCTTAGCGGCAGCCGTGGCCCCGTCGCGCATGTCCCAGCCCCAGCTGTCGGCGCGGGCGAGGAAGAAAATACGCTTCTTGCCCAGCGTCTTGACCGCGGCCTGGCCGGCCATGTAGCCGACCGTCCACGGGCTATACGCGGCGGCGAAGGTCGACTTGGCGAGCTTGCCGTTCTGGAAAGCTTCCTTGGCCATCACGCACACCGGAAAGTAGGGCAGCGGCTCCTTGGTGACCATCGCGTTGATGGCGTAGGCGAGTGGTGCCCAAGTCTGACCTCCTAGGCCCTTGACGCCTTCCGAGACCATGTAGCGATAGCGTCGAACGCCCACGTCCTGCTTGGCCTCGTCATCGGCGATCACGCCCTCCACCATGACCTTCCCGCCGGGCATGTTCAGCCCGCCCTTCTTATTGATGACGTCCACGGCCAGCAATGCGCCTTCTTTCTGAGTTTCAGCCACAGCCGCGAATGTCCCGGTGAGCGGCAGCAGGATGCCCACCTTGATCTTCGCGGGACTCGCTGCCAGCGCAGTGCCAAATCCGGATACGCCGGCGAGCGCGAGAACCCAAAGCAAAACCACAAATCTTTTCATTGTTCCCTCCGTGTGACCGAACATGGTGGTTGTGAAATCCTCGCGGTCCGCGCGGGCGGCGCGCGCCCGCGGGGAGCGGCTGCGTACTGCTCGCAACCAATGCGCGAGCCATGACATTCTTACTGCTAATCCAGGAGGAGCGTTTGATCCAGATCAATATTGAGGTGACGGCGGAGGACACGGTTTTCCCCCGCCGCCGACGGCCATGCCCGGCGGCTTACGTCCGCAGCGACGCGGCTGGCAAACCCGATTGAGGGGGATCGGGGTGGTCGGAGTGGATGGCGATGTGCGGCTGCGGCGGATTACTTCAGAAACACCTCGACGTTGTCGATCAGCCGCGTCCTGCCGAGACGGGCGGCAGCAAGCACGACGATGTCCCGATTGCCGGGTGCAGGCGCCTGCAGGTCGGCCTGCCGCCGGACCGCCACGTAGTCCGGCTTCCAGCCATGGTTCGCCAGTTCCGACATGCTGTGCAGCTCGATGCGCTGGAAATCGCGCGCGCCCGTCATGATCTCGTCATGCGCATGGCGCAGCGTCCGGTAGAGCCGCGGCGCCTCGCGTCGCTCTTCCGTGGAGAGATACAGGTTGCGCGACGATAATGCGAGACCGTCCGGACCGCGCACCGTTTCCGCCGGAATGATCTCGATCGGCAGCGCGAGCTGCCGCACCATGTCGCGCAACACGATGTACTGCTGATAATCCTTCTTGCCGAAGATGGCCGAGTGCGGCATGACCAGGTTGAAAAGCTTCAGCACCACCGTGGCGACCCCGCGGAAGTGTCCCGGACGGTGCGCCCCTTCGAGGATATGCTGCAGGTCGGAGGGTTCGACCACGAACGTCTGCGGCTCCGGATAGATTTCCTTCTCCTCGGGAACGAACACGACATCGACGCCCGCCTCGCGCAGCCTCTTGCAGTCGGCTTCAAACGTGCGCGGATAACGGTCGAAATCTTCCCGCGGGCCGAATTGCAGGCGGTTGACGAAGATACTCACCACGGTGCACGCCGCGCGCGGCTTGGCGACGTCGATCAGCTGAATGTGCCCCTCGTGCAGGTTGCCCATGGTCGGCACGAAAACGTTGTTGGGCTCACGCTGCAGGCGTGCGCGCAGGTCGGCAACGGAGTGGATGATGTCCATGTTTAAGACAGGATTCAGGATTGAGGATTGTGTATCGTAGCCCGGAAGGAGCGACGCGCATTCCGGGAACACGCTTTTTTTGGGGGGCCTTCGTTCCCGCTTCTCATTGTCCCGGATTTCATTTCATTCCATCCGGGCTACGTCCTTCCCCCTCGATCCTCAATCCTCGCTCCTCGATCCTAACCAGAGAACGAATGTTCGGGCCCGGGATAAGTCCTGGCCTTGACTTCCTTTACGTACATTTCGACCGCGCCCTGGATCGTGCCTGCAAGGCGCATGTAATTCTTGACGAACTTCGCCTTCTTGCCCGGGTAGATATCGAGCATGTCATGCAGCACCAGGACCTGCCCGGAGCATTCCACCCCGGCGCCGATGCCGATGGTGGGCACGCGCAGCGCCGCGGTAATGTCACGCGCGAGGAGCGACGGCACGGCCTCGAGCACGATCATTCCCGCGCCCGCTTGCTCGAGCAGCTTCGCCTCCTCGAGCATGAGCTGTGCCGCGGCATCACCCTTGCCCTGCACGCGGTAGCCGCCAAGCTGATGCACCGACTGCGGCGTGAGTCCCAGGTGACCGCATACCGGGATGCCGCGCCGGGTGAGAAATTCGATCGTCTCCAGCATCGGTTTGCCGCCCTCGATTTTCACCATGTTGGCGCCGGCCGCCATGACTTCGGCCGCGTTGCGGAACGCGTCCTGCGGCGAGAGCTGAAAGGTGCCGAAGGGCATATCACCGATGATAAAGGCGCGCTTTGCGCCCTTTGCGACACACGACGTATGGTAGACCATGTCGCGCAGGGTGACGGGCAGCGTGGATTCGTGACCCTGCAGCACCATGCCGAGCGAATCACCGATCAGCAGCGACTCGACGCCCGCCGCTTCGAGCAGCGCGGCGAAACTCGCGTCATAACAGGTCAACATCGTGATCTTGTTGCCTTCCTGCGCCATTTTCTGCAGGACGTTCAAGGTGATACGCATCGTATGTCCCTTTCAGCAGAAAATCAGTTCCCGAGGGAGAAGAATTCGCGTGGGCCGCGCATGGCGCTGACGCGCTCCAACAATAAATCAAAATCGCCCGGCGAATCAACAAAGTTGAGATTCTCGGAATTGACGATCAGGAGCGGGGCCGCGGTGTACTGATAGAAATAGCGCATGTAGGCTTCCGCCAGGCGGGCCAGATATTCGTCGGGCATATTCTTCTCGTAGCTCGCCCCGCGCCGGCGCACGCGTTCGATCAGCGTCTGCGCGGTGGCCTGCAGATAGATGACGAGGTCGGGCACGGGAGCTTGGAGTCGCAACTGGGCATAGATCTGCTCATACAGCTTGAGTTCCTC
>JACQOK010000354.1 GCA_016202565.1 Betaproteobacteria bacterium | reverse complement strand
TCTCCTCCCCTGAAGTCCGTATTGCGAAATCGCACTTTACAGAAAATGGTCATTCTATGGCAACCCCGTTTTGTGCCTGTCATATTGCAACGCAGCAAATGCCAACTATCCTCTATCAGTACATCTGCATATGCTTGCACCGCAATATACATCTCCGTGGCGGCACCTTCGGCACAATACCCGTCCCAAATTGGTGCGTTACTGGAAAAAAACGGGGGCCGCGCCGCCCGCCGCCTGTCAAGCGACTACTCCGGCTTGACCGCGCCCGTCTTGATCAGTCCGCTCAAGCGCTCCGCTTCCTTCTTCATGAACTTATCGAAATCTTCCGGGCTGCCGCCGGCGACTTCCAGGCCCAGTTGACCCAGACGCGTTTTGACGTCGGGCAGTTCGAGCGCCTTGTTGACCTCACGGTTGAGTTTATCGATGATGGCGCGCAGCGTTTTCGCCGGCGCCGCCGCACCGAACCACACGATCGCCTCCGCGTTCCGGATCCCTTGTTCGGCCAGCGTCGGCACATTGGGAAGCACCGCTTGTCGCTTGGTGCCGGCGTTGCCCAGCACTTTCACTCTTCCCGACTTGATGTGGGCTTCGCCCGACACGGTCGTCGTATACATCAGGTTGATCTGGCCGCCAACGACATCGGTCAGCGCCGGCGCCGCGCCCTTGTATGGAACGTGCACGACGCTGACCCCGGTCGCAGCCTGGAACAGCGCGAGCCCGATGTGCAGGCTGCTGCCGTTGCCGGACGAGCCCCAATTGACCTTGCCTGGATTGGCCTTGGCATAGTCCACCAGTTCCTTCGCGCTGTTCGGGGAAAACTTGGGATTCGCCACAATGATGAGCGGGGCATAGCCGATGAATACGACCGGCGTAAAGTCACCGACTTGGTACGGCGTGTCCTTGCGCATCAGGGGATTGTTTATATTCGGCCCCGGATTGGCGAGGAGCAGCGTATAGCCGTCAGGCGTTGCCTTTGCCACCGTGTCGGCCCCGAGCGAGCCGCCGGCACCCGGCCGGTTGTCCACCACGAACTGCTGTCCCCAGGCATCCGCCAATTTCTGTCCGATCAGGCGAGCAATGATGTCGTTGGACGCGCCCGGTGGAAAAGGCACGACCCAGCGCACCGGTTTGTTGGGATAGTCTGCGGCCGCACCGGTCTTCGTACCCTGTCCCCACACTTGCCCGGCACATACGAGCACTACGCCGGCGGTCAGGACAACTGCCGGCCGAAAAAAATAATTCATTGCTTGCCTCCTCTGGACACTCATTGCGGCGGGCGCCATTTTAACCTCTTTTCGCGCGACCTCCATGTGCGGCTGAGGTCAACCGCAAATACCACCGGTGCGGGCCTTTGCGGCACTTCCGGGTTGACCACGTTGATCAGTTGGAAAAGTACGCGAGCGTGCGGACCGCATCTTGGTAGTGGTCAAGTTTGGTGATGTTCATGAGTTCAGCCAGCCGCTGGCGCGGGTTTGCGCGAGCACGTTGTCCACGATCTGCGGCGCGAGACCTACATAAGTCGTCGGGTCGAACAGCGAGCGCAGTTCATCATCGGAGAGCGCGGCGCGCACACGCGGGTTTTCCGTGAGCGACTTCTCGAACGTGATGCCCTGTTCGAGGCCGCGCATCGACGCCTCGTAAACGAGTTCGTGCGCGGTCTGCTTGCCTACCTTGCCGGAGAGGGCAAACATAACGCGCTCGGAAAGAAGGAACCCCCCGAGCAGGCTCAGGTTGGCGCGCATCGCATCGACGTTCACTTCGAGCGCCGTCAACACGTATTTCATCATCGCCAGCAGGCCGCCGGCCATCAGGCACGACTCGGGCAATGCCTTCCACTCGCTGCGCCATGCCGATCCATCGCGTTCGTGCTCGATCAGCATGCACTCCAGCATGTAGGCGGTGTTGTAACGCAGCGCCCGGCTTACCGCCACCGCCGCCTCGCAGGTCGACGGATTGCGCTTGTGCGGCATGGTCGAAGACCCGACCTTGCCTGCGCTGAACGGCTCCGCGATCTCGTCGATCTCGTTGTGCTCGAGGATGATGATTTCGTTGGCAATCTTGCCGAGCGTGCCGCCCATGATTCCGAGCACACACACATACTCCGCAAAGCGATCGCGCGCCGGCTGCCAGTTGATATCGGCCACCCCCAGCCCCAGCCGTTTCATCAATCGCCGTTCAAGTTCCGGCGCCTGCGGGCCGTACGAGGCCTGCGTGCCGACGGCGCCCACCATGCCGCCGACGAACATGCGCGGCTCGAGTTGCCGCAGCCGCTCGAAGTTGCGGCCCATTTCGGACAGCCAGATCGCGCACTTATGCCCGAAGGTGATCGGCAGCGCCTGCACGCCGTGCGAGCGCCCCACCATCGGGGTCGCCCGGTGCGACTCGGCCAGCCGATAGAGCGCCGTGCCGATCGCCTTCATGTCGCGCAGATAGACGGCGTGCGCATCCTGGATCTGCAGCACCGTCGCGGTATCCAGCACATCCTGTGTCGTCGGCCCGAAATGGATGAATTCGCCATGCTCGGGCGCGCACAACGCCTGGACCGCCTTCAACGCCGGCACCAGCGGGTGTTTGATGCGGCGGATTTCTTCCGCAATGCGCTCGATGTCGACGTTCTCGGCACGGGCCTTCCTTGCAATTTCCTGTGCGGCCTCACGCGGAATGATGCCAAGCGCCGCCTGTTCGAGCGCGAGCGCCGCTTCATAGTCGTACCATTTCTGAACGCGGTTGCGATCGCTGAAAATCGCGCGCAGCTCATCGGTGCTCCACAGATGCTTGATAAGCGCGTCGTCAAATACGCCGGATGCCATTGCGTGCCTCGTTGCTGATCGATAAAGGGTGAATTCTAAACGCGCTCGAGAATGTGCAGTCCGCGCACGCGATCGAGAAGATAGATCAGCCCGCGCTCATCGACCGTGACATCGTTGCTCTGCACGCGCGTGGAGCCTTCCGGCACGTCCGGCATGAAATGCGCGACTTCCTTCGGTGCGTGCGGCCGCGAAATGTCGATGATGCGCAGCCCGTGCGCAAACCACGCCACCGGAATTTCCGTGCCGGTCACCTTCTCGCACGGCTGATGACAGCCGGTCATGTACGGCTGCTCTTCGGGCGGAATGTCCTCGAGCTGGAAGGTCGCGATCGGCATCGGGTGCTTTTCGTCGGTGATATCCACGATCCATAAAAAGGACGATGGATAGGGCGGACAACCCTCGAGACGCACCACGTCCTCGTCGGACACCACCATGAAATCGCGATTGTCGATCTTGAACGGAATGCGCAAACAGGTATGCGTCGGCCACGGAAACGGGGGGCTCCAATCGACGTGTGAAACGAGTTTGGGCTTCGCCATATCCTCGATGTCGAGAATGACGAACCCGCCGTGCCAGTAGCTCGTGTACAGGCGATTGCCGTAACGCAGCGGGTGGTGGCACTTGTGCGCCGCGCCTTTCCAGGCAGGCTTCTCGTTTCCCGCTGTCCACTGCCCGGGCAGCCACCAGCGGCCGACTTCTTCCGGGCGCGCCGGATTCCCGAGGTCCAGGATCATCACGATGTTGCCGAGGTAGCCGTCCCAAGTGGGGGAAATGTAGGCATAGCGTCCGTCAAAATCGAAACGGTGCACACCGCGCGCGTAGCTCGGCCCCGGCTTGTCCGTCGTTTTCCAGTTCGTGATGAGTTTCGGTTTGGCGGGATTCGACACGTCGTAAATGCCGAGTCCGCCCTGAAAATCCTCAGGTGGAGTCTCGCCGCGCGCGGCGCGCTCGCCGAGCACCTCGCGGTTCGTCAGCATGATGCCGTTCGCAACGCGCACCTTGTGCGAATGGGTGCCGATCGGCATTGCGATCTCCGCGAGCGGTTTGGGATGCTTGGGATCCGACACGTCAATGACCATCGTGCCATGGGGATTGCGCATGTTGCCGACGTAGGCGATTCCCTTTTCCACGACAATCTGCCCTCCGCCCGCGCAGTCATGCCAGGCGAGCGGCTCGAAGCCCCGCCGCACCGCGTGAGCGTTCCGAACGCCACCGCCCTGTCTGGTATCCACATAGGCCACTTCGCGTATTCCTCTTGCACTGCTCATGGTTCGCTCTCCATTCACTCCCTTGGTTCATTAGGCCCTGCTATTCGATCTTGATCCCTGCATCCCGCACGACCTTGGCCCACTTGTCGCGTTCCGATCGGATAAATGCCGCAAATTGTTGCGGCGTATTGCCCACGGGCACGGTGCTCATGCCGAGCAGACGATCCCGGATCTCCGGCCGGTTGAGTGTTTGCACGATCTCCCGGTTAAGCCGTCCGACGAGTTCTCGCGGCGTATCCGCCGGCGCGAGCCAGCCGAACCATCCGATCACTTCGAAACCCGGGAACCCGGACTCCGCCACGGTGGGCAGCTCCGGGGCGACGGGAGAGCGTTCCGCGCTGGTGATCGCGAGCGCGCGCAACTTGCCGGCCTTGATCTGCGGCGTGGCGGCAAGCGCGATGCTGAACAACGACTGCACTTGTCCCGCCATCAGTTCGGCCAGCGCCGGTCCGCCCCCTTTATACGGCACGTGCACGAGCTGAATCCCTGCCGACAGCCGGAAGAGTTCGAGGGCAAGATGCCCCGAGGTGCCGTTTCCGGCTGACGCGAAGGTGAGCTGTCCCGGCTTCGCCCGGGCCAGCGCAACAAGTTCCCGGACTGATTTTGCTGGCACCGCAGGATGTACCACCAAGATGTTCGGCACTGAAATGCCGTGAGTGATCGGCGCGAAATCCTTGACCGGATCGTACGGAACTTTGCGATAGAGGCTGGGATTGATCGCCACGCCGGCGGCAACCAGCACGAACGTATAGCCGTCCGGCGCGGCCCGCGCCGCCATCTCGTAGGCGATGATGCCGTTCGCGCCGGGACGATTGTCGATGACCACCGTCTGTCCCAGCGCTTCCGCAAGGCGGGGACCGACCAGACGCGCGAGCGTATCGGCAGGACCTCCTGGCGGTACGGCGACGATCATGCGTACCGGCCGGTTCGGATAGGGTTCCGCCGCCGCAGCCAGGCCGGTGCATCCAAGCCATACAAGGACCAGCAGTGTTCTCATCACGATCTTCCCTCTCGAAGCCAACGGGCCCATTACCAGCCTATTGCCTCGGCACGCCGGCCACCTGGATCACCTTGCCCCACTTGGCGATCTCCTGCTTGATCTGCGCAGCAAATTCCTGCGACGTGTTGCCTTCCGGTTCGATGCCCAGTCCGGCGAGTTTTTCGCCGACTTCCGGCTTCCTGACCATCGCGGCAATTTCGCGCTGCAACCGGGCAACAATGGTTCTTGACGTCGCCGCCGGCGCGATGATGCCGTACCACGAGGTCACCTCATACCCCGTCACCGCTTCGCCGATCGTGGGCAGGTCAGGCATCGTGGCCAGGCGCGCGGCGCCCGTCACGGCGAGCGCCCGCAGCTTGCCGGACTTGATGTGAGGCAACGCCCCGGAAAAGCCGGTGATCAGCATTTGCACCTGGCCGCCCATCAGTTCCGACAGCGCGGGTCCGGCCCCCTTGTACGGCACATGCACGATTTCGATCCCCGCCATCGTTTTCAGCAGTTCCGCCGCAAGATGTGCTGTCGACCCGGCGCCAGCGGATGCGAAATTGATCGAACCGGGCTTCGACTTCGCCAGGGTGACCAGATCGCGCACGGATCGGGCAGGCACCGAGGGATGCACGACGAGCACCAGCTGGCTCGCGCCGATGCGACTTACCGGCGCGAAACTCCGGAGCGGATCGTAGGGCAGCGTATCGCGCAGGTTGGGTGCGATCGCCATCTCGCCGTTTGCACATAGCGAGACGGTGTAGCCGTCGGGCGCCGCGCTGGCCAGCAACGTCGCAGCGAGCGTGCCGCCGGCACCCGGCCGGTTATCCACGATGACCTGTTGTCGCAAGGCTGATGAAAGATGCTCCGCCGCGATCCGTGCCGTGATATCGGTCGGCCCGCCCGGCGGGAAGCCCACCAGCATCCGCACGGGCTTGCTGGGATACATCTCAGCTGCGCGGGCATGTCCCGGAAGCAGCGACAGCGATAGCATCAGGAGCCGCGCCGCAAAGGACACCGAAGAACACCACAGCGTTGAAGCCATATTCTCGCAGCCAATTCTTCGAGGGATGTTCCCTCAGGTCGCCGGAAATCGTGGAGTCAAACTCGCACGTCAGTTTAGCAGCAATTCGCCGCCGCGCCGCGCCCCGGTCCCATGTTGGGCCGGCCTTGCCGACGGTGCTATGATTTCCTGCCGCGTGCCGCCCATGTCTCGCCGGAGACCGTGTCATGAGCAATAGCCCTAAGATTTGCAGCCTGCCCGAACTTGCCTCGCGCATCGATGACGGGACCGCGCTCGGCATCGGCGGCGTCTTTCTGCACCGCGGACCGTTCGCGCTCGTGCGCGAGCTGGTTCGTCTAGGCAGGCGCGACCTCGAGATCATTAAACCTTCGCCCGGCTACGACGTCGACCTGCTCTGCCGTGCACGGGCAGCGCGAAAAGTGCGCGCGGGCATCGTTGCCATGGAAGGCAACTTCGGACTCGCACCGTGGTACCGCAAGGCGATCGAGCGCAAGGAGGCTACGCTGGAAGAGCACGCTTGAATGACGCTGGTTGCCGGGCTGCGTGCAGCCGCCTACGGTGTACCGTTCCAGCCCGTGGCCGGAGTGCATGGCAGCGACCTCCCGCAGCTAAACGGCTGGAAAGCAATCGCCGACCCCTACGGTTCGGGCCGCGATGTCTACGTGATTCCGGCCATCCAGCCCGATGTCGCGGTAATCCACGCCAATGAAGTCGACGAGCAGGGCAATGCGCGCGTGCTCGGTTCGCCGTTCTGGGACCACCCGCTGACGCGCGCGGCACGGCGCGTGCTGGTGACGGCCGAGAGGCTCGTATCCAGTGAATCACTCGCGGCACAGCCGGAGCTGACGCTCGTGCCCGGTTTCATGGTGGAGGCGGTCGCAATCGTGCCGCGCGGCGCCTGGCCCGGTTCGATGCATCCGCTCTACGAAATCGACTATGCCGCGGTCGAACGTTACATGAAGGATGCGCCCGGCGTGCTGGAAGCGCATCTCGCCGCGGCGCCCGAGGTTTCGAAAGCAAGGGAAGCCGCAGATGAACGCCGATAAACGCCGATAAACGCCGATATTTAGAGGAACTAATGGAACCCTGTGCGGCGAAATCATCGAATGTTGCAGCAAAGAGATTCGTTTTACTTGCGCTAGCACTGAATAGCGCATGCACGCTGGGGCCCAGTGAAAGAGCCAATAATGCATATGTGGCCCTAAAGAAATTGGAAGCCAAGACCGAAACTGGCATTAATTATCGTGACTATGGAAAAGAAATGGGCGAAACATGGTTTGCTGTTAAGGGGTATCTCGAAAGCCCTAGTGCAAACAAGGAACCTGAAATTTCACAAGCGTTGGCAGAAGTGATGAGGAAATATAACTTCGCAGCGCAGTTATGGACATGGAATATGGAGAGCAAGCGAGATTTCCCAAAAGATGCCGTCTGCGAAAAGTTGGACTATCGCTGGAAATACAGGAAAGAGAATATTGAGAAGGAACTACCCGACGCTATTAAGCCCCGAGAATCGGGGGGAGCAATGTTTAAGGAATATCCTCCGGGTTCTTCGCCTGTTGATTGCATTGATTATAGGGCAGCTCTTCAGGTTGCTTGGTCAAACGCCTCAAAGGAATTGAAGAAAGCAAGCGCCTTTTTTCACTAAAAGCTAGCTAATGATCGTCAGGGGTTATCTGCATTCATTGGCGTTCATCGGCGGTTAATCAAACATGAGTGAAGACTGGACGCCGTTTTCCTACATCGTTGTCAACCTCGCGCGGCAGATCCGGCCCGGCGAAGTCACCTTCAGTGGAGTCAACTCGACGCCAGCCATGCTCGCCTGTCTGCTCGCCAAGCGCGCCTATGATTTTCACTTCACCTACCTCAATGTCGCCGGCGGCGTGGAACCGATGCCGCAAAAAATCCCGCATTCGAGCAGCGATCCGGCGATCGTCGCGGGCTCGCCCGCCATCTTCGCCAACGAGGACTTCTACGATCTCTGCGCCCGCGGCGGCATCGACCTGGTATTTCTCGGGTGCGCGCAGATCGACGCCGAGGGCCGAACCAACGTTTCGGCCATCGGGTCCTGGCACAGTCCCAAGGTGCGGTTGCCCGGCGGCGGCGGTGCGGCCGTCATGATGCCGACTGCAAAACGCGTGGCCACCTGGCGCACCGAACATTCGCCGCGAACTCTGGTCGAGAAACTCGATTTCGTCACCGCCGCCGGAAACATGGCAGCGGTAGTCACTCCGCTTGCCGTGTTTCAACGCCGGAGCGGCCGCTTCGCTCTCGAATCATGGAACCCGCAGGTGACGCTCGATGAAGTGGTGCAGCGCACCGGATTCAAATTCGACGCGCGCAACGCGGTCCCCACTCCACCCGCCACCCGCCGCGAGAATACTGCGCTGGGAAGTCTCGATCCGAACGGCGAGTTCGCCGCCGAGCTTGCCGGGTAACCCGCCTTGACCCGCAACGCGTTCTATCCTGCCCATCCACGTGCGCTCAGGGTTTAAAATCCCGGCGTAATTGCAGCGACTCCACGGTCACCCGTGGCACACAGGAGAAGACGCATGGAAATCGCCTTCATCGGCCTCGGCACCATGGGATTGGGCATCGTCCCTCGACTGATCGCCGCAGGCCACACCGTCACCGGCTGGAACCGCACGCCGGAGAAGGCAGAACCGCTGCTGCAAGCCGGCATGCGCTGGGCTGACAGTCCGCGTGCAGCAGCGAGCCATTCGGAAATCGTCTTCTCGATCGTGACGGACGCCGCGGCGGTCAGGGCGATCGCGCTGGGCGATAAGGGCGTCATCTCGGGTCTGCGCCCCGGCGGCATCTATCTCGATATGAGCACCATTGCCCCGCAAGCAAGCCGGGCCCTCGCCGCCGAATTCGCCAAGGCGGGGCTGACCATGCTCGACGCGCCGATCTCCGGCAGCCCCGTCACGCTCGCCGCGGGCAACGCGTCGATCATGGTGGGCGGCGACAAAGCGGCGTTCGAGCGGGTTCAACCGGTGCTGCTCGCGATCGGCCCCAAAGTCACTTATATCGGCGCAAGCGGGCTTGCCGTGCAGATGAAAATCGCGATCAATCTCATCCTCATGGTCGAGGTCATCGCCTTCGGCGAAGGGGTTGCGCTGGCCGAGAAAGGCGGTGTTTCGCGGGAAGCCGCGGTCGACGCCATATTGAAGAGCGTGGCTGCCTCCCCCGTACTGGGCTACCGCGGACCGTTCATTCTCGACGGCAAGATGCCCAAGGTGCCGCTGGCCGACGTCAACCTTCAGCAAAAGGACATGATCCTCGCCCTCGATGAGGGACGCCGGCTCGGCGTTCCGGTGCCGCTCGCGGCCGCGGCGAATGAAATGATGAACGCCTGCCGCGGCCTGGGGCTGGACCACAACGACTTTGTCACCGCACACGAGGTTTACCGTCGTCTCGGAGGAATGTCGAAATGAAACCCGATTCAAATACAGCGCTGAAACCCTTTCTTACGAATCTCAAGGACGTGCCCAAGGTCGGCGGACTGAAGGAAAAAGACGGCTGGGTCAACATGCAGGTCCAGTTCCTGATCGACCAGAAGACCGCCCATTCCGACAAACTGCTGGTGGGCTGGACCGTCCTTCCGCCCGGCGCGCAGCACGACCGGCACCGCCACTTCAACTGTGACGAGTTCTGGATTGTCATAAAGGGACACGGTGTGATGTACACCGATGACGGCGAGAAACCCTCAGGCGAGGGCGACGTCGTCTTCACCCCGCGCGGCCACTGGCACGGATTCAAGAACACTTCCAATGAGGACGTGGTGCTGGTATGGGGCTGGAGCGGCGCGGGCTCGCTGGAAGCGGCGGGCTACGAATCGATTGAAGGCGGACGCACGCACTGAACGGCGCTCCCCCGTGAATGACGCCATCGACGATCCACGCATTGCGCGCGGAATGAAAACGCAGCTTGCGCTCCGGCGCGCGCGCCTTGACGCCGGAGAAAACCCGCTCGGTTGGAAAGTGGGGTTCGGCGCGCCGGCGGCTATGGCGCGACTGGCAATCAAGGCACCGCTGGTCGGATTTCTCACCGACCGCGCGCTCGTTGCCTCGGGCTCGCTGCTGTCACTGGCCAACTGGAACAAACCCGTCGCCGAGCCCGAGATCGCGGTGCACATCGGCCACGACCTGGCGGGAGGCGCAGATCGCGCCGCTACCCAGGGAGCGATTGCCGGCCTGGGTCCCGCGATCGAACTGGCCGACGTGGATCGCCCGCCGGATGATGTGGAGAGCATACTCGCCGGCAACATCTACCAGCGCAACCTTGTCCTGGGTCAATGCGATACTGCCCGCGCCGGCGGCAGGCTCGACGGGCTTGTCGCGCGCGTCATCCGGAATGGCAGCGAAATCGCGCGCACGGCTGATCCCCAAGCCCTGACCGGTGAACTGATCGACATCGTGCGTCATGTCGCCAACGTCCTTGCCGCGTGCGGTGAGCGGCTGCGAGCCGGTGAGATCATCATTACCGGGTCGATCGTACCGCCGCTGTGGGTCGAGGCCGGCGAAGAAGTCGTATTCGCGCTCGATCCGCTCGACACGATTTCCATTCGCTTTGCCCCGAAAGCCGCGCCCGCATGACTGCCCTGTCGGAAAATCCGTTCGCTCGCACGAGCATTGCAGAATACGGCATGCGGCTGCGGCGCGGAGAGTGCTCCGCTGCAGCAGCGACGGACGCCTTCCTCCAGCGCATCGAGGCACTCAACCCCAAACTTGGCGCATTCATCTTTGTAGCGCCGGAGCAGGCACGGGCTGCCGCGCGCGAGGTCGACACGCTGGTACGCGCCGGCACCGACCTCGGCCCGCTCATGGGCGTGCCCGTCGCCGTAAAGGATCTCTTCCATATCGAAGGCATGCCGCTCACCGCAGGTTCGCGCCTCGATGTCTCCGACATCGTACGTACAGAGGGCCCGATCATAACGGCGCTCAAACGCAGCGGCGCGATCATTCTCGGGAAGACCTGGACCAGCGAATTCGCGCTGGGCGGCATCAATTTCATCCAGCGCGTGCCGTGGAACCCGTGCGATGCGCAGGTCCATCGCACGCCGGGCGGCTCGAGCGGCGGATCCGCCGTCGCGACGGCGGCAGGCCTATGCGCGTTCGCGCTCGGTTCCGACACCGGCGGCTCGGTGCGCATGCCGGCCGCGCTGTGCGGCGTCTTCGGCCACAAATTCTCTGCAGCCGCATTTCCGCTCGAGGGCATTTTTCCATTGTCGCCGACGCTGGACAGCCCCGGCGTATTCACCGCGACGGCGCGCGATGCCGTCACGGTGTGGAACGCGCTGACCGCTGCGGATATCAGGGCAGACCGGCCACTCAACGCTCTGCGTCTCGGAAAACCTGCGCCGTTATTTTATGAGGAGCTCGATCCCGAGGTGGCGCGGGCGCTCGATGCAGCGCTGAAACGACTGGAGCGGGCCGGTGCGACCATCGTTGCGGTCAAAGTGCCGGAAGTCGGGGAATTCGAAGCCGTGTTCGGCCGCATCGTGCCGGTCGAACTCATCGATATTCTCGGTCGCGAGCGTGTCCGCCACAACCTCGACGTTTTCGATCCGGTGACGCGGGCGCGCTTCTCAGCCGTGCTCGACGCGCCCACAGAGGACTGCAAAGCAGCGCGGGCGCGTCAGGCGGCGCTGCGCGATGCCGTCCACGCGCGCATGGGCGAGTGCGATGCCTGGATCACACCCACGACACCGCTTGTGCCGGGCCCCCTTGCTTCGTACGGGACGCTCGAGGCGGCGCTCGCATGGAACCGGCGCGCGCTGCGCAACACGCGCCCGGGCAACGTGTTCGATCAATGCGGGGTTTCGCTGCCGTTGCCCGGCACAGCGCTGCCCGTTGGGCTGCAGGTGCTGTGCCCGGCAATGGCGGACCGCAACCTCCTGTCGATCGCGTGCGCGATCGAAGCCGCGCTCAGCTCCCCGGAATGATTCCCTCCGGCAGCGTGTAGCAGTAGTCGGCGACATCCTCCGGCTTGCACTTCCACACGCGGCTCATGAACTTGCTGGAGAAGCAATGCTTGAGCGCTTGCCGCAGCGGGCGCAGGCGGAAGGGATAACCGAACACATAAGGGTGGATGGAAACGTTGCACACCAGCGGATGTTTTTCGCTCTGCTCCACCATCTCTTCGAATTGATCGACGAGCATGTCGCAGAATTCGCGCCCCGTGTGCTGGCGGTGGACGACCTGCGGAGAATCGTTGAGTTCGACCGGGTACGGCACCGACAGGAGCGGGCCCGAGCGCGTGCGCATCCAGATCGGCTGGTCATCGCACGGCCAGTCCATGAGATAGGTATATCCTGCTTCCTTCAGGAGATCGGGCGTCCAGGAATTCTCGTAGGCGCCCGCCCCCATCCAGCCTTTGGGCTTCTTGCCTTCCCTGCGGGCAAAAACTTCAGTCACCTCCAGGATCACGCGCGCTTCGTCCTGCTCCCACCTGAAGTCGTGCAGGTTTTCAGAATTGGTGCGGCCGTGTCCGACGATTTCGTCCCCGCGCTGGCGGATGCGCTCGAAAATCTGCGGCGCGTAGTCGTAAAGCAGGCTGTTGGTATTGTGCGCAAGGGGCAGGTCGAGCTCGTCGCCCAGATCGAACAACCGCCAGATGCCGATGCGGTTGCCGTAATCACGCCAGGCGTAATTGCGCTGGGTCTGCGGTTCGCCATGCTTGGCGTTGTCGTGACCGCGTCCCTTGCCGAACGCGAAGCATTCGATGTTGGTGGTGATGCAGAACGCGAGGCGCTTGCCGCCCGGCCAGCTGTAGTCCTTGCGTTCGGTGAGCGGGGAATAATCGTAGCGGGTGTGGCGTGGCAGCACGTTTCCCTTCTCCTTTCTCAATGCGCAGCACGCGTCAAAGTCGTGTGCCGTCATGCTAGTATATAGGCGATTTTCAACAACGCACACGTTCCGATGCTTCCCCTCGCCGGCGTCAAGGTAATCGAGTTCTGCCAGGTGTTGGCAGGTCCGTTCTGCGGTTGTCTGCTCGCCGATATGGGTGCCGATGTCATTAAAGTGGAAGCGCCCGACGGCGGCGATCTGATGCGCCAGTGGCCGCCGCTCATGGACGGTTACAGCCAGTATTTTGCTTCGGTCAACCGCAACAAGCGTTCGGTGACGCTGGATCTCAAGGATCCCGCAGGGCTGGAGGCCGCACGCAAGCTGGCGCTTTCTGCCGACGCGGTAATCGAGAACTTCCGCCCCGGCGTAATGGCGAAATTCGGACTCGATCACGCCACGCTCGCGCAAGCGAAGCCCGCGCTGGTTTACTGCTCGGTCTCCGCTTTCGGGCAGACCGGCCCGCGCGCCAAGGAGGGCGGCTTCGACATGACGGTGCAGGCCGTGAGCGGTGTGATGAGCGTGACCGGTGAGCCTGACGGGCGGCCGGTCAAATGCGGCATACCGATCGCCGACTTCACCGCCGGCCTTTACGCCGCCTTCGCCGTGGTGTCCACGCTGCACAAGGTCAAGCGCGGTGAACCGGGTGATCATCTCGACGTCTCCATGCTGGGCGCCATGCTCGGCATCGCGCATCTGCAGACGAGCGAACTGTTCGGCACCGGCCACGACCCGGTGCGGCTGGGATCGGCGCACCCGATGAACGCACCGTATGCGGCGTTTCGCTGCCGCGACGGGTATTTCGCGCTCGCTGCCGGGACCGACAAACTGTGGCAGGCCGCTTGCGAGGGCATCAACCGCATCGATTTCGCGCAGGACCCGCGTTTTGCCTCGCCCAGTCTGCGGGCACGGAATCAGAACGTGCTGCGCGACGTGCTGGAGGAGGAGTTTGTCAAGTACGACGCCGTCGAACTTCTCAGGATTTTCAACGACCGCGGTGTGCCCTGCGCGCCGATCAACAGCTATTCCCAGGCGCTCGCCGACCCGCAGGTAGAGTACATGCGATGGGTCGAGGACATCGATCTGCCCAACGGCGTCAAGACCAGGACCATCGTGTCACCCCAGCGCGTTTCGGGACAGCGGCTCGGCGTCTACCGCAATCCGCCGGCGTTGGGCGAACACACCGCCGAGATCCTGGCCGAGATCGGCATCGCCAAATGACGTCAATGAGTTTATTAGCCGCCGATAAACGCCGATGAACGCCGATCAAAAAAACAAAAGAGCTTTTACCGCCAAGGAAGCCAAGAGCGTTTATCATCGAGAAGCGAGAAGCGAAAGGAGAGAGGTGTGCAATACGAGAGACTTTGCGCCTATCGGCTATTGCCTATCTCCTCTCACCTATCCTGCGTTTGATCCTTCGCGTCCTTCGCGTTTCCTTTTCGTCCCTTGCGTTGAAGCTTTGTTGTTGATTTTATCGGCGTTCATCGGCGTTTATCGGCGGTTTTAGAATCCACATGAACGACGAACTCATCAGGAAGCACGAAGGTCACGTCACCCACCTGACGCTCAACCGGCCGCAGAAGGCGAACGCGCTCTCCGCGTCGCTGGTGGAAGCGCTGCTCAATGCGGTGGAATACGCCTATACCGACGGCACGC
The DNA here is from genome assembly GCA_016202565.1 of Betaproteobacteria bacterium. Lineage (GTDB taxonomy): Bacteria > Pseudomonadota > Gammaproteobacteria > Burkholderiales > SG8-41 > DSOT01. Next base: position 16,141 of record JACQOK010000354.1, on the reverse strand, counting down.
GGCTCATGATCCTCGACGGGGCCGGCGCCCATTTCTGTTCGGGTTTCGACTTCAGCGATTATCAGGCGAGCAGCGAAGGCGACCTGGCGCTGCGTTTCCTGCGCATCGAGACGCTGCTGCAGCAGCTCTACCATGCGCCGTTCGAGACGATGGTGTTCGCCCATGGCCGGATTTTCGGTGCCGGCGCGGACCTCGTCTGCTGCTGCGGGATCCGGGTCGCCGCGCCCGGCACGACCTTTCGCATGCCGGGCTTGAAATTCGGCGTGGTTCTCGGGACGCGCCGGCTGACCCACCGCATCGGTGCCGACCACGCGCGCGCGCTGCTCGCCGGGTCCCGCACGTTCGATGCCGAGGAGGCGCTCCAGATGCGCTTTTTGACGCGCAGCGCAGCGCAGGCGGGCTGGCCCGCGCTCGCCGCAGCCACCCGCGCCGAGTGCGATGTGCTGACCCCGGGCGCTGCGGCAGCTCTGCACCGCCAGACCGCCATCGACAGCCGCGCCGAGGACATGGCCGCACTCGCCGCATCGGTGAGCGCGCCCGGACTCAAAGAACGCATCCGGCTGTTTCGCGAGGCCAACAAGTAGGCCGTGAGGTCGAGAGATCGGGAGATCGTGAATGGCGACGGAGCGCGATTCCCTCACGCGCCAACGCGCTTTTAACTTACGAGGAGTAAATGACCAATCATCTGCCTGCAACCATGAAAGTAGTCGAAATCAGCGCCCCCGGCGGGCCGGAAGTGCTGAAGCCGGCTCAACGCCCATTGCCTCGACTTCAGTCCGATGAAGTGCTGATCAAAGTCGCCGCGACTGGCGTCAATGGTCCGGATCTGATGCAACGCAAGGGGCTGTATCCGCCTCCCCCAGGGGCTTCGGATCTGCTGGGACTCGAGGTGTCCGGCGAGATCGTCGCCGTGGGTGGCGAGGTCCGGCGCTGGAAGCTCGGCGATAACGTTACCGCGCTCACCAATGGCGGAGGCTACGCGGAATACTGCGCCGTCGACGCGCAACACTGCCTGCCGATTCCCCAGGGCATCGGCCTGCGCGATGCCGGGGGCTTGCCGGAGACCTTTTTCACCGTTTGGAGCAACATATTCATGGGCGTCGGCCTGCGGGCCGGCGAAACATTTCTGGTTCACGGCGGCGCCGGCGGCATCGGCACTACCGCCATTCAGCTCGGCAAGGCATTTGGCGCCAAGGTTATCGCAACCGACAGCCCGGAGGCGCGCTGCAGGATCTGCCGCGAGCTCGGTGCCGATCGCGTGATCGACTACCGGCAGGAGGACTTCGTGGAGGTCGTGCGCAACGAGGGCGGCGCCAACGTCATCCTCGACATCGTCGGCGGCCCTAACATCGAGCGCAATTTCAAGGCGGCCACGCACGACGGGCGCATTGTTCAACTTGCCTTCCCGCTCGGCTCAAAGGTCGATATCAACCTGATGCCCGTGATGCTGAAGCGCCTGACCTACACCGGCTCGACCCTGCGCACGCGGCCGGCTGCGTTCAAGGCGAGTATTGCACAGGAACTCGAGGCGAAGGTCTGGCCCCAGATCGCAAATGGCCGGATCCGGATCGTGACGCACCACACCTTCCCGCTCGCGGAAGCGGGCAAGGCGCACGCGCTCATGGAATCGAGCCAGCACGTCGGCAAGATTCTGCTCGCTGCCAGCCAGTGAACGGCAGCTTGCGAGCAGATGCGAAACGGTTCCGCGCATCTGATAGCGATCGCGCTTACCGGATGCAGTGACGCCCGGGAATCGCTCCTGCGCAAGGATGGGTTGACCAATAACATATTTCATCGGCAATACCGGCTGTTACACTATAATTAAAAGCGCCTGCTGTCGGGTAAGATTGCATCCCATCGGAAAACGCAAAAACGACCCTTCCCATGCATCCGCTGACCGTCTATACCAAGACCGCCAAGGGCGTGCTTGAAACCAGGAGCAAGACCGGCCGGTTGTCGCGCGAGCTCAACCGCGTTTTCCTCATGGTCGACGGCAAGTCCACCGTCGCCGAAATGTTCACGAAGGACGATGCGCTGGAGGAAGGCAAACTCCAGGAAGCCCTGACGAAGCTCGAAACCGACGGTTACATCAAGGTGTTCTCGGCACCGCCGGAAGCCGCTGCCGGCCCTGCCCCAATCGCCGCCGCGCCTGCACCCAAAGAGGAGGTCGAACTCGACTTCACTTCGCCTGAGGTCGTGGCCAAGCTCAGCGTGGAGGCCGCCGCCCGCGTCAAAGCCGAAGCAGAAGCTAAAGCGCGCGCGGCAGCCGCAGCACAGGCGCTTGCCAAGGCAAAGGCGCGGCAGGAAGCGGAAGCAAGGGCCCGTGCCATTGCGGAAACCCGCATGCGTGCCGAGGCAGAAGCCAAGTCCAAAGCGGAAGCACAGGCAAGGGCCGCGGCCGAAGCGCGGGCCAAAGCCGAAGCCGAAGCCCGGGCTGCGGCCAACGCCAATGCCAAAGCAGAGGCGGAGGCACGAGTGCGGGCCGCGATGGAAGCCAAGGCCCGCGCGGATGCCGAGGCGAAAGCCCGAGCCGAGGCCGAATCCCGGGCGAAGCAGGAAGCCGCGGTCAAGGAAGCGGAAGAGAACAAGGCCAGACAGGAAGCCGAAGCGCGGGCGAAGGCCGAGGCCGAAGCACGCGCCCACGCTGAGGCGGAAACGCGGGCCCGCACGGCGCTCGAAGCCCAGATGAAAGCGATGGCGGATGCGCTTGCGGCGGCCGAGGCGCGCGCCAAAGAGGAGGCCGCAGCGCGCGCCAGGATGGAGTCCGAGATTCGGGCGCGGGAGGAAGCCGAACGCAAGGCGCGCGCGGAAGCCGAAGCGCGCGCCCGCGCGGCCGAAGAAGCCATCGCCCAGGCGCGGGCGATGGCGGAAGAAGCAAACCGGGCCAAAGCGGAAGCCGAGGCGGTGGCGCGCTCGCAGGTACACGTCGGCGCCGACGAAGCAGCGCAAGCGCGCGTCGAAACAGCGATGAAAGCGCTGGAGGAGGCAAAGCTAAGGGCGCGGCTGGAGGGCGAGGCGCGCGCGACAGCCGAAGCAAGAGCAAGGATGGAAGCCGAGGCGCGCGAGCGAGAGGAAGCCGAGCGCAAGGTGCGCGAAGAAGCGCAGCGCAAGGAACGCGAGGAAGCCGACGCACGCACCAAGGTGCAGATCAGGGAACTGCAGGAGGAGTCGCGTAAAGCGCGCGAAGAAGCGGAGGCCAGGGCGGCAACGGAACGGCGCGGCCGCGAGGAGGCGGAAGCGCGGATCGAAGCGGAACGAAAGGCGCGCGAAGAAGCTGAAGCCCGGGCCGAGGCGGAGCGTAAAGACCGCGAAGGCGTGATCCGGCAGGCGCAGGCGGAAGCCGAGCGCAAGGCGCGCGCGGACGTCGAGGCTGTGATCGAGGCCGAGCGCAAGGCGCGCGAAGAGGCCGAAGCAAGAGCCGAGGCCGAGCGCAGGGCGCGCGCTGAAACCGAGCGCAAGGCACTGCAGGAGCTCGCCGCCAAGGTCGCAGCCGAGCGCGCGGCGCGCGAAGAGGCCGAGCGCCAGGCGCACGCGGCGCGCCAGGCGCGCGCAGAAGCCGAACGGCGGGCGACCGAGGCCACGGCCGTCGATAACGAAGCCGCGCGCAAGGCGCGCGCGGAAGCCGAGACCGCCGCCCGAGCAGCCGAGGCCGCCGTAGCGCAAGCGCAGGCAATGGCGGAGGCGGCGTCCAAGGCCAAAACCGAAGCCGAAGCCAGGGCAGTGGCCGAGCGCAAGGCGCGCGCCCAGGCCGAGGAGCGCGCCAAGCAGGAAAGCGTGGCCCGCGTGGTGCAGGAGCAACAACTGCGCTCCCGATCGGAAGAAGAGGTGCAGGCCCGCGTCGCCGCCGAGATCAAAGCGAAAGAACGGGCCGAGATGGAAGCCGACGCACGCTACCGCGCCGAACTCGAGGAGCGCGCGCGCGCCACGGCGACCGAGCGCCAGAAGCAAAAGGAGGAAGAGGCCCGCACGACCGCTGTCCCTGCAGCCCCCAGAAAGCCGATCAACTGGGTAAAAGTCGCCGGAGTCGGCGCGCTCATGCTGGTTCTGGCGGCGGTGGGACTGCTGCACGTTGTGCCGCTGTCGGGATACATTCCCGCGACACAGCGGCTGATCGAACAACGGCTGGGACAGCCCGTGCGGATCGGGAACATGCGCTATGCACTGCTGCCCGCGCCACAACTGACCCTCGAGCGGGTCAGCATCGGCAAGCTGCAGGAAATCAAAGTCGACAACATCGTCGTCAATGCCGGACCGCTCACGCTGCTCGCAGCTGATAAGGAATTTGACAGCGTGGAGGTCAATACGGTGACGCTCGGGCAGGAGGTCCTTTCGGTCGCCGCGGCCTGGGTCAAGCCGCAATCCGGCGCGCAGCCGTTATTGATCAAGAAACTCCGGCTCAGTCGAGTGCGCCTCGGCCTCAGTGAAATTGAATTGCCCGTCCTGGATGCTGATCTCACCCTGGGTCGAGACGGTGCGCTGCAGAGCGCGATGATCAGCGACGGCAAGCTGAGAATCAATCTTGCGCCGAAAGACAAGGGATGGCAGATGCTCCTGAATGCGAGCGGCTGGGAGCCACCGCTGGGACCGGGACTTCAGTTCGATGACCTGACGCTGACCGCAGTGATCGACCGCCAGCAGGCTACGGTGACCAATATCGACGGCCGTGTCGGGCGCGCCGCCATCAAAGGCGTGGCCAAGGTGAACTGGAGCAGTGGCGTCAAGGTCGCGGGAGAATTGAGCGTGACCAACGGCGACTTGAGCCGACTGCTGACAGGATTCACCCGCGATTTTTCGGCAAGCGGAACGCTCAGCGCGAACATGACGTACGTCCTGCAGGGCGCCACTCTTGCCGCGCTGTTCACCAGTCCGCGGGTCGAGGCGAGCTTCAATATCGAAAAAGGCGTGCTCAACAACGTTGATGTGGTGCGCGCCATCCAGTCGCCCTCCCGTGATGGGGTACGCGGCGGCAAGACCAACTTTGATGTCCTGGCCGGTTCGCTGGAAATCGCCGGCAGCCGCTATTCATACCGGCAGCTGCGCTTGAGTTCCGGGCCGATGAACGCCACCGGCAATTTCGATCTCACGCCCGAGGGCGAGCTTTCCGGGCGTATCAGCGCCGAACTCGGCTCCAAGTCGGTGGTCATCGCACGCGGCATGCTGAATGTCGCCGGCAACCTCAAGGCCCCTCTGCTCAAACCATAAAAGCGGGAACGAAGGCCCAGGGAAAAACGGGGACGACTGCCCCCCAAGAAAAACAGCGGGAACGAAGGCCCCCAAAAAAAACCCGCGCATCGCGCGCGGGCCTTCCTGCTGACGACCGTGTTCTTCAGGCCGCGAAGCCGGGATTGCGCCGCTCCGCCGTGCGCAAAGCCTCGATACGTTCATCGAGCGGCGGGTGAGACATGAACAGATACTTGAGGCCGCTCGCGACCCCACCGGAGATGCCGAATGCGGCCATCTGTTCGGGCAGCTGCGTCTGCTCGTGGTTGAGCTTCAGCCGTTCGAGCGCGGCGATCATCTTCTCGCGCCCGGCAAGCCGGGCGCCGCCGGCATCCGCGCGGAATTCACGCTGCCGGCTGAACCACATCACGATGATGCTGGCGAGTATGCCGAGCACGATCTGGGCGATGATGACGGTGATGAAAAACGCCGGACCGTATCCGCGCTCCACCTTGAACACGACGCGATCGACCACATAGCCGATGATGCGCGAGAGGAAGATCACGAAAGTGTTGACGACCCCCTGGATCAGGGCAAGCGTCACCATATCGCCGTTGGCGACATGGCTCACTTCATGTCCGAGCACCGCTTCGGCTTCTTCCTGGCTCATCTGGTTGAGCAGGCCCGTGCTTACCGCAACCAGCGCGCTGTCCCGGTTCCAGCCGGTGGCGAACGCGTTGATCTCGGGTGAGTCGTAAACCGCGATTTCCGGCATGCCGATCCCGGCCTTCTGCGCTTGACGCTTCACGGTGTCGACGAGCCAACGCTCGGTCATGTTCGACGGCACCTCGATCACCTGGGCGCCGGTCATCATCTTCGCGCTCCATTTCGACATCAGAAGCGAGATAAACGAGCCGCCGAACCCCAATACCGCCGCCATGACCAGCAGGGCATTGAAATTGATGCCGACACCCTGCTCATCCAGCATCCGGTCCAGCCCCAGGAACTGCAACGTAATGCTCAAGACGAGCACGATGGCAAGGTTGGTAGCCAGATACAGAACAATCCGTTTCATAAGACCTTATCCTCGGTTTAGTGGGGTCTTGCCTTAGATGGAGGCAAACCGCCGTAAGTTCAATAGGTGTTGCAAGCGGGTGAATGGCGCGGCGAGTGGCCCGAAAAAAAACGCGCCGCACTCGGCTACCGCGGCCTTGGGAACGTTGATACCCGCCTTCAAAAATCTTCCGTTTTGTTAGATTTTCAATTACCATGCAGATGACATAAGATGCGCGTCCGATAACAATAATATAAGTAAAAATAAGCAGTTACGGTTCGTTCCCACAGCTCTGGCGATCATTCGATGAAGACCGCGGTTTCGTTGTGGCAGGGAGAAACGTGGCGTCGCTGCACGCGTGGTTCGCTACGCAACGCGTATGCCGTCCTGGCCGAATCCGAAGCAGAGATGCTTTCTGCCGGCACCCCAAACCCGGACAGTGGAATCTGCCAATTCATGGCTCGCCCCCGGGTACCGCGATCGCCGGACCATGTTTTCTAATCTGGTTTTCGATTCCGACCTTTCCGCCGAGGAGCTGCGCGGTTTCGCGCGAACAGTGAGGGAAATCGAGTGGCTGCTGCTGGTTCTGGTCCTGCTCTACCATGCGGTGCTGGTGCCCGACCATGAGAGCTCGACTGCGCTCGCGATGGCCATGTTTTTCTTTGGCGCATTCGTGCTCGCCTTCCACTATGTCAACTTCTACCGCACGGAAACCTACTGGAAACTCGCGAGCGAAACGTGGGTGATGATCGTCTTCATCACCTGGGTGCTGATGTACACGGGGCGCCTGGAAAGCCCGCTGCTCAATCTCTACCTGCTGGTGGTGATCGCCAGCGCATTGATTCTGGGAAAGTCCACCACCTTGCTGCAAATGGTATTGATCGCTGCCTGCTATCTGTGGCTCGGATATCCCGAAAGAAACCAGGCGCTGACGTTCTCTTCGTACGTGACGACCTTGACGGCGCAACTGGCGCCACTGGTCCTCGTCGGTTACATCACGACCATGCTGTCGAGCGATATCCGGCACGCGCTGGTGCAGATCAAATCGCTCTCGGAAACCGACGCGTTGACCGGCGTCTACAACATGCGCGCCTTTTCCGTCCTGTCGGATAACGTTTCCCGGCAGGCGGAGCGTTACTCGCGCCCGTTCGCCCTGCTGATGATCGATTCCGACAGCCTGAAGACGGTCAACGACAGGCATGGCCACGAAGCCGGCAACCGGCTGCTCAAGCTCACTACCCGGTGCATACAGACCCAGTTGCGGGAATCCGATCTTGTCGCACGTTATGGCGGAGACGAATTCATCGTACTGCTGCCGGAAACGCCGTGCAGCGGCGCCGTAAGCGTCGCCAACAAGATCCTCAACAGCATTCAATCCACGCCTCTTCCCATCCGCGACCAGTCCGTTCATGTCACCGCCAGCATCGGTGTCGCCGGTCATCCCGAGCACGGCAACTCGCTCGAGGATATCAAGGAGAAAGCCGACAAGGCGATGTATGCGAGCAAAGCCGCCGGCAAAAACAGGGTGACCGTGTACACCGGCTGAGCGCTGCCGCGCGCGGCCTTAGAACCGGCTACCAAGGCATGAACAAATCACGCCGGCCACGGCGCGCTTGTCCCTACCCCCCTCTCCCACGCCGGAAATAATCGACATTGTCGTAGTACGACTCGCGGGCGTTGCCGGCACACCAGCCCGGAACGCCGAGGACCGGCACCGGTGCAAGCTCGCGCGTTGAACGCAGTCCGGCCGCATCGCCAAGTCGCGCAGCGACCATGTCATCAAGGCGCGAGATCTGCACGCCAAGCGGCGCATCGAGAAACTCCGCCTCCACCTCGAACAGGATCCCGCGTCCGGTAATACCCGAAAAAGGCCTCAGCGCTTTCTCATACAGGGCATGCCCGAACAGGTAGAAGCGCATGCCGGTCATCACGCGCGGGCGGTTCCGCCAGAACAGCTCCTTCCACGAAAAATTCTCGATCAGGCGCAGCAGTTTTCGGTCGCGCGCTGCGACAATCACTCCGCCTTCGTCGAACAGGGTCATCGCGTCCTGCACCGGTCCGCGGTTTGGTGCCCGGTTTGCCTGCTGTTCCAGCAACGCGCGGTAGTGCCGCCCGTTGAGGGCGGCCTTGGATCGCGGAAACGTCAGCCACACCAGCGCGTTCAGCAGATCGTGCCAGTCGCATTCGCGCACCTGCACCTCGCCCCTGAGATAGATGCGCGGCTCATATTTTTCTGCGAAAACACCGGACCTGCGTCCCTGGAGCACGAAGGACACTCGCGCTCCCCCGTGGGTTGCCGGCGGCGGCTTGCGCGCGGCAAGGAGGCGCCTCAACTCGTCGAGCGAGGGCCAGCTCGCCGTTCGCAACGCCGCGCCATGAACGCGCAACGGTTCGAACATGGGCGAGCGCTGGAGGAAATCGGGGTCCCACGCGCCGGTCGTCATCGGTTAGAATTCTAGCCCTTCTCGTCAGCCCTTCCGGTATGCCTGAAAAAATCGATTGCGTCGTGATCGGCGCCGGCGTTATCGGACTCGCCGTCGCGCGCCGGCTTGCCCTCGCCGGACGTGAAGTGGTCATCCTCGAGGCGGAAGAAGCCATCGGCACGCACACCAGCTCGCGCAATTCCGAGGTGATCCACGCCGGGATCTGTTACCCGACGAATTCCCTCAAGGCGCGCTTGTGCATCGCCGGCAAGCTTGCGCTCTATCGCTACTGCGCGGAGCACGAGGTCGGCCACAAGCGCATCGGCAAGCTCGTGGTCGCAACCGATCATGCCCAGATCGCCGGCCTGAACCAGTACCGGCAGCAGGCCGAAATCAACGGCGTCGGCGAGCTCAGACTGCTGAGTGCGGACGAGGTGGCCGAACTCGAACCCGAGGTGCGGGGCGTGGCGGGATTCCTGTCGTCCTCGACCGGCATCATCGACAGTCATGGCCTGATGCTCGCCTATCTGGGAGATGCCGAAGCGCGCGGCGCCTCGTTGGCGCTGGCAAGCCCAGTCGTCTCCGGCGCCGTCACGGGCGACGGCATCGTGCTCGATGTCGGCGGCAGGGAAGCGATGACCATCGTCTGCAACACGGTGGTCAACGCTGCAGGCCTTAACGCGCAAGCCGTCGCCCGCGCGATCACCGGCATTCCGCCCGGCACCATTCCGCCGACTCATTACGCGATCGGCCATTACTACACGCTTGCGGGCAAGGCGCCGTTCAAACGCCTCATCTACCCCGTAGCGCGTCAGGACTGGCTCGGCGTGCACGTGACGGTGGATCTCGGTGGACAGGTCAAGTTCGGACCCGATTTCAGCTGGATCGACCGCATCGACTATCGATTCGACGAGAGCCGCGCCGCGGCGTTCTACGAGGCGATCCGGCGCTATTATCCGGGATTGAAGGACGGCGCATTGCAGCCCGGTTATACCGGCATCCGCCCCAAGATCGCGGGCCCCGGCGCGCCGGCGCCCGATTTTGTGATTCAGGGCCCGCGCGACCACGGTGTCAAGGAACTGGTGAATCTCTACGGCATCGAATCGCCGGGACTGACCTCGTCGCTCGCCATCGGCGATTACGTCGCCGCCCTCCTGAAAGACTAATCCACTTATTTCCGTTTCGGGCTTCGCCCCGCAGTATCCTCGTCGAGCAGGTGGCGGATCAGCGGAATCATAACCGCCGTCGCCTTTCGCCCTTCGGCGATCGCTTCGTCGGCATGATGATAATCAAGAACCTGCAAATGGCCGAGGCGCGGCGTAATCACGACGTCCGCGGGTTCGCCGGCAAGCCGGCTGCGCGTCACCCGCATCTGCATGATGTTGAGCCCGCCGACGACAACCTCGAGCATGGTCAGCGCCTTCCGGGAGCGCTTTTCCATTTCCGGTTGCTTGAGGTGCTGCGCAGTGATGTTGGAACTCAGATCCACCCCGATCACGAAATCGGCACCCATCGCGCGGCAGAGTGACACCGGCACCGGGTTCACCAGGGCGCCGTCCACCAGCAGCCGTCCATCGTGCTCGAAAGGCGTGAACAGTCCCGGCAACGCGATGGACGCTCGCACCGCCTGCGACACCCAGCCGGTGCGCAGCCAGATCTCGCGACCGCTCAGCAGGTCGGTGGCGACCGCGCCGTACGGCATTTTCAGCTCGGAAATCTGCTTGTCGAGAAAATTCCTGTGCAGGAAGGCGATGAGCTTTTCGCCCTTGATGAAGCCGCCGGTGAAACTGATGTCGAAAAAGCCCACGACCTTGCGCCACGTCAGTTGACGCACCCACTCTTCGAGCGCATCCAGGGTGCCGTCGGCGTACGCCGCGCCCACCAGCGAGCCGATCGAGGTGCCGCAGACGATCTCCGGCCGGATGCCTGCATCGTCGAGCGCGCGCAGCACGCCGATGTGTGCCCAGCCGCGCCCCGATCCCGATCCGAGCGCGATGCCGATTTTCAAGCGCCTGGCTGCCATGTCCGTTTTGCGTTTTCTGGCCGCATGCGTCCATTCTAAGCGAATGAAAGCGGAGATTGGCCTACTGTCCCCGGCCTTCAGGCGCATGCCGGTCAAGGAAATCCGCCAGCGCCCGGACCCATTCTTCGCGCGCGAAGACAAAGCCGCTGTTGTGCCCGCCGCGCAGCTCCAGGAACTGCTTCGGCTCGCGGGCTGCGGCGAACAGCTGCTGCCCGTGTGCGAACGGCACGATGTCGTCATCCCGGCTGTGCATGATCAGCACCGGCGCCTTCACTGCGCCCAGATTGGAAAGATTGTCATAGCGGAAGCGGCTGATCAGCCGTACCGGCAGAAACCAGTAGACCTGCGCGCCCAGGTCGATCGCCGAGGTGAAGGTCGAGGCGAGGATCAAGGCGCGCGGAGCATGGCGCGCCGCGAGCCACGACGCCACCGCCGCGCCCAGCGATTCACCGAAGAGCACGATGTCCGCGCCACGAACGCCGCGCTGTACCGTAAGGTAGCGCCAGGCCGCCGTGGCGTCGCGATAGGTCCCCTCCTCCGAGGGCGAGCCGGTGCTCGTGCCATAGCCGCGGTAGTCGACGATGAGCGTCGAATAACGCAGACGGCTGAACATCAGCAGATAGTCGAGGCGGTGCGAAATGTTGCCGGCGTTGCCGTGGAATATCAGCACCGTGCCCCGCGCGTCGGTTGCCGGCACCCACCACGCAGCGAGCTTCTCGCCGTCCTCGGTCGCGATTTCCACCGTCTCGTAGGCAAGCCCGTAAGCCTGCGGCGTGATCGCGACCTCGCGCCCGATCTGCGGGTAGTAGACGAGGTGCGACTGGAATACGAACACCAGCGCAACCACGCAGCCGTAGACGATGGCAACCGGGACCATGATGTCGAGCAACATTCTCACACGGCCAGTTCCAGCGGCGGCTCGTCGAGCAACGCGGCCTGCTCGCGCAGGGAAAGAATGTGGTCCTGCCAATAGCGCTGGGTATTGAAGAACGGAAAATTCGCCGGGAATGCCGGATCGCTCCACCGCCGCGCGAGCCACCCCGCATAGTGAACCATGCGCAGCGTGCGCAGAGCCTCGATCAGGACGAGTTCGGCAGGATCGAAGTCGCAGAACTCACGGTAGCCTGCCATCACCGCCGCCAATTGCGCTTCCATTGCCCGGCGATCTCCCGAAAGGCACATCCATACATCCTGCATGGCCGGTCCCGTGCGCGCGTCGTCGAGGTCAACGAAGTGCGGCCCCTCCTCGTTCCACAGGATATTCCCGGCGTGGCAGTCGCCGTGCAGACGGATGGTCTTCACCGGCCCCGCACGCTGGTAACTGCGCACGACGCGTTCCAGTACGTCGTCCACAACACTGTGGTAGGCGTCACGCAGATCGGGCGGCACGAAGTCGTTTTCGAGCACGAAGCGGGAGGGCTCTTTGCCGAAACTTTCAGCGTCGAGGAGCGGGCGGTGGACAAAGGGCTTGAGTGCCCCGACGGCGTGGATGCGGCCGATGAAACGCCCGAGCCAGGTGAGCGTGTCCCGGTTCTCGAGTTCCGGACTGCGTCCGGGCCGGCGCGGATAGAGCGCGAAACGATAACCCGCGTGCTCGTTAAGCGTACGCCCGGCGATGACCAGCGGCGCCACTACCGGGATCTCACGCTCTGCAAGCTCCAGTGCGAACTCGTGTTCCTCCAGGATCGCCGCATCCGGCCAGCGATCCGGGCGATAGAACTTCGCGACCACCGCAGGCTGTTCTTCCAGGTACACGAGATAGACGCGGTTTTCGAAACTGTTCAATGCGAGCAGCCGCCCGTCGCAGCGGTAGCCGCAGGACTCTACGGCATCGAGAATGCGGTCGGGGGTGAGATTTTCGTACGGCGGCAGGCGGGACATAGCGGGCAACGTTCCAACCTGCAACATATCACAATCACAGCGAACGCCAGCCCGGGATCACAAAGCCGCCGTCATTCCGACGAAAGCCGTCGATGGCGCGGAATCAAGCGCGTGTTCAGCAAGGCCGCAGCGGCGTCATCGGCGCCGCCACACTGTCAAACGTCGCGACGTCCGCTTTCAAGAAACCGGGAGTTCTCCTCGCGGATGCGGCGTGCCGCCTCGTCATAGAGAAACGGCAGGAACATGTAGCGGCGACCCCGCGTCACGGCGGTCGCCTCGTGGAGTAGCGAACAGGAAAACACCACCGCACCGCCGACCGGCGCAGTGTAGAGCGCCGAGCCGAATTCTGGAAAGCGCAGATAGCCCCCCGTGTACTCGCCCGTATTGAGGAACAGTGAGACCGCGAATCGGCGGTGAGCCGTCCCCTTCGTGGTATTGTCCCGATGGGGCCGGAAGTGTCCGCCTTCCGCGCTGTCGTAGCAAGCGAGAATATACCGTTCCATGCGCGTGGCACGAAACTGGAACGCTTTCTCCGTCTCCGGCACCACACGGTGGTAGATGCGCACGGCGCACGCGCGGCGCAGCTCTTCGTCCGCGATCGCGCAATCGCGGCGTCGCTTGTGGCCATACTCGATGATCGGCACGGTTTTCCCGCCGATATCGCGCATGAAGCCCGAGTCCTCTCCGCCGCGTGCGATATAGTGGTTGACCAATGCACGGCATAACTCTGGCTCGAACACGCGTGGCAAGACAAGAACCGGCGCCTGAGCCGCGGCGGGATGCGGTGGGGGGATGGCGGGCAATCGATCGAGGAGTTCGAGCAGTGCGGGAACGTGGCCCTCTCCCGCCGCGCAGACCGGCAGTACGGCGAGAATTCGCAGCGCCGGGTCCAGCAAGTAAGTGAGCGGTTGATAGACGTCGTTCCCCCGCGCAGCGCCGTACAAGGCGCTCACCGAGCGATCGAAATCCCAGAAGTAGCGAATGCCGGGAATCGCGTCGCTCACGCGTTCACCGGTCTCGTCCTCCGGATCGACCGAGACACCGAAAAAGCAGACATCGCGGTCATCAAACCGGCTGCGATGGCGCGCAACTTCGCTTAACACCCGCGCTGCCGCAGGATGTGCAGCGGACCCGAAGAAGCAGAGCACCACATGCCGTCCGGCCACGGTGTCGAACGCGTAGTGTTCGTTGCGCCGCGTGCGACACGTGAACCATGGCGCGGGCTCGCCGGGCGCAAGCGGCGTCATGCGCAACGGCACTGTGCCGGCTGCGGCCCCCGGCGTCGAGGCTGCGCGCCGAATACCCCGCTCGTCCGTCATGTCCTCCAGCTCTTCAGTCTTATACCGAGGCTTCTTACGCCCGCGCCGCGCCGCAGACTCCGGCTCAGTGATCGGTAATGAGCCTGCCCTGGTTGAGCAGGTTCTGAATGATGGCGCCGTCCGATCCGCCGAGCGGCGTCACATCGAAGTTCAGCAGGACAATCTGCTGGTCCACCGCGCCGCCTGCGATACTGCCCTGCGAATTGACGTTGAGCGTGGTGGTGTTGGTCGTCGCATCGTAGCTGAAGTGCAGGTAGGCGCTCAGGTTGGACAGGCTTGCGCCGGCGCCGTCGTGTTCCCCCGTCAGCAGATCCTTGAGGTCGAGCGCGTTGTTTCCGTTGCCGAAGTCCACGATTTTGTCTACCGCAGGAGAGGCGAGCGTTCCTTTGTCTGCGGCAAGCCATCTGAAAATGTCGTTTCCCGCGCCGCCTACCAGGATGTCATTGCCCGCCCCGCCGATCAGTATCTCGTTTCCGGCTCCGCCAACCAGTACTTCATTGCCGCTGCCGCCTTGCAGCAGGAGCTGGTTCTGGAAGCTGAGATGTAATACCCCGCTCTCCGAATCGCCATCGCCGTCCACCGTGGCGAAGGCTACCGGCAGCGTCACCGGCGGCCCGTCCTGCAGCGAGAAGGACTGCCACGAGTCGATCTTGAAGCTCTGGTTGTTCGTAACGCTCGCCACCGTCACGTCCACGTAATCCAGCATGTAGCCGGCCTGAATCTGAGCCGAGGTCATCTTCACCGTCAATATCCAGTGCCCCGTTGCATCCCGCGTCACATCAGTGTTGTTGGTTCCGGAAATGGTCGCGACTTGCTGGTCGCTGCCATTGACCACGGACGCGGTGTAAGAGAGTTTGATGTTGGCCGGATCGAACTGCTGGTTCAGACCGATCTTGACCTGGTAAATAACGTCCTTGCCGCCGGAGGCGCCCTCGTTGTCCAGCTCGAAGCGAACCGTCTCGCCAACATTCATCAGGTTGTTGTTGAGACCGAAACCGTCGGTTGCCGCCTGCACCCGGTCGTTGCCGAAACCGGAGATTTTGACTTCCCAGTCCTGGCCGGGGGAACCGCCGCTCGTGTTGACCGCGCTCACACGACCGTCGTTGTAAATGTAATAGGCCGGCTGCGGCGCACCGCCTACAGACGAACTGCTGATCTTCGATTCCAGCAACGCGAGATCGAGCGGCCGGAACGTTGTGAGCGTATAGGTACCGTTGCCTGCGTTCGTGGTGAGCGTGAACACGACGTCGCCAGCCGCTGTCGCGGTCAGCGTGGTGCCGTCTGCCGAAACGGAATGGATGACGATTTGATCGAGCGATTTGAGCTTCAGGTTGTTCAACGCCGTCACATCGTTGCTCAGCGCAAGCGTTGCGCCCTGCACGTCAGCGCCGATGTCCGCCAGGCGCCCCGTCACGGTGATCCCCGGTTCGTTGCGCAGAATTCCGTTGTTGATGGAGAGCACCGGTGCATCGTCGGTGATGTTTACGGTGATAGTGCCCGTGCTGGCATTGCCGGCCGCATCCTGGATCGCCACGGTGAATGTTTCAGCACCGTTGACGTTGTTCCTCCCGTCGTTCGCCGGATCCGTCAGAAGATTGCGCACCAGCGTGTAGACGAATGTTCCGTCGGTATTGACGTGCAGGAGGCCGAGGCCGAACGATCCTTCCTGATCCTGCTGTGCGCCGGCTACCACGGTCACGCCCGCCGGCAGATTGAGCGTACCGCTCGCCGTCTCCTGCATGCTCGACGGATTGGTTCCCGTCATCGCGCCTGCAGCGAGATCCGCGCCATCCTTAGTCAGATCGAGCGCTGCCTCATCCACCAGCACCGAAGCCGAAACCGGCGACGGTCCCGTTTTGTGCACCGTGATGTCCAGAGTGGCCGTTGACAGGTCGCCGTCGCCGTCCTTGATGGTGTAGACGAAGTGGTCAACCCCGTCTTCCGCGTTCGCATTGGCGATATAGGTGTAGCTGCCATCCGCATTCAGCGTCAGCTTGCCGAAGCTTCCCGGGATTTCGGAGCCAACATTGCCGGACAGCGGGGAAGAGGTGTCGCTGCCAGTTGCAACACCCACCACGCCGCCGTCGGCATCCTTGCCATCGGCCCCGAACACGTCATTCGACAGGACACCCGTCTGCGCGTCCACCGACAACGTTTGCCCGGAGTCCGCCGCCCTGGGATCCGAATTCGCTGTTGGCACGTCGTCCACGATGGTAATGGTGACGTGGCCGATGGCCGTGCTGCCATCCGAATCGGTCACCGTATAGCTGAAGATATCGGT
>JACQOK010000386.1 GCA_016202565.1 Betaproteobacteria bacterium | reverse complement strand
CGGCCGAGTTGCGCAAGGCGATGGAAGAAGCCATCCGCTTGCGCAAGCCCACGCTCATCAATGCCGTCATCGATGAAACCGCCGGCACCGAAAGCGGCCGCATCACGAGCCTGAATCCGAGCGCAAAAAAGAAATAAGTTAGACAGGCAGGTCGCCTTTCACCTGCCGCAGAATTTTTGGAGATCAGAATGGAAGCACTCAAGGGAATCCGCATCCTCGACATGACGCACGTGCAGGCCGGGCCGACCGGCTCGCAGCTGATGGCGTGGCTGGGCGCCGACGTGATCAAGCTCGAGCCGCCCACTGGCGACATCACGCGCGGGCAACTGCGCGACGTGCCCAACGCCGACAGCCTCTACTTCACCATGCTCAACTGCAACAAGCGCTCGATCACGGTGAACATGAAGAACCCGGCCGGCAAGGAAGTGTTCATCGAGCTGTTGAAGCAATGCGACGTGGTGATGGAGAACTTCGGTCCCGGCGTGATCGAACGGCTGGGGTTCTCGTGGGAGAAAGTCCACGCGATCAACCCGCGCATCGTGATGGCCTCGATCAAGGGCTTCGGGTCGAGCGGCCCCTACGCCGAATTCAAGGCCTACGAGAACGTCGCGCAGGCGATGGGCGGGGCGATGAGCACGACCGGCGTGCTGGACGGCCCGCCCTTCGTGACCGGCGCGCAGATCGGCGATTCCGGCACCGGGCTGCATCTCGTGATCGGTATTCTCGCCGCGCTGCATCATCGCAATCGAACCGGCCAGGGTCAATACGTCGAAGTCGCCATGATGGACGGCATCATGAACCTGTGCCGCGTGAAGTTCCGCGACCACCAGCGCCTGACGCGCGGCCCGCTCAGCGAGTACTCGGTACCGACCCAGGGTTTGAAAGCCGTGCCGCGCGGGGGGAATGACTCCGGTGGCGGTCAACTCGGCAATGCCATCCGGTGCAAACCCGGCGGCCCCGATGACTACCTCTACATCGTGGTGCAGGAGGCGGTGTGGGATGCGCTCGCGAAGCGCGTCGGCGGTGAGAAATTCGCGACGGATCCGCGTTTTGCAAAGATCGGCGATCGGCGCAAGAACCAGAACGAGATGTGGCGCCTGCTCAATGAGTTCTCGTCCAACTACACCAAGCGCGAGTTAATGGCGATCCTCAACGAACTCAATGTGCCGTGCGGCCCGATCATGTCGACCGACGACCTGGCAAACGACGAGCACGTGAGGCTGCGGGAAATGTACGTCGAGATCGACCATCCGCAGCGTGGCAAGTGGTATAACGTGGGCATGCCGATCAAGCTGTCGGCCTCGCCGGCGAAGATCGAGCGCTCGCCGCTGCTGGGTGAGCACACCGACGAGATCCTGCGCGAGGTGCTGGGTTACGGCGAGACGGAGATCGCCACGATGAAGGAGGCCGGCGCTTTCAGCAAGGAGCCGCCCAAGGTCCAGCCGTATCATCCATTGCGCGCATGATGGGCGGCGAGGAGGAACGTCATGAAGATAGCGATTATTGGACAGCAAGATTTTAGTTCCGACATAACTTTCGCTGCGCAAAAGTTAGGCTTCACTGAAATCCTGTCGGGAGAACTCTCGTGAAGATCGCAATCATCGGCCAACAGGATTTTGGGAAAGCCGTCCTGGAGGCGTTTCTGGGCCGCGGCGACGAGGTGGCGGGCGTGTTCTGCGCGCCCGAGAAAGCCGGCGCAAAAATCGATCCTTTGAATGCGGCCGCCCAGGAAAAGGGGTTGAAGGTATTCCAGTTTCAGTCGTTGCGCCATGCCGGTGCGCAGCAGGCCATGCGCGACCTGGACGTTGAGATCGGCGTCATGGCGTATGTACTACAGTTTGCTCCGCAGGAATTCGTCAACATCCCCGGACACGGCACGATCCAGTATCACCCGTCGCTACTGCCGCGGCACCGCGGGCCCTCCTCGATCAATTGGCCGATCATACAGGGGGCAACGCGGACCGGACTCACGATTTTTCGTCCCACCGACGGCCTCGACGAAGGTCCGATCATCCTTCAAAAGGAATGCGATATCGGTCCCGACGACACGATCGGTTCGGTGTATTTCGACAAACTCTTCCCGCTGGGAATCAAAGCCATGCTCGAAGCCGCCGATCTCGTCATCGCCGGCAAGCACCGCGAAATCACGCAGGACGAATCGCAGGCAACCTACGAAGGCTGGTGCAGGGCCGCGGAAGCCAGGATCGACTGGGCAAAACCGATCGACCAGGTCTACAACCTGATCCGCGGCTGCAACCCGGCGCCTGGCGCATGGACGATGCTCGCCGGGAAAAGGGTCCAGATCTTCGATGCGCGGAAGCACTTGTTCCGGCGCTTTGCCAATGTGGTGGGCAAGATCGGCGAGGTGTCCGACGTGACCGAAGCGAGTTTCAAGGTTACGGCTCAGGGCGGCATGGTCGAAGTGCTGCGCGCTCGCGGCGAAGACGGCAAGAAATTGTCGGGCGGCGAATTCGCTCGCGCCAACGCACTGACCAACGGTGTAATGCTCGGCGGCTGACCCCGCTCTTCCCAAACGCCCCGCTTGCGTCCCTCATGAATCGGGGTCCTCGTCATTTACCCCTTGCCTGGGCCTCCTGTCTGTGGCCGCGTTCCTTTTTCTCGCTGCTCGTGTGTTAAAAAAAGCATGTCAGCTGCATGGCGTGGCAACCTACAATCAACCTCGATCATAATTGTTTGTATTCACGAGAACTTTTTTACGCCACTTGTCATAAATAAACATATACTTTTCCGGCCAATATCGTAGAATTAGTGAATGATCGGCGTTAACCCTATGCAAACAGATAAGAAAACGGGGGGGCGGGATGAAAAAACTGGATTTCTGGAAGTCCGACGCATTCCTCGGGGTCGCGCTGGCGATCATGATCTTCGTCGCGGCTTACGGGGATCTCGTCCAGAGCCTGGAGCGTAAAGCTTACGATCTCGGGGTGCGGGCGGCCTCGCGCGTGCCGTCCGACAAGATTGCGGTCATCGCGATCGATGAACAAAGCATTGCCAACATCGGCCGCTGGCCGTGGCCGCGCGATGTGCACGCCAAAATGACCGATATCCTGGCTGCCGCCAATGCCAAAGTCATCGCCAATGGCACTTTCTTCTTCGAGCCGCAACTTGACCCGGGCCTCGTCTATATCAACAAACTGCTCGATCTCTACGCGAAAAGCACGCCCCAGCTTCCCGTCAGTCTCGTTGGCCCGGGAGCAGCATCGGCTGCCGCTTCCACAGGCGAGTCTGCGGTCCCGGATCTCGCCCAGTTTGGCACACTGCTCGGCGAGGCGGAACAGGCGCTGAATACCGACCGCAAGCTTGCTGACAGCTTCAAGCGCGCGGGCAATGTGCTGCTGCCGATGATGTTCCAGCAGCTCACGGAGCCTCAGGGCAACCCTGACAAATCCCTGCCCGACTTCCTCATCAAGAACAGCGTAACGGCGAAGCCCGCGCCGGAGGATGCGCTGCCGCTTCCCGGGCTGCTTCCGCTTTACCCGATCCCCGCGCTGGGCGCGCAGGCGGCGGCAATCGGCCATCTCAATGCATGGAACGACGTGGATGGCGCGGTGCGCACCGAACCGCTGCTCATCCGCCACTACGATCGGTATTTTCCCTCGCTGTCCGTGATGATCGCCATGAGGAGCCTCAACCTGACGGCAACCGACGTGAAGCCCGGCTTCGGCGAGTCGGTGCAGGTCGGAAAGCTCCGCATCAGGACCGATCCGGCATTGCGGATGTATACCTTCTTCTACAGCGATCACGACAATCGCCCCGCTTTCTCCATCGATTCGTTTTTCGATGTCTACAGCGGCAAAATCCCAGCCGCCAAGTACCGCGACAAGATCGTGCTGATCGGTCCGACCGCTGCCGGCCTGGGGGCCTCCCAGGTGACGCCGATTTCACCCGCGACGCCACCCGTGCTCACGATGGCGCACGCGGTGTCGAGCATCCTGGGAGAACACTTCTTTGTGGTGCCGACCTGGGGGG
>JACQOK010000037.1 GCA_016202565.1 Betaproteobacteria bacterium | reverse complement strand
CCGCACGGCGGTGCTCGTATGCGAGCCGGGCTGCGCCATCCGCGCTTCGATATAGAAGGTCTTTATTTCTTCGCAAGCGAGCCTCAGGGCGTCCGCGGCAGGCAAGCCTTCGCGGAAACTGGGTTGGCCAGTGTTCTCCGCCCGCGCCGCAATGAATTGGACAAGTTCCGGCAAGGGCATTTCAGTAACGCCGACCACGGTGCGGCCCCGGCGCCGTACGGCGAGCTCATGCCACATGTGAAGTTGTGCGATTTCATCGATCACCCTTTCGGCGGGGGTCGCGCTCGACCTGTTCGGCGCAAAGCTGATCGGGCAGGCGGCTCTTTCCATTTCCTCAACGGCGTCGCTGTCCGGCGCGTTCCCGGGGAAGTCTTCCAGCACCGGACCCTCACCGCGCTCGAGCAGATTCAACGCGGCCAGCATGACGCGCTTCTGAAAGGCGGGATCGTCCGGCGCGCCCAACGGTCTCCCGAGCATGAACGGGACCCATAACGCGCGCGGGGGCTGGAGCGCTTCGGTATGCTCGCGCACGAGGCTCACCTGAACGGTCGGTATACCTTCGTTCTCGAGATAGATCGCGAGTGCGCCCACGACGCACGTGCAATTGGGTCAGACCGGCGTCAGCAATGCGGCGTCCACGCCGTCCTTCTTCAACAGCCCCGCCAGCTCCCTCGCCTTGGGCTCGTAGCTTGTGACGGCAGAGCCGGCACCCATGAACGAGTAGTGAAAATCCGCCGCCGACCCGATCACGCCTTCCCGCGCGAGATCCTTCAGCCGGTCGATCGGAAATACCACGTTCACATCGCGCTGGAATCCGCTGCGATCGAAATTGACGGAGAACTGTGACATAACCAGGTCTGCCGCCCGCGCATTGCCAGGTATGACCCGGTAATCGTTCCTCGTGTCGACCGTGAACGCGCGATCGCCGCGCAGGTGCAGCCCCGCGGTGGTGATGAGCGCGACGCGGCGTTTGGCGAGCGGGCCGCCTTCAACCCACGGCCGTATTCCGAACTTCGGCAAAGCAGGAATTTTTCCGAGCAGGTGCTCGCGCTCCCACTCCGGCAAATCAGCAAGTCGCACCATCGGTTCCTTCTCCTACTGAACCTCGTGAAAAATTGAGATAGGCGTGGCGCTCGGTGGTGACGCAGCGCTCGCGGTATTCGACGGGGGTGCCGTCGTAGGTTTGCGCCATCCGCTCGATTGCCAGCACGGGTGCGTCCTTCTTGACGCCAAGGTAGCGGGCCACTGCGGTTTCACTATAATAATAACAATAAAAAGTATAACAGCCCTGAAATACAACTCGCCCCGCCCCTGTGCTGAGCGGCGAAACAGGTTGGGTCATGGATCCTCTGGACAGCATCGCCGCTTATCGGCTGGAAGTGCCGCTCACGAAACCGTATCGGCTTGCGTTCGGCGCGGTCGAGCGCTACGACAGCATCGTCGTTGCAGCGACAGACGGCGAGGGCCGCAGCGGTCTGGGCGAAGCCACGGTGCTCACCGGTTATACCGACGAGACCATAGACGACGCGTGGCGCGTCGCGCGCGAGGTCGCCGCACACCTGGTCGATGAGACCCGCGAAGCGCGCCGTGCGTCAGTGTGGCGGCTCGCCGCCACGCATCCTTTCACGGCCACCGCTTTCGGGACCGCCCTGGAGACGCTGGAAGAGGGCGACCGCCTTCCCTCGCCGCCGGCGACGGTGGCGCTCGTCGGCCTGCTCGATGCACGGGGTGAGGAGGCGGTCGCGGCGCAGTTCGATGCGCTGCTCGCCGCGGGCTACCGCACGATCAAGGTCAAAGTCGGCTTCGATGTCGACTTGGACGCACGGTTCGTGCGGGCCGTGCAGCGCGCAGGGCGCGGGCGCGCGCGCATTCGCATCGATGCGAACCAGGGCTACACCGCCGAGCAGGGCGTCGCCTTCGTGCGTGCGCTGGATCCGCGGGATATCGAACTGTTCGAGCAGCCGTGTGCCGCAGGCGATTGGGATGCGCATCTTCGCGTCGCTCGCGCCGCGAACGTGCCGCTCATGCTCGACGAGTCGATCTACGGCATGGCAGACATCGAGAAGACCGCCGCGCTCGAGTGCGCGCAGTTCATCAAGGTGAAGCTCATGAAATTCGTGACGCTCGAATCGCTCGCAGCTGCGATCAGGCGCATACGCGCGCTGGGGATGCAGCCGGTGCTCGGCAATGGTGTCGCCTGCGATCTTGGATGCTGGCAGGAAGCGCGGATCGCCGCCGAGCACATCGACAATGCGGGCGAGATGAACGGTTTCTTGAAGACCGGGACGGCACTGCTCGACCGGCGCCTTGTCTTCGAGGCCGGGGCGATCAGGCTTGAGTCCGGTTACCTGCCGCGTCTCGACGTGGACAGCGTGCAGCGCTGCTGCGTCGACTCAATCACCTGCACCGGGCGCGCGGCCGGCAGACGGTCTGCACGCCGGCAGCCTGCATGAAAGCCATTGAAATCGGCCGTTTCGGCGGCCCGGACGTGCTCGAACTGGTGGAGCGGCCGGCGCCCACGCCGGGACCCGGCGAAGCGCTCGTGAAGCTTGATTGCGCCGGCGTAAACTTCATCGATGTCTACATGCGTAGCGGCCAGTACGCCCGTTCCCACGCGTACCAGACCCCGCTGCCCATGATCCCCGGAATGGAAGGCGGCGGCACTGTCGCGGCGACAGGCGAGGGTGTGACGAACCTCGCGCGCGGCGAGCGCGTCGCCTACTGTATCGTGCGCGGCAGCTACGCCGAGCTTGCCGTGGTGCCTGCCTCGAAGCTCGTGCGCGTGCCCGAGAGCGTGCCGCTTCCCGTCGCGACCGCGCTCATGCTTCAGGGCTGCACCGCGCACTATCTCAGCCACTCGGTCTTCGCGCTCGCCTCGGGACACACCTGCCTCGTGCACGCGGGAGCCGGCGGCGTCGGCCAGCTTCTCATTCAGCTCGCGAAGCAGCGCGGCGCCACGGTGATCACGACGGCCGGCAGCGCCGAAAAAGCAGCGATCGCCCGCCAGCGCGGCGCCGACCACGTGATACTTTATCGCGACGAAGACTTCCGCGGGGCGGTCATGCGCATTACCGGCGGCAAAGGCGTGGACGTGGTGTACGATGCCGTCGGGCGCGACACGATAGCGAAGAGCATTCGCAGCCTGAAGCGCCGCGGATTGTGCGTCAACTACGGCGGCGCATCCGGTCTCGTCGAATCGGTGCA
Source organism: Betaproteobacteria bacterium (assembly GCA_016202565.1). Taxonomy (GTDB): domain Bacteria; phylum Pseudomonadota; class Gammaproteobacteria; order Burkholderiales; family SG8-41; genus DSOT01. Next base: position 11,638 of record JACQOK010000037.1, on the reverse strand, counting down.
GCCGCTTGAGCTCGCGGAGGCGGGGTCGGTATACTTCACGCGTCCGCATCTCGCCGATTACATCAGTACCGCAGAGGAGCTTAACGCCCGTGCGGCCGATCTTTTTGACGCGTACCGCGCAGGCAGGCTCACCGTGACGATCGACCGCGAGTTCCCGCTCGCGTCGGCAGCGGAAGCGCATCGCTTCATCGAGAACCGCGACACGCGCGGAAAGTTGCTGCTTCGCGTCCTGTCCTGAACACATTTCTGGAGGAGACCGCCATGACTGCTCGCCAAGGGGGCGGCCGATGAAACAGAAAACCGTGGTCACCGGCGTGATCGGTTCCGACACGCATATCGTCGGCAACCGCATTCTCTCGATGGCACTGGAGAAAGCCGGTTACACGACCATTGCGCTGGGCGCGCTCACGCCTGCGCCCGATTTCGTGAAGGCGGCGGTCGAGACCAATGCGGACGCCATCCTCGTTTCTTCACTTTACGGCCAGGGCGAGCTCGATTGCCGCGGCTTCCGCGATCTGTGCGTTGAGGCCGGTCTCGAGAACATCCTGCTCTACGTCGGCGGCAACCTCGTCGTCGGCAAGCGCTCGTGGGAAGAGACGCAGAGGACCTATCTCGCGATGGGGTTCGACCGGGCAGCGCCGCCCGGGACACGCGTCGAAACCGTGCTCGACTGGCTGGAGCGCGATCTGGCGGCGCGCGAGCGCGGCGAGCGCCGGGCAACCGCATGAGCAGGAGCAAACACATCGCAAACCTGCGCGCAAAGCGCGCCATCCCGATATGACTGCGGCCCTCCTCATCGACTTCGGCAGCACCTATACCAAGCTGCGCGCGGTCGACGTCACGTCGCGCCGCATTCTCGGCGCGGGGCAGGGGCCGTCTACCGTGACGTCCGACATTGCCATCGGCCTGCGCGCGGCGCTGGCGGATCTCGAATGCCGCCTCGGCAGCCTGCCGCAATTTCAGTACCGGCTCGCATCGAGCAGCGCGGCCGGGGGGCTGCGCATGGTGACAGTGGGGCTCGTGCGCGAACTCACGGCGGAAGCCGCCCGGCGTGCGGCGCTGGGCGCCGGCGCGAAGCTGGTCGGCGCATTTGCCTATCGCCTGACGGCCGGGGACATCGACGCGATTCGTGCGCTCGCGCCCGACATTCTGCTGCTGGCCGGCGGCACCGACGGCGGCAACAGTGAAGTCGTCCTCGCCAACGCGCGGCGCATCGGCACCAGCGACCTGTCATGCCCGATCGTTTATGCCGGCAACCGTGCGGCCGCCGAGGAAGCCGGTGTGCTGCTTGCCGGGAAGACCGTGATCGTCGCCGGCAACGTGATGCCGGAATTCAACGTGCTCGAGATCGAGCCCGCACGCGCGGCGATCCGGCAGGTTTTCATCGACCGTATCGTGCACGCGAAGGGCATCGATCGCGCGGCCGCCGAATTCGACGCCGTGCTGATGCCGACGCCGGCTGCGGTGCTCGAGGGCGCGCGCCTGGTTGCAGACGGCGTGGACGGCCATCCGGGATTGGGCGCCCTGCTGGTGATCGATCCCGGCGGCGCCACGACCGATGTGCACTCCGTGGCGGCCGGGGCGCCTGCCGCAGGCGTGGTGCCCCAAGGATTACCCGAGCCGCGGGTGAAGCGCACGGTCGAAGGCGACCTCGGCATGCGACACAACGCGGCCGCCATCGTGGAGGCGGCGGGTCTCGACCGCATCGCCGCGGAATCGCACCTAGAGCAGCAGCGCGTGCGCGAGCTTCTCGCGTTGATCGCGCAGGACGTCGAGCGCCTCCCTCGAGCCGACGAGGAATTCGCCCTTGATGACGCGCTCGCGCGCGCGGCGGTGCGGCTCGCCGTCGGGCGCCATTGCGGCACGGTCGAGACGGTCTATACGGTGGGCGGACCGGTCACGGTCCAGCACGGCAAGGATTTGTCGCAGGTCGACGCGGTCATCGGCACGGGCGGCGCCATCGTTTCGAGCCGCGATCCGCGTGGCGTGCTCATGACTGCGCTCGCCGACCCGGCCGAGCCGCTGTCACTCAAGCCCAGAGCGCCGCGCCTGCTGCTTGACACCCACTATCTGCTCTATGCGTGCGGCCTGCTTGCGACCGTCGAGCCGCAAGCCGCGCTCGAACTCGCGCTCGCGAACTTGCGGGTGCTCGATGAGGAGACGCCACATGAACGCGCCCGCTGCGCCTGACCCGAGCCTTCTGCCGTTGTCCGAGGCCCGTATCCCGGACGACGTGTTCGAGCGCATGCGCCGGGAAAATCTCGCGCGCTGGCCGACCGGCGCCGAAGTCGACTTCGAAGCGGCGGTCGCCCGCCATCAGGCGCTGCCGAAGCACAAGCAGCTCGGCTGGGTGATGCGGGAGGCCGACCGGCAGCGCCGCTGCCTGACACAGCCGCGCGGCGGGTTCGGCACGTTCGATATGCACCGCCATCTGATGGTGACGCTCGACAAGGATGGGCACGCCGACATCGTGCCCACGACGACCGACAGTTACACGCGTAACGAACAATGGCAGCTCGCGCAGAAAGGGATCGAGGAGTCCGAGCGGGCCGGTCGCTCGATGCTCAATGGTTATCCGATGGTGAACTACGGCGTGGCGCGGGCGGCTGAACTGGTCGACGCGATCGACAAGCCGGCGATCATGCTGACCGGCACGGCGATGCCGCGGCTCACCGGCGAAATCGGCTACGCGGGCGGCTACTCGGGCTACCTCGGCTCGGGTATTGCCTATACCACCTCCTACACCAAGGAGTTCTCGATCGGGGAGGGCATACGCAACTATCAGTATCTCGATCGCCTCGTTTCGATGTACCAGGCGCATGGCGTCGAGCTGCACCGGCGCCAGCCGGGCTTTCTCACCGGCACAAACGTTCCGCCTTCGATTGCGATCGTCACCGCCGTGCTCGATTGCCTGCTCGCCGCCGCGCAGGGCGTGAGGAACTACGGTCTTGAAATGGGCGAGACGCTGCACCTCGTGCAGGACGCGGCAGCCGTCGCGGCGTGCCGTGAGCTGTGCCAGGAGTACCTGCAGCGGCGCGGTCATCACGACGTCTTCACGCCGGTCACGCTGCTGCACTGGATGGGCGCATGGCCGCATGACGACGCGCAATGCGCCGCACTCGTGGCTTACGGGGGCACGCTCGCCGCGATCGCGGGGGCGATCAGTGTGACCACCAAGAGCGTGCACGAGGCGTTCGGCATCCCCACGCCTGAAGCCAACGCCGAAGGCCTGCGCATGACGCGCATGGCGATCTATCTCGCGCGCGAGATCCGGCTCGACGGGCTCAAGGCGTTTCAGGACGAGAAGGACCTCATCGAGCGCGAAGTGCGGGCCATCGTCGACAAAACGCTCGAGATGGGCGATGGCGACGTCGCCCTCGGAACGGTGCGCGCGTTCGAAGCCGGCGTGCTCGATGTTCCGTGGTCGCCCAGCCGCTACTGCAAGAGCCGCGTCATCCCGGCGCGCGATGCGGAGGGATGTTTGCGCATCGTCGATCCGGGTCTCATGCCGTTTCCCAAAGAGGTGATGGAGATTCACGAAGAGAAACTGCGCCGCCGGGCGGAAAAGGAAGGCGTGCCGTTCGGGCACGAACTCGCGGTATCGAGCGTCTACGAGATGGCGGAGCCGATCGCGAAGCTGCTCCCGGACAGGATTGGTCGTGACTGAAACAGGCGGTCCTTCATTTATTGCATTCGCCTTGAAGTACCCGCAAACTGACATTTCATCGGCCGTTGGATTGACGCGAACGTAGGGCCTTTGGGTGTCGTCGGCCTTGCGCGGTCGATCCCACCTATGGAGGAACGGAGCATGGCGAACGTGCGCGCATCTACCCCGGATGCTCATCTTCCGGCTAGCGCAGCGGAAGGATCCGGCCGCGCCGCCATCGGCGTGTTTTCAATATCGGATGCGGTCGGAGCCGAAGTCCGCGGCGTCGACTTGCGCGAGGAGCTCGATGCAGCGACCATCGAGGTCATTCATCGCGCGTGGCTCGATCACGGTGTCATTCTGTTTCGCGATCAGCACCTTTCCGCCGGAGACCTTGTGCGCTTCAGCCGCTGTTTCGGCGAGCTGGACCTGGGTCCCACGATGGCATGGCAGGCCGCAGATCAGGAATTTCCCGAAATCTTCATCATCTCGAACGTCATGGAAAACGGTCATCCGATCGGGTTCCTGGGAAACCAGGAGGCCGACTGGCATACCGACATGTCGCACACCGCGATACCGCCAAAGGCGAGCACGCTTTATGCGCTGGAGGTTCCCGCTGACGGGAGCGGGCACACCGGGTTCATGAACATGTACAAAGTGTACGAGGTCCTGCCCAGCCCTCTTCGCTCGCGTCTCGAAGGGCTGCACATGAAGCATGATCCCGCGCATACGCTGCAGGGTGAACTCAGAGACGGTTTCACGGCTGAATCGTTCGAGGACCTGGAAGCCGCGGAGGGACCCGTGCACCCCTTGGTACGCACCCATCCCGAGAGCGGCCGAAAGGCGCTCTATCTGGGGCGTGAACGTAACGGCGTCTATCGAGCCGCGCGCATTCTCGGGATGGCGCGCGCCGAGTCGGACCGGCTCCTCGACGAATTATGGTGCGTTGTGCGTCAGGAGCAGTATGCCTGGTACCATACCTGGCGCGTCGGAGACTACGTGATGTGGGACAACCGCTGCGTCATGCATCGCCGGGAATCGTTCAGCGCTGACCTGCGGCGGGTCATGCACCGGACCCAGATTCGCGACAACGTTGCACCGGCTTGAAGCGTTAGGCGAACCCCAAAAATCCATGAAGCTCGAAGGGAAGGTCGCTGTCATTACGGGCGCGGCAGGCGGCATCGGTCGCGGCATCGCCGAGATGTTTGCGCGCGAAGGGGCGTGCGTCGCCATTGCGGATCGCGATGCGGAGAAAGCGCGGGAGACGGAGGCCCACATCCGGTCCGCCGGAGGCGAAGCGGCGGCATTCGGGGTCGACGTTGCGAGCGGCGCATCGGTATCACGCATGGTGGCCGACGTGGTATCCCGTTTCGGGCGGCTGGACATTCTGGTGAACAATGCCGGCATCCGCTTCGTGAAGCCGTTTCTCGAGTATTCCGAAGACGAGTGGCGCAAGACGCTGGACGTCAACCTGACCGGGCTTTTCCTCTGCTGCCGAGCGGCGGTTCCCCAGATGCTGAAGAACGGCAAAGGAAAGATCGTGAACGTGGCATCGGTCGCCGGTGAGTTCGGCCGGCCGCATCGCATCGCTTATTGCGCGTCGAAAGGCGGGGCGATCGCGTTCACCAAGGCCCTGGCGGTCGATTTGAGCGGCAAGAACATCTGCGTCAATGCGCTGGCGCCGGCGCTGATCGACACGCCGCTCAACGCCGCGTACGCCACCGACGACACGCTGGCAACGGTATGGGGAAAAGAACTGCTCGTGCGCCGCTGGGGGCGAACCGAGGATGTCGCTGCAGGCGCGTTGTATCTCGCTTCGGACGACTCGGATTTCGTCACCGGCGCGGTGTTGACGATCGACGGCGGTTGGACGGCCGGGCTCGTGCGAGCGAACGAACTCGACTGAAGCATCGCCTTACCGGCGAACAGCCTCGGCAATGAATATTCTGGAGAGCATGCTCGACCACTTCACGACGAGCAAGACAGTGATCATGAACGCGGGTTCGCCCGCGCCGCCCACGTTTCGCGGTGCGTGAGACATGACGCTTGGACATCACGATCCCGCACGCAGCCATATGGCCGGGCTGTGCGAGAGCTGCCGCCACGTGCGGGTCGTGAAAGCGAAGCACGGAGCGCGCTTCTATCTCTGCCGGTTATCTGCCACGGACCCGCTTTTCGCGAAGTATCCGCGGATACCCGTGCTGCGATGCTCGGGGTACGAGGCCGGTGCGAATGCGGGCGCCACCGCGGAAGCGGCGGGCGGCAGCGGATCGCCCGGGGACATGCCGCGGTGCTGACCGGTCTTCGCTAGTTGATACTGATCTTCGCGTCCTTCACGATCTTCCGGTACTTGGCGATATCCGAGCGGATGACCTCGGCAAACTGCGCCGCGGTGCTTCCCACGGGCTCGGCTCCGAGAGTGGCCATCCTGGCCCTGATGTCAGGCAGCCTGGTCAGCCCGACAAAATCGGTGTTCAGTTTGGCCACGATCTCGCTCGGGGTTCCGGCCGGCACCATGATGCCCCACCACTGCGCTACGTCGAACCCCGCCAGCCCCGATTCACCCAGGGTCGGCACATCCGGGAGCGTCTGCGAGCGCTTGGCGGTGGTCACCGCCAGCACGCGTATCTTGGCCGATTTCGCGTGCGGCGCCACCACCGGCAAAGCGATAAAAGCGCTGTGCACGTGCCCGCCGATGAGGTCCGCAAGCTGCGGGCCGCCGCCCTTATACGGCACATGGATGATGTTGATCCCGGCGAGCAGCTTCATCCATTCGCCAGCGATGTGGTGCGGGCCGCCCGCCCCGGACGAGGCGTAAGCGATTTCCCCCGGCCGTTTCTTCGCCAGCGCGATGAACTCCCGCACGTTCCGCGCTGGCAAAGACGGATGCACGACCAGCACGAGCGGCGAGATCGAGAGCAGGCTGACCGGGGTGAGATCGTGCTCCGGGTCGTAGGCCATTTTGGGATAGAGCGCGACGTTGAGCGCGACTTCGCCCGAGGCGCACATGAGGACGGTGTAGCCGTCGGGCTTGCTCTTGGCGACGATCTCGGCGCCCACCATGCCGGCCGCTCCGCCGCGGTTGTCTATCACCGCGTTCTGTCCCCACTTCTCGGTGAGTATCTGCGCCATCGGCCGCCCCTGCAAATCGGTACCGCCGCCGGGCGGATAGGGGATTACAATGCGGACCGGCTTGCTCGGATATTGGGCTTGGGCCGATGCGGCTTGTGCCACAACCAGAAGCAGTGCGACCACGAGAGCACGAAAGAACATGACCTCCTCCTTTGCAACGCGGCTCCGTTAAGCCTGGTTTTTTTGGCGGCAATCACTCAGGCGCGACACAGCGAACCGCCCGATTGTTTGCTCCATCCTACCCCGTTTTCGGCCGAGCAGTCCACGTGCCGGGGCGTGACGATGGCTGGTGGAGAACCATTGGTAAACAAGACGGACAACATGCCGGATTCGCCGGCGACTGGCGCTTCCCTTTCGCTGGGTTCATTGTCAGTGCTTGCCCGGCGGAGGCGAGCGCCGTGCGCGCGGTCGCGTTATCGTCAACGGCATGCTTGATACTGCCCGCCGATTGTATTAGCTTGCCGGCTTCGGGGGAAACCACATGAATACAACGAATCAGGCGGATCTTCTGGTACGGAATATCGATTGGTTGATCACCGTCGATGAGAAGCGGCGCATCATCCGCGACGCGGCAATCGCGGTCAGGAACGGGAAGTTTGCGGCGATCGGCAAGACAACGGCCATCAGCGAGGCATGGCGCGCGGACCGCGTGATAGACGGCGGCGGCACCGTGGTAACACCAGGGATGATCGACAATCACCTCCACTCCTCGTTCCAGCTCGCGCGGGGCCTGGCGGACGAGTCGAACGCCCAGTCCTTCCTGTTCGAACACATGTACCCCTACGAGGCGGCGATGGCGGAGGAGGATGTGTACACCAGCGTCTCGCTCGCCACCATCGAGATGCTGCGCCACGGGGTCACGTGCTACATCGAGCCGGGGAACTACTTTCCCGATGCCACCGTGCGTGCCGTCATGGGGGCCGGCATGCGCATGGTGCTCGCGGCAAGCTGCTTCGACCAGAACAAGGCGGTCACCGGCCTCATGCCGGAGAACATGATCGAGGACACCGGGCGCTGCATTGCCAAGACCGAAGAACTGTTCGACAAGTATCCCGGCAACTACGCGGGGCGGCTGACGGTGAGCGCCTCGTTCCGCGGGATGAACAATTCCTCCGACAAACTGATACTCGCCCTTAAAGGTATCGCGCAGCGCCACCATGCGATCCTGCAAACCCATGCCTGCTACTCGTACTTCACGCACGACGCCAGCATCGTTCAGCACGGGAAACCGGAGATCGCTCGCCTGGAGGCGCTCGGGGTGTTGGACGAAAACATGCTCATCCTGCATGCGGGGTGGCTCGAGCCCCACGAGGTCGCGCTCCTCGTGAAGCGCAAGCCCACGCTCGTCTGCTGTCCGTCATCGTCGATCCACAACGGCTACGGCAATCTCGCCGTCGGCATGCATCCCGAGCTGATGGCGCTTGGTGTGAACGTGAGCCTCGGCGCCGATCATGCAAGTTCCGGCACCGTCGATCTGGTGCAGGAGATGCGTTATTGCGCGTGCAGCTACAAGGAGATCCGGCTCAACCCGCGCCTGATGTCACCGGAACAGGCGATCGAAATGGCGACCATCAACGGCGCGCGCGGCGCCGGCCTCGCGCACCGCATCGGGTCGGTCGAGACCGGCAAGGACGCCGATTTCGTGCTGTTCGATGCCACGGTATCCGAATGGCAGCCGCTCTACAATCCCGTCTCGAACCTGGTTTACTGCGCGACCGGCAACACGGTGAAACACGTCTTCGTGGGCGGCGAACAGGTGGTGCGCGACGGGCGTCTTGCCCGGGTCGATCAGGATGGAATCATGCGCGAAGTCGTGAAGGCCGGCGAACGCATCACGCGACGCTTGAACATGAAGAAGGTCATGAAACTGCGCTGGCCGGTGGAGTGAGGCGGACGCAGACCGGCTAGGCCGGAAGTCCGCGGCACAGTAACCAACAGGGAGGAGACCGCAATGAAACGATTTTCCAGCAGTGTGGTTGCGCTGCTCATCGCGGCGATGGCGGCCGCAAGCGCAGGCGCGCAAACCACCTCGTCAAGCTCGGGACAGGCTTATCCGGCCAAGCCGATCCGGCTCGTCGTGTCGTTTCCACCCGGTGGCGCGACCGACACCTTTTCCCGCGTGCTGGCGGCGGAAATGACCCAGAGCTTTGGCCAGCAGGTCCTCGTGGAAAACCGTCCCGGCGCCGGCACGATCATCGCGGCCGAACTCGTCGTGAAGGCTGCGCCGGACGGTTATACATTGCTGTTCACGGACCTTTCCACCCACGCCATTACGGGATCAATCTATACCAAGCTGAAATACAACCCGCTGCGGGATTTTGCCGCCGTGTCCGCTGTGAACTCGTCGCCATTGCTGCTTGTCGCCCATCCCTCCGTCAACGTGAAATCGGTGCGCGAGCTGGTCGCGCTGGCGAAGCGGCATCCGGGCATCACTTTCGGCAACTCGGGCATCGGCACCGTCACGCACATGACCGCCGAGAAGTTCCGGTTGCGCGCCGGGATCCAGGTGACGCCCGTGAGCTACAAGGGCGGGGCGCTTCCCGTGACGGCCCTGCTGAGCGGCGAGATCGCAATGGTGATGGCCACCGTCCCGGCGAGCATCCAGCATGTGCAAAGGCGACGGCTCGTGGCCCTCGGCCTTGCCGCTGTGCGGCGTTCGCCCTTTCTGCCGGACATTCCCGCGATCGGCGAGACGCTCAAGGGGGTGGAGGGCGCAGTAATTTCCGGCGTGCTCGCGCCGGGCGGCACGCCGCGTGAAGTGATCGAACGCCTGAACGCCGAGTTCGCCAAGGCCTCGGAGAGTCCGAAAGCGAAGGAGGTCTTCGCCGCCAACGCCGCCGAGACACTGAAGATGAATCCGAGCGAAGTGCAGCGGTCGCTCGAGCGTGACGCCAAGGAGTGGGCGGAAGTCGTGAAAGCAACCGGCGTCACCGCCAACTAGCAGTTTGTTGAAATTCTCCGTTCGCGCTGAGCGTAGCGCCGAAGGCCCGAAGCCTGTCCTGAGCGCAGTCGAAGGGTCGAAGCGTGCTAACACTTTGACCAGGAGCCTGTCCGGGTCTCGACTCCTCCCTCGACAAGCTCGGGATACGCTCGACACGAACGGTTCTCTTGGTATTTTTCAACAAACTGCTAGAAGTGGCGGTGACGGGTGACGGTACCGTCAGGCTTTTCTGACAAATTGTCGAGAAGGAGGAGGAAATATGAAACTCGTTTCAAAGCTGGTGTTCCTCGCCACGTGCGTCGGTCTCGCTCAGCTTGCCGCGCTGCAAGCCGCTGCGCAAAGCTATCCGACGAAGCCCATCCGGGTCATCTCGCCTTCGGGGGCAGGCGGACCGGTGGACATCACCTGCCGGGCCGTATCCCAGGCCTTGGCCGAGGTGGTGGGCCAGCAGATTGTCGTGGAAAACCGCGTGGGTGCGGCCGGACTGATCGGCACCGAGCTCGTGGCCAAGTCGCCGCCAGACGGCTACACGCTGCTCTTCGGTTTTTCGGGGCCGCTCGCGATCGTGCCCAATCTCAATCCCAACACTCCCTACGACGTCCAGCGGGACCTCGTGCCGATCTCGCAGGTCGCGGCCCAATCCTACGTGCTGCTCGTGCACCCGAGCGTGCCCGCAAAATCGGTAAAGGAGCTCGTGGCGCTGGCCAAGTCGAGGCCGGGGACGATGAACTTTTCCTCCGGCGGCACCGGCGTAGGCATCCACATGGCGGGTGAACTCTTCAATATCGCAGCGGGTGTGAAAATCGTGCACGTGCCCTACAAGGGTGCGGCGCCCGCGATGACCGCGCTCATGGCAGGCGAGGTGGACATGATGTTCAACACCATCGCCCCGGCGCTGCCGCATATTCGCAGCGGCAAGCTGCGTGCGCTCGCCGTCGGCGGCGACAAGCGCGCGGCGTTGTTCCCCGACCTGCCGACCTTCAAGGAGAGCGGGTATGATTTCAAGACAGGGGGATGGTACGGGGTGCTGGCGCCGAAGGGAGTCCCTCAGTCGGTTGTGACCGCCTTGCAGAATGGTCTCATCAAGGCGCTCGCTAGTCCGGAGCTCAAGAAGCTGTTCGAGAAGCTCGCGATCGAGATCATCGTCACTTCTCCGCAGGAGTTCGCCGATCTCATCCGCACGGAAAGCGCCCTGTGGGCCAAGGTGATTAAGGCCGCCGGAATCCAGGTCAAGTAGGCGCGTAAGGGAGGAGAGATGAAGCCGCGCATCGACGCGAAGCGGACCGCGGTCCTGGTCCTGGACGTCCAGAACGACCTGGTGAAGATCACGCCGCGCATCAGGGAGAACCGGGTGCTCGAGAACATCGCGGCCGTCATCGCGGCTGCGCGGCGCAGGCGAGTACCGGTGATCCACATCACCGCTTCGGTGCGGGCGGATTTCCTCGACATTCCGCGGGACAATCCTCTGTGGGACGGGCTGCGCAAGTCACGTCAGCTCATCCTCGGCACCAAGGGTGCGGCGATACACCCGAAAGTCCGGCCGCTGAAGAACGAGCTGGTGCTCAACAAGACGTGCGTGGATCCGTTCCTTACCACCAACCTCGGGCAGGCGCTGCAGAACCACGATGTGAACACGGTGGTCCTGACCGGTCTCTGGACGAACTGGGTGGTGGAGGCCACCGCGCGGCACGCAAGCGACATGGGCTACCGGGTGTTTATCGCGCGCGAGTGCGTGGCGAGCAACACGGCGGAAAATCACGAGTTCGCGATCAACCACATCCTGCCCACGATCTGCTACGTGGTGGGCGTGAAGGAAGTGTTGAGCGCGCTGAAATGAGCGAATGGGTGTCGGGTTTCGCCTCGCTCAATCCAACCTACGGCACACTGCGGGACGAGGGACACGACACCCGGAGCAGGTG
>JACQOK010000353.1 GCA_016202565.1 Betaproteobacteria bacterium | reverse complement strand
TGAAACACGTTCTTTGCCAAATCGATCCCGATTGTCGTAATCTTCATCTCGGACGCTCCTTTCCATTTAAGTGGATTGAACCCATTTCCACTTTGGCACCTTGATGCCGGTTCGGGAAGGGGGCGTCCATACCATTATCAAAGGGGAGGGAAGAAAAAGGGGGCTACGAAGAAGGCCCGGTGAGGCCGTGCTTGTGCGCGTAGGCGAACAGCTCCAGCCGGTTGGCGACATCGAGCTTGTCGTAGATGGAGGTGAGGTGATTGCGCAGGGTGTGCTCGCTGATGTGCAGGGATTCCGCGATCGTCCGGGCGTTGGCGCCCGCGTTGGTCGCGATCCCGGCAATGATCTCGCGCTCGCGCTCGGTGAGCGCCGAAATCTTCTGCTGCTCCGGATCCAACGCTTGGGCGGCGCCTCTACGCGAGAACTCCACGAAAATCCTGCCTGCGGCGGTGCGGTCCAGCCAGAGCTGTCCCTCGTGAACTTTTGCGATCGCCGTCAGGATCGTCTGGGCCGAAGCTTCTTTTTCCACGACACCCCGGGCGCCGGCCAGCACCGCTTTGTCGTGGACGGATTTGTCCCGCAATCCCGTCAGCACCAGCACTTTTGCCTTGGAACCGGCGGCAATGAGTTTCGGTATCGCATCAAGCCCATTTTCTTTCCCGAGATCGAGATCGAGCACGATGACGTCGGGCGCTGCGTGGTCCAGCAGCTTCAGGGCTTCGGTGTGGTTCGTGGCGCTGCCCACCACTTTCATCGCGGGCATCCCGCTTTCGATCAGCCGTTCCAGCCCCCACAGGATGCTGCGGTGGTCGTCTATGAGAAAAACCTGAATCGGTGCGTTCTGCGTTGCCATGCGGCTTACATCGGGATCGTCACGTGGACCACAGTATAACCGTCCGGGCCCTGTTCAACGAAAGTCGTTCCGCCCAGCGCCTTCGTGCGTTCGTGAATGGAGCGAGGCGTGAAGTTTTCCGCGCCTGGCAACCCATCCCGTGTTTCATTGCCGATCTTCAGCAAAAGGCTGGAATTCTCACAAAGAATGGACACAAACGCGCTTTTCGCCGCGCTGTGGCGCAGCACGTTGCTCAGGCCCTCCGAGATGATCTGGAACGCCTCGGCCGCAATTCGCCCCTTCAATTGGGACGAAATGTCGCTCTTCACCTCGACGTCGATCCCGTAGAAGCGCCCCAGCCGCTCGGTTTGCCGCTTGACCGCCGCAGCCAGAAACTCGCCGGGCATTGCCGTTTTCTCCTTGAGCGTTTCCGCGTAGTCGCGCAAGTCGCGTATCGTCATGCCGGTCATTTCGATGAGTTCGGATATGCGCTGCGCGACCGGACTCGCCGCGCCCGCCTCGCGCTGGAGCGCGTCGAGCGCGAGCTTGAGCCCGATATAGGGCTGAATGGTCGTATCGTGCAGGTCGCGCGATATGGCGAGACGCTCGTGTTCCGCCGCCCGGGAGATCAGCTCCTCCATCAGGTACATGTTCTCGACGACGGTCGACATGGCGCCCGACACCTGCGCGAGAAAGTCGAGGTCGGAGTGGGTGAAGCCGCCGCGCTCGGAAGTGAGATAGATTCTTCCCGTTGTGCCATCACGCTGGACATAGGGCGCCGTCATAAAAGCCCGCGTATCGAGCAGGTTGGCCAGGGCGGCGCACTCGCCGAGGAAGGCGTTGGTCCGGGCACGGGTGTCGATCTCATACGCGGCATAGCCGTGGTACTGGTGTCGCCAGGAGCCTGCCGGATCATGGTAGAAGGCACCGATCGTTTCCGGCAGGCTCATCAGCGCGCCGGCCGCGCCTTCCGTGATAGCGCTCGGGGTCGTCGACTGCTCGGGCTTCCGGCGCGAAGCGCTGTACATCAGGAAACCTGGAGGAGTAGTCGGACGCCTGAGCACGAGAACGCAGACACTCGCGTCATAGAATTCGAGCAGCCGGTCCAGGTTGCTGCCGATGACGTGGTCCACGCCGAAGCGGGGATTCCAAACGTTGTTGATCTCTTGCAGAAGATGCAGCCGTCGTTTGAGCAGACGCTCGAAGCCGCCCCAGTAGGCAAGGAGATAGCCGAAGACAAAAAGATAGACCCCGCGGGTCAGCATGCGGTTGAGTTCGAAATCCGCACCGCCCGGTGAGGCGAGCCAACCGACGGTGGTGAACAGGACCAGCGAAACCAGCGTGACGGCGATGCCTTCGCGAAAGCCCCAGAAGAAGGACGCGACCAGGATAGCGAAGAAAAAGAATTGGAAGAAGATGCTGCTCGTTCCTTCACTGAGGGCAACGAGATAGGCGTAGAAGAAGATGTCGGCCCAGTGAAAGCCGCGCTTCGGCGCCGGCCATTCCAGCCGATGCGAGACGATCGCGAGCAACGCAGCGTAGAGGCAGTACGCGCCGAGCGAGGCGTAGGTCAATTCGACCAGCCGCTGCGGCTCGGACGGGTCGATCCAGATGATCGCGAGCGCGGTGAAGGCGAGCACGCAGCGCGTCAACGCCAGCATGCGCGCGTCCACCGTTTCGACGCGGTCGCCGCCGCCAGACCCTGTGCGGCCGGAAATTGAAATTGGTGTGGCCGGCGCGGACACTCCCCTGTTTCCCCCTTTTAGGCGTGCTACGGCCAATATATACGCGTCATGCCATCCAGGCAAAAGGCGACCTGTGGGAGCGGGCTTGCCCGCGAAAATCTGCCGGATCACCAGCAAGCCGGCTCCCACAAGGTAATGCGCGCTTAATACGTGCGCGTCACCGCAAAATCCGCGAGTTGCAGCAGGTGGCCGCGATACTTCGAGTCGGGCAGCGCGGCGAGCGCCGCGCATGCCGTGCGCGATTCGGTGCCCGCCTGCTCTCGCGCATAATCGATCGCCCCGGTCTGCCGGATCGCCTCGAGCACCGCCGAGAGGTCCGCCAGCCCGCCGTGCTCGATCGCGTGCCGGATGAGTGCCGCCTGCCCGGCGCTGCCGTGCTTGATGGCGTAAATGAGCGGCAGCGTCGCCTTGCCTTCAGCGAGGTCATCGCCGATGTTCTTGCCGGTCGTGGTGTGATCGCCCGAGTAATCCAGCACATCGTCGATCAACTGGAACGCCGTGCCGAGATGGATGCCGTAGGCCGCGATCGCGTCTTCGGCTTCCCGTGAGGCATTGCCGAGGATCGCGCCCAGGCGCGTGGCCGCTTCGAACAGCTTCGCCGTCTTGTAGCGGATCACCCGCAAGTAGCCGTCCTCGTCGATGTCCGGATTGCGGCAATTCATGAGTTGCAGCACTTCGCCTTCCGCGATCACGTTGGTGGCATCTGCGAGCACCTGCAGCACGCGCATGTTGTCCGCACTCACCATCATCTGGAAGGCGCGCGAGTACACGAAATCGCCCACCAGCACGCTCGCGGCGTTGCCGAAGAGCGAATTGGCGGTCGGCCGCCCGCGGCGCAGGGCGGATTCGTCGACCACATCGTCGTGGAGCAGCGTCGCCGTATGGATGAATTCGATCACCGCCGCGAGTTCATGCTGGTGCGGGCCCCGGTAGCCGAACGCGCCGGCGGCAAGGATCAGCAGCGCCGGACGAAGCCGCTTGCCGCCACCGCTGATGATGTACTCGGCAACCTGGCGGATGAGCACTACGTCGGAATGCAGGCGGGTGCGGATGACCCGGTCCACGGCCTGCAGGTCGGCCGCGATGAACTCGCGGATGGCGTCGATCGTCACGGCGGGTGCCCGAGAGAAAAAGCGCAAATGATACCAGCAATTATCCGCGATTTTCTTTGACTATCGGGCCGCCGTTTTGTAAAATGCGCACCTTTCTAAAGAAGCGCAGGTGGGGTCATCCATGTATGCAGTGGTAAAGACCGGCGGCAAGCAGTATCGCGTC
>JACQOK010000352.1 GCA_016202565.1 Betaproteobacteria bacterium | reverse complement strand
GTCCAACCCCACTGTGTCATCGGCACCAAGCAGTAGCCCGGATGGAATGAAATGAAATCCGGGGACGGGAAAAGCGAGAACGAAGGCCCCCCAAAGAAAACCGTGCTCCCGGAATCCGCTCTCGCTTCTTCCGGGCTACCTGTCTCACTCTGCTTTTTTTGGGGGGCTTTCGTTTCCGCTTTTACCTACACCAGGGAGTTCGCCCCATGAGCGCCTGGCATTCGGGACTCCTGCGCTGCTCCGGGGAGATGGAACGAACGGCATCGTCCTTCTGCACGCGACGCCAATGATCCCCCCATGCGCGATAGCTGTCGGTCGCGTTGCCGCGCCCCTTTTTCTCCCTCGCGGACCACAACCCTCCGCTGTTAAAGCTGAATACGGGGATGAGATCGGGGCGATTCGACGCCGGTAGTATGTCGTGATTGATGTTGTCGAGAATGAGCGGCTCGGCGTCGGCCTTCGGATAATAGGCGAGCACCATGTGGGCGCCGGTGAATCCACCCGCTCCACCTCTCTGATACACGGCGTAGACGATGCGCAGTTTTTCGTCCGCGACGCCAAGCGCTCTCAGCGTGAAGTACTTGGCGATCGCAAAGTCCTCGCAATCCCCTCCGTCGTTGGCGAGAAACTCGACCGGTTTAGCCCAAAAATCCTCGAGGCACCACATCACCGGATCGCAGTAAAACGGCGTGGCGTGCATGAACTCGTTCACGAGCTTCAGTTTTTCCGCCTCCCCCAGGCTCTTGTTCCCGGGTGAGGTCAACAGATCTTTCCAGGTGGTGAGCCGCTTCTTGATGGTGGCCCGCTCGGTATCGTTCGCAGCAAGGCTTTCGACCAGCTGGGCGATCTTTTCCTCCGTGATGTCGGCCAGATCGGTCGCGGTTCTGCCCGCCATCGCCGTCAAAAGCAGGGCGCCGGCAAGGCACAGGGCGCCAATATGCACCGCCGGGTGCGCGTCGCGGGCGTAAGTTCGGTTCTTCATCGCTGCCGAATCCCGTGTCTCGGCGCTCAGTGGCAATTCCCTGTGGCGCATCTTCGCGGATCGCACGAAGCGGGGTTCAATCGCCCGTCGGCGCGATGCGAAACTCCAGTACCGTTTCCGACCGCTTGAGCGTGTCGGCCAGCGCCTGGGCGTTGTTGGCGTCGAGCGTGCACAGGACCATTCGGTATTCGAAATGCCTGCCCTCGGTGGTGAGCCGATAGTTCAGATTCGCGATGGTAAAGCCGTGGTCCGCCACCAGGCGGCGCAGATCCGCCTCGGGCATCGCGGCGGTCCGTTGGAAGCGCACCATGAAATGCGCATAAAACTGCGTCGGCATCCTGGTTTCGATCCACCGGAACGTCGAAAGCGTGCCCAGCGTCAGCGCTGTGGCAAGCCCGGCCGGGAAATAGAAACCCACCCCGACCAGAATGCCGATTGCCGCGGTAATCCAGATCGAAGCCGCCGTGGTCAGGCCGCGCACCGACAGCCCTTCTTTCATGATTACCCCGGCGCCGAGAAAACCGATGCCGGTCATGATCCCCTGGGCCATCCTCGTGGGATCGACGACAACGCGTTCCATTCTTCCGGACGTAAACCACTGGCTTTCATACACGGTCACCAGCATCAGCAGAGCGGAGGCCATGCATACCAGCGTGTGGGTCCGGAACCCGGCCGGGCGACCGTGGTAGCTGCGTTCGAGCCCGATGAGGCCGCCCACGACCAGCGCGCTCGCCAGGCGCAGGATGATTTCCAGGTATTCGTTCGTCATGGGCGGTACCATACCCCCGTTCGAGAAAGACGCTACGCTCGTCAGCGCATTCTAGCCG
This sequence comes from Betaproteobacteria bacterium, assembly GCA_016202565.1. GTDB lineage: Bacteria > Pseudomonadota > Gammaproteobacteria > Burkholderiales > SG8-41 > DSOT01. The sequence goes on along the minus strand of JACQOK010000352.1, from coordinate 2,352 downwards.
GGTCTGAATATACAGGCATCCTTATCCGTCAGCGCGAGCCTGGACCCCTGATTTGCGGCGGATGCGCCGGTAACGGGTCGTTTGATAGAATCCCTCCATGACGGCACTCGCCGCACAGATCGCCCCGGACCTCACGCGGCAGCAGCAGGTGGTGGCGGCCCTGCGCGCCTTCCTGCCCGAGGCAGCGCTGTTGTTCAACCGGGAAGATGTAAAACCGTACGAGTGCGACGGGCTGTCCGCCTACCGCCAGACGCCGATGGTGGTTGCCCTGCCGGAAAACGAAGCGCAGGTTCAGCGCATTCTCAAGACCTGTTTTGATTTGCGCGTCCCGGTGGTGGCGCGGGGTGCCGGTACCGGTCTCTCCGGGGGCGCCTTGCCGCTCGCCGACGGCGTCCTGTTGTCGCTCGCCAAACTGATGCGCATTATCGGAATCGACCGGCAGGCACGGACCGCGCGCGTTCAGCCCGGCGTGCGCAACCTCGCGATATCGGACGCCGCCGCGCCCTACGGTTTCTACTATGCGCCCGATCCTTCCAGCCAGATCGCGTGCTCGATCGGTGGCAATGTCGCCGAAAACGCGGGCGGCATACACTGCCTCAAGTACGGACTGACGGTGCACAACATTCTCAAGCTGCGCGCATACACGATCGAAGGCGATCTGCTCGAAATCGGAAGCGACGGCCTGGATGCGGGCGGATACGATCTGCTCGCGCTCATGACCGGCTCGGAAGGCATGCTCGCCGTCATCACCGAGATCACGGTCAAGCTTCTGCCCAAACCGGAACGTTCACAATGTGTTTTGGCCGCATTCGATGACGTCACCAAGGCCGGAGCCGCAGTCGCCGACATCATCTCCGCCGGGATCATTCCCGCGGGCCTCGAAATGATGGACAAGATCACCACCGGCGCAGTCGAGCCCTTCGTCAATGCCGGCTATCCGCTCGACGCCGAAGCGATCCTGCTGTGCGAATCGGACGGCAACGCGGCGGAAGTTGCCGAGGAGATCGAGCGCATGAAGGCCGTGATGCAGGCGAGCGGCGCAACCGAGATCCGCGTCTCGCACAGCGAAGCCGAGCGCGCCCGATTCTGGGCGGGACGCAAGGCCGCGTTTCCGGCCGCCGGGCGTGTCTCGCCCGACTATTACTGCATGGACGGCACCATCCCCAAGAAGGCGCTGCCGCGCGTACTCAACACGATCGGCGAGCTGTCGAAGCAGTACGGCCTGCGCTGCATGAACGTGTTCCACGCCGGGGACGGCAACCTGCACCCGCTGATCCTGTACGACGCCAACCGGCCCGGCGAGCTGGCCCGGACGGAGGCGTTCGGCGCGAAGATCCTTGAACTCTCGATCGAGGTCGGCGGCACCATCACCGGCGAGCATGGCGTCGGCGTGGAAAAGATCGACGCGATGTGCGTGCAGTTCAGCGCCCCCGAACTCGAGACCTTCCACGCGGTGAAGCGTGCATTCGATGAGCACGCCCTGCTCAATCCGGGAAAAGCCGTGCCGACCCTGCATCGCTGCGCCGAGTTCGGCCGCATGCACGTGCGGGCGGGCCAGGAAAAATTTCCCGACCTGCCGCGGTTCTGACTGACCGCCAAGACGCCAAGAGCGCCAAGAAAATCCACGACACAAAGCAACCGGAAATATTATCTTGGCTCCTCTCGCACTTTTTGTATGTCTCTGTCCCCGAGCTAGGGTGACGATGAAGCTCGCCGAATGAACCTTTTCCCGGCCCTTGATGGTGTGTGATCGACTTGTTTTGCTTTCGCCCTTGTTGGCGTCTTGGCGTCTTGGCGGTTAATGTCTGAATTTGTCGTTCAATTAAGCGAAGCGATACGTGAGGCCACGCAGCGGCGCCAGCCGCTGTGCATCCGCGGCGGCGGCACCAAGGATTTCTACGGCGGTGAAATCCGCGGTGATGTCCTCGCCACCTCCGATTACCGCGGCATCGTCGAGTACGAGCCGACCGAACTGGTGATCACCGCGCGCGCCGGCACCCCGCTCGCAGAGATCGAAGCGGCGATGCGCGACCAGGGCCAGATGCTCGCCTTCGAACCGCCGCATTTCGGACCGGCGGCTACCTTGGGTGGCTGCATCGCCGCAGGTCTTTCCGGGCCGCGCCGGGCCTACACCGGCGCAGCGCGCGACTTCGTCCTCGGCGTTCGCATGCTGGACGGCAAGGGCAACGACCTTCGCTTCGGCGGCCGGGTCATGAAAAACGTCGCCGGCTACGACGTGTCGCGGCTCATGGTCGGCTCGCTCGGCACGCTCGGGGTCATCCTGGAGGTCTCGCTCAAGGCGCTGCCGCTGCCGGTTGCGGAAATCACCTTGCGCCGGGAGCAGACGCAGGC
>JACQOK010000351.1 GCA_016202565.1 Betaproteobacteria bacterium | reverse complement strand
GTCGTAGAGCAGTTCGGGGTAATCGGGCAGCTTGTCGAGCGCGCGCCCCAGCACGTCGAACGCTTCCTGGTAAGCCATCGCCTCGCGCAGCAGTTGGGCCTCAGCCTGCGTCAGCTGCACGTGCTGCTGGTTGTTCTGGGGGCTGATCTGGTGCAAGTGCTTGCGCGCATCGGCGAGCCGGCCCTGTTTCGACAGCACGCCCGCGTAGCGCGCTTGGGCGTTGATGTACTGTTCACCCGCGCCCACCGATCCGTACCACTTGAGGGCCTCCTCGAAGCGTTTGCGCTCCTCGTTGACCTGCCCGAGATACAGCCGCACCGCGTCCGGGTCCTTGTAATTGTTCTCCAGCGCGCGCCTGAGCTGGGCTTCGGCGGCATCGTAGTCGTTCGCCTGCATCGCCAGCAGCGCCACCGCCATCGTGACTTCGGCGTTGTTCGGATGCTCCGCGAGCAGCACTTCGAACTGCTTGCGGGCTTCGGGGAATTTCTTGTCGCTGACCAGGATTCGCGCGTAATGGAGCCGCGCGTCTTTGGCCTGGGGATGCTGCTCGAGATAACCGGCAAGATAGGCAAGCGCCTCAGCGCCGGAACGCCGCTGCAGCACCTGCACCTGGAACAGGGCGGCAAGCTCCCAGTCCGGCCGCAAGTCGAGAGCAGCGCGCGCCTCGGTCAGCGCGAGCTCGGTGTCCTGCGCGTTCCACGCGGCCTGCGCCACGGCGAAGCGCGCTTCGGGCACCTCGCGATAGGATTGGGCGAGCCCCTGCATCAGTTCCAGCACCGCCTTCTTGTCCTTGTGCCGGGCGAGCAACGAGGTGATGTGCAGGAAACTTTGCCCGACATTGGCTTCGTCCGCCTTCAGCCATTTCTCGAGATGGGGCAGGGCGCCGGCGAGTTGCGCCTGGTTGACCAGCAGCGCCGCGACGACCTGCCGCGCTTGCTGCGACTCCGGATCCGCCTGCAGCCAGAGGCCCGCCGCCTCGATCGCCGAATCGACAAAGCGCGCATTCCATGCGACTTCCGTGGCGCGCTGCGCCACGCGTGGATCGCGCGTTTCACGCGCGAGATCCAGATAGGCCGGCACCGCCACGTGCATCTGTCCGCGCTGCACCGCGACTTCCGCCAGCATGATCTTGAACATCACCTGCTCGGTGAGTTCCTGCGGCGGCAGTTGGGGCTGGCGCCGCGCGGGTTTCGCTACCACCACCCGGCTTTGCGGCTGGGTTTCACTCTTGGGCGATGGCGCTTCGCTTGCCGTCGGCTTGACCGGCTGCTGTGCGCAAGCGGCGAGTATTATGCAAGCCAACAGGGTAAGCAATCTGGGATTCATCATAATCTGCACGACCGGTTGCGGCCGTCGCGGGATAATTCCGTGAATTTAGAGAACAAACGGCACTTGCTGCTTCATAAAGCATGACATATTAGGTATATTTTGCGCACTTCACAAGACGTTGCAACCGTTCACCAATTATCGATGTCCGATCAGGGAACCCTCACCACTCTTTCCGCGCGCGGGCTCACTCGCAATTTCGGTGCCCATACGGCGGTCAGCGACATCAGTCTCGAACTGAGGCGCGGTGAGGTGCTCGGGTTTCTCGGGCCCAACGGGGCTGGAAAAACCACCACGATGCAGATGCTGACCGGCAATCTGGCGCCCTCCAGAGGCGCGATCAGCATTTGCGGCATCGATCTGCTCGAAGACCCTACGGCGGCCAAGGCAAAGATCGGCTATCTGCCGGAAATCCCGCCGCTGTATCGTGAACTCAATGTCGACGAGTACCTGCTGCTCGCAACCAAACTGCACCGCGTGGCGCGTTCCGCGCGCGGCGAGGCGATCGCGGTCGTCAAGCAGCGCTGCGGTCTCGCCGATGTCGGCAGGAAACTGATCGGCACGCTGTCGAAGGGCTTCCAGCAACGGGTCGGCATCGCCCAGGCGATCGTGCATGAGCCCGACGTGGTGATCCTCGACGAGCCCACCATCGGGCTCGACCCGATCCAGATTCGCGAGATCCGCAACCTGATTCGTGAACTCGGCGGGAAACACAGCGTGATCCTCTCCACCCATATCCTTCCGGAAGTCGAGGCGGTGTGCGATCAGGTGCAAATTCTGCACCACGGCAACCTGGTCTACAGCGATACCATCAACGCGCTCAAGGAATTCCACAGCGGACGCACCATCTTGCTCGGCTTGCGCTCTCCGCCCGGAGCCGAAGCGCTTGCTGCCGTGCCGGGCGTGGCCCAAGTGGAATCCGTGTCGGCGACCGTGTTCCGCGTGCAGTTTGCCGCCGGGGAAGACCCTACCGACCAGATCGTCACGCGGTCCGTGAAAAACGGCTGGGGACTCTTCCAGCTCAACCCGGCCCAGAGCAGCCTCGAAGACGTGTTCGTCCATCTCACCCAGCGCGAAGAAAACAATTGAACCGCCAAGGCGCCAAGGACGCCAAGAAAGGCAAAAAAGGTTTCAAATGGGTCCAGGCCGACAAAGCGAACCCACCTGCGCCGCAACGAAGGCGAAACTTCGGCAGCATATGAAAAGCGCCCGCTTGTCGTTCGTGGTTCTGCCATGTTTTCGTGCTTTATGCTTTTTCCTTGGCGCTCCTGGCGTCTTGGCGGTTAAGGGTTTTTAATGATATTCACGATTGCGGCCAAGGAACTGAAAGGACTGTTCGCTTCGCCCCTGGCGTGGGTCGTGCTGACGGTGATGCAGATCATCTTCGGCTACAGCTTTCTCAAGCGAATCGATGATTTCCTGCAGATCCAGCCGCGCCTTGTCCACATGACCAACCCGCCCGGGGTCACCGAGCTTGTCGTTGCGCCGACTTTCGCCACCGCCGCCGTGGTGCTGCTGTTCGCGGTGCCGCTGCTCGCCATGCGTCTCATCGCCGAAGAGCGTCGCAACCAGACCATGGTGTTCCTGATATCGGCGCCGGTGTCGATCACGGACATCGTGGTCGGGAAGTTCCTCGGCCTCATGGGGTTTCTGCTGGTCGTGATCGGGCTGGTCGCGCTGATGCCGCTCACCCTCGCCGGCGGCACATGGCTTGATTACGGTTTGCTCGCGAGCCTCACCGCGGGCTTCGTCCTGCTCGCCGCATGCTTTGCCGCGGTAAGCCTTTACATGTCGTGCCTCACCGCGCACCCGGTGGCCGCGGCGATCGGCGCGTTCAGCGCGCTGCTCGCCATGCTGCTGATGGGGGAAACCGCGGGCGACAGCTTGCGCGCCCGGGGCTGGCATGTACCGGCCGCACTCGTACAGGTGCTGTCTCCGCTCAAGAACTTCGAGCCGCTGGGCAGAGGTCTGGTCGACACCTACGCCATCGCCTGTTCGTTGCTGCTGACCATTGCTTTCATCGTGATGGCGATCCGCAGGCTTGACGCAATGCGGTTGAGGGGCTGAAGCAATGGAATTGACGCGCAAGCTGCGCCTGCGGCTTCTCGTTCAACACGGCCTGTCCCTGGTGCTCCTCGTCGTGCTGGTCATGCTGCTCGCCTATCTGGCGCATGAATATCGCAAGGAGTGGGACGTCACGCGCGCGGGGCGCAACACGCTGTCGGCGTCGACCCTGGAAGTACTCGGACAACTCGACGGTCCGCTCACCATCACTGCCTATGCGGTAACCCAGGACGCGACCGGGGCGAACGTGCACAAACGCATCGAGGAACGCCTGCGCGTCTATCAGCGCGCAAAACCGGATATCGCGTTGACCCTGGTCGATCCGCGCGAGCAGCCCAAGCAGGCGGAAGCCGCCGGGGTGCGCACGCCGAACGAATTGGTGGTCGAATACCGCAAGCGCACCGAGCACCTCGCCGTGGAGGAATTCAACGAGCAGACCTTTGCCAATCTGCTGATGCGTCTGGCGCGCGGCACCGACAGCATGGTGTTGTGGCTCGACGGTCACGGCGAGCGCAAGCTGAACGGCGCGGCCAACCATGATCTGGGCGATTTCGGCCGCCAGCTGCAGCACAAGGGTTTGCGCCTGAACAGCCTCAATCTGGCGGTGGCGCAGGAAGTGCCCGCCAATGCCGCGGCGCTGATCATCGCGAGCCCCCAGGTCGAGCTTCTGCCGGCTGAAGTGGAGAAAGTCCAGCGCCACATCGAGGGCGGCGGCAACCTGCTGTGGCTGATCGACCCCGAGCCGCTGCGCGGGTTGCAGCCGATCGCCGAAATTCTGGGATTGGTGCTGACGCCCGGCACGGTGGTGGATTTGGCGCTCCAGCCGCGCAGCGGCCCTCCGGTATTCGCGGTCGGCGCCGCCGCCAATTATGGGCGGCACGCGATCACCAACGGTTTCCGGCTCAATACGCTCTTCCCGCACGCGCGCCAGATCGGCGCGGCCGAAAACGACGAGTGGCACGCGACTCCGCTTGTCGATGTTGCGCAGCGCGGGTGGGTGGAAGCCGGCAAGCTCGATCGGAACGTCACATTCGACAAGGCGCGCGATATTCCCGGCCCGGTCCCGGTGGCGCAGGCGTTCGAGCGCAGCGTCGGTGACCGCCAGCAGCGCGTGGTGGTTGTCGGAAGCGGTCAATTCCTGTCCAACGCCTTTATCGGCAACGGCGGCAACCTCGATTTCGGCATCAACATCATCAATTGGCTGACCGGCGCCGACCACATGATCGCAATCGAGCCGCGCGCGGCGGCGGACAGCAGTATCGAAATCGATCAGGTCACCCTTTATCTGATTGCGTTTACCTTTCTCATGGGCCTGCCGCTCGCTTTCGTCATCACCGGTACCGCGGTCTGGTGGCGGCGGCGCAAGGCAGTATGAACGGCGCGGCGCACCGGCGGGGCACCGCGGTCCCAAACCGCATTACCAGAGGGCGGCATGAAACTGCTTAATGCTGCTCTGCTGCTGGCGGTTGTGGCGCTCGGATCGTTCGTCTATCTCAAGCCGCCCAGCGACGCGTCGGCGCGTTATCCGCTGTCGCGGCTGCAGGCCGACCAGGTCAAACAAATCCGGGTGGAGCGCAAAGGCGATCCGCCCGTCGTGATCGAGAGAAAGGGCGACAGTTGGCTCATCACCGCACCCTTGTCCGCTCAGGCCGATCCCTTTCAGGTCCAGCGTCTGCTCGCCATCCTCGATGCCAGGTCCGCCCATCGCCTCGCGGCAACAGACCTGGCGCGCTTCGATCTCGATCAGCCCCGGATGCGACTGAACGTCGATGGAGAAGACTTCAGCTTCGGCACCGTCAATGCGGTCACGCGTGAGCAATACGTCCTCGCCGGGGGAGCGGTGTATGCCGTTGAGCCGCGCTACGGGGCAATGGTGCCGGCCAGCGTCGCGCCAATGATCAAGAAGCAGCTGTTCGCCGCGAACGAGGCGCCGGTGCGGTTCGAACTCAGCGATTTCACGGTCGCGCTGAGGGACGGCAAATGGCACGTTTCGCCGTCCACGGGCGAATTGAGCCAGGATGATATCAATCGCTGGGTTGACGCCTGGCGCCATGCGGCCGCGCTGCGGGCGGAACCGTATGCCGGCGGCAAACCGGCCGATGCGATCAAGATGGAATTCCGGGACGGCAAGACGCTCATGCTCGAGATTCTGCAGCGGGAACCCGAAATCGTAATCGCGCGGCCGGATGAAAAACTGCGGTATCATTTCGCGGGGGAAACGGCCAGGCGCCTGCTCACGCCGCCCGGGACTGTTCCACACAAATAGCCATGCCGGAATTGCCGGAAGTCGAAACCACGCGCCGCGGACTGGTGCCGTTCGTGGTCAACCAGCGCATCGCGACGGCGATCGTGCGCAATCACTCCCTGCGCCTGCCGGTGCCGCGCAGCCTGCCGCGGCTTGTCGCCGGGGCAACGATTGCCGCCGTCGGGCGCCGCGGCAAGTATCTGCTCTTCGATTGCGGCCCTGGCACGCTGATTCTGCACCTCGGCATGTCGGGACGGCTCTGGATCGTCGACCACGGCACCCCGCCCGAGCCGCATGACCATTTCGACCTCGTGCTCGACAGCGGCACCGTCGTGCGGCTGCGCGATCCCAGGCGCTTCGGGCTGGTGCTGTGGGGCAACGGTGATCCGCTTCGCCACACCCTGCTTGCCGGGATCGGTCCGGAACCGTTCGATGCGGCTTTCAACGGCGACTGGCTCTATCGCGTCACCCGCAACCGCACGGCCGCGATCAAACTGGTGTTGATGGACGGTCACGTCGTTGCGGGCATTGGCAACATCTATGCCAATGAAGCGCTGTTCCATGCCGGCGTCAATCCGCGGCAGGCGGCGCAGCGTATGGGGCCCGGGCGCTGTGATTTGCTGGCGGACAAGATCCGGGAAACTCTGGAACTCGCCATCGGCGCCGGCGGAAGCAGCCTGCGGGATTACGTCGGGAGCGACGGGGTGGCCGGCTCTTTTCAAAGTCAGTTCATGGTCTACGATCGCGCCGGCGAGCCCTGTCACCGCTGTGGCACGCCGATCAAGGGCATCCGCCAGGGACAGCGCTCCACGTTCTACTGCCCCCGCTGTCAGCGCTGAAGCGGCTGGTGCGGATCAGCGGAGGCTGTAGCGGAGGCTGTAGGTTGGGCTGAACGAAGTGATGCCCAACGATGCCGGCGGTTCTTACGTTGGGTTTCGGCGTCCCGCCTCAACCCAACCTACACACTACCGTTTTTCTCACGTTGCTCAGCGGCCTTCCGGCCAGTGAGCCGGAGGTACTTGTCGTAGAGCTGTTCCTTGGTCTCTGCAAAGTCGGGGTTCAACGGAATGCAGTCGACCGGACACACCTTCTGGCACTGCGGCTCGTCATGGTGCCCGACGCATTCGGTGCACTTGTGCGGATCGATCACGTAGATCTCCTCGCCCGGCGAAATCGCGTCGTTCGGGCACTCGGGCTCGCACACGTCGCAGTTGATGCATTCGTCGGTAATCATCAATGCCATATTTCAGAAACCCTCTATTTGCCGCCGAGCTGCCTGATCTTGCTCTTCAGCCGCTTCGCCACATAGGGGTGGACGAACTGGCTGACATCCCCGCCCAGTATCGAAATCTCCCGCACGATGGTCGCGGAAACGAACATGTGCTGCTCGCCCGGCGTCAGGAATAATGTTTCGACATCGGGATAAAGGCCGCGGTTCATGCCGGCAAGCTGGAACTCATACTCGAAATCCGACACGGCGCGCAGGCCGCGTACCACAACCCGCGCCTTGTGCTGTTTCACGAATTTCATCAGCAGCCCGGAAAAGCCCATGACCTCGACATTGGGAAGGTCCTTGAGCACTTCGCGCGCCATCTCGACGCGCTCTTCCAGCGTGAAGAACGGCCGCTTGGCGCGGCTGTCGGCGATCGCGAGGATCACCTTATCGAAAAGCCTCGCGGCCCGTCGCGCCAGATCCTCGTGGCCGAGCGTCATCGGATCAAATGTTCCCGGGTACACCGCCTTGTTGTTCATGTTCTGTCCGTTTGAGGAGTTGAAATCGCACCTGTCCGGCCCGGCCCTGTTTCCAGATCTCCCAGCCGGCGGGCGGTTCAAGCTGCACTGCGCTTTCGCAGTAGATGAGAGCCCCCGGGTTCATGTGGCTTGGCAGCAAGGCCAGCAGCCGCGGCCAGTCGACGGCCCGGAACGGCGGATCGAGAAAAACGACGTCATAACGACCGCTGTCGCCGCGCAGGAATTCTAGCGCATCCCCTCTGATGAGTTCCACCACCGCCGCGCCGAGCAGCGCGCGACTTGCCTGAAGCGCGCTGAACGTCGCCGGGTCGCGCTCCACCATGACCACACGTTTCGCGCCGCGCGAGGCGGCTTCGAAGCCCAACGCACCGCTGCCTGCGAACAGGTCGAGGCAGACCGTTCCGGTGAGGTCTTGTCCCAGCCAGTTGAAAAGTGTCTCGCGCACCCGGTCGGGGGTCGGGCGCAGATCTCTTTGCAGGCCGAAGCGGATCAAGCGACTGCGCCACGCGCCGCCGATGATGCGCACGCGATTCGTCCTCATGGATCGGAGCCGCGCGCCGCGTTCATGCGACAAGGAGTCAGTTTCGGGTCGAAGAGGCGGCGGATTTCGTTTCGGCCGCACCGACCACCACGGTTACCATGCGCTCCGGATCGATCCGCCGCGCGAATGCGTCTCTGATATCGGCTACCGTCAACTTCTCGACATGCTTCACGAAGTCATCGAGATAGGTGAGCGGCAGGCGATAGAATCCGATGAGTGCGAGATACCCGTGAATCTTGCGGTTGCTGTCGATGCGGAGCGGGAAACTGCCGATGATGTTCTTCTTCGCCGCCGTCAGCTCCGCTTCGGTAGGTCCGCGCGCGACGAACTCGCGCAGCGTGGCGCGCACCACGTCGAGCGCTTCCTGCACCTGCTCGCGCTTGGTCTGCATGCCGATCAGGAACGGCCCCGGCAGCAGGAGCGGCGTGAAATAACTGTATGCCGAATAAGCGAGTCCGCGTTTCGTTCGCACTTCTTCGGTAAGGCGCGACACGAATCCTCCCCCGCCCAGAATATGGTTTCCGACGAACAACGGAAAATAATCGGGATCATCGCGGCCGATGCCGGGCGCGCCGATCTTGATATGGCTCTGCGTGGCCGGGTGCGCGATGAAGCGGGTCGCCGCGGCGGGCAGCGCGGTTACCGGCGGCAACTCGAGCGCGGCCCCCCCGTCACGGGGGAGCCCCGCGGTGACCTGCTCCGCGATCCGGGCGGCCTCCTCCCGGTTGAGATCGCCGATGAGCGCCACGACCGCGCGCGGGGCGATGTAATACCGGCGATGGAAATCGACGAGGTCCTGGCGGGTGAGTTGTTGCACCGTCGCCACTTCGCCCGTGCTGCGCTGGGCATACGGGTGGTCGCGAAAGACCAGACGATCGAAAGCCCTGCTGGCGATGCTCTCGGGCTTCGTATCGGCTTCCTTGAGCGCGGCGACGAGCCGCGCCTTCTCGCGTTCCAGCACGTCCTCCGGAAAGAGGGGTTGCTGCAGAATGCGCGTGAAGACGCCGAGCGCTTGCCCGCGCTCTTCGCGGCTTGACAGCGTGCGCAGCGAGAGCCCCGCGCGGTCGGTATTGAAGGTTCCCGACAGTTGCGCCCCGACATCGGCGAACCCGCGCGCAATTTCATCCTCGCTCATGCCCTCGGCACCGAGTTGAAGCAGACGCTGGGTCATGCTCGCCGCGCCGGATTTCTGCTTGCTGTCGAATACGGCGCCGGCCGGGAACTCAACGCTCAGGTCCAGCATCGGCAGGTCGTGGTTCTCGACAAAATAGACGCGCGCACCGCTTTTCGTCTGCCAGTGCTGGATCGGCAGGATGGCATGCGCCGAGCCCGCCGCAAGCAGCAGCGCCGCAACGAGCCACAGTGCCGCGCGCTTACTGCGCATGACGTAGCCCCGGCGGCGGTGCCGCCGGCTTGCGGTCAGTGAGCGGCTGCGGATCGAGGTAGGCGACCGTCAATTGATCGTCGCCGAAGTACTTTTTGGCGACTTCCTGCACCTGGGCCGGCGTCACCTGCTTGAGCTTTTCCAGCGCGAGATCGGGGGTCTTGTACGACAGCCCGGCGGTCTCCATCGTCCCGATCTGGCGTGCCTGAAAGAACATCGAGTCGCGCTGATATACCTGGGCTGCGACGGCCTGCGCTTTGATGCGCTTCAACTCCTCCTCGCTCACGCCTTCGTCGGCAACCTTGCGCAGTTCGCGGCGCAGGGCCTGTTCCATTTCCACAATGGTCTTCCCGGCGCTCGGCACGCCGTCCAGGTAGAACATGCCCGGGCCGCGCCCGACGCCGTCGTAGCTCGCCCCGGCGGAAGCGGCAAGCCGCTCGACGCGCACCAGGGCGCGGGGCAGGCGCGCCGCTGCATTGCCGTCGAGCACGTTCGCCAGCATCTCCAGTGCGTAGGGCTCCCATTCCTTCTCCGGATCGCGGAGCGCCGGGACCCGGTAGGCCATCAATACATACGACTGCTCCGCCGGCGCCTTTACCGTTAGGCGCTTGAGTCCGAGCTGGGGCGGCTCTTCCTGCGGTTTTCGCGGCGGCAGGGGCTTGGGCCTGATGCCCCCGAAATGCTGCTCGGCTAGCGCGAACACTTCCTGCGGCGCGATGTCTCCGACCACGACCAGAAACGCGTTGTTCGGCGCATACCAGCTTTCGTAGAACGCGCGTGCGTCCTCGATGCGCATGTGCTCGATATCGCTCATCCAGCCGATGACCGGATTGCGATAGGGATGCGCGACAAGCGCCGTCGCCATCAGCCGTTCGTATACCATCGCGCGCGGCCGGTCGTCGGTGCGCCAGCGCCGCTCTTCCATGACCACCCGTATCTCCCTGGCGAACTCCTCTTTCGCCAACACGAGGTTCGCCATCCGGTCGGCCTCGAGTTTGAGCGCCAGCGGCAACTGCGATTTGTGCAGCGTCTGGAAATAGCCCGTGTAGTCCTTGCCCGTGAAAGCGTTGTCGCGCCCGCCGGCCGCGGCGATGATCCGCGAGAACTGGCCCGCCGGCACGTCTTTGGTGCCTTTGAACATCATGTGTTCGAGCACGTGCGCGACACCGGTGGCGCCGTTGACTTCGTCTACGCTTCCGACCGTGTACCACACCATTGACACCACCACCGGCGCACGGTGGTCGGGCTTCACGATCACGCGCAGCCCGTTGGGAAGCGTCTGCTGCACGGCATCGGCCGCCGCTGCCGCGCCGCTCAGGCACAATGCGGCCGCCGCAAGCATACCGGCGGCGAGCGCCCACGCGCGTTCGGGAATTCGCACAGTCAACTCACTTGTACTCGAGGGGTTTCGGGTAGAATTGTAGCCGTTTGGGCTGGTCGACGATGCAAATGTTTTGTGGCGACGGCCGTTCTTCTCACCTCTGGAGTCTCAGACTACCGAGAGCATGCTAAGTTTCCTCAAGACCCGCAGCACCGGAGAAAGCGGTGGCTGGCTCACCCGCCTCAAGCAGGGCCTCGCGAAGACGCGCCAGCAGCTCGGCGCGCAGCTGTCCGGATTGTTCGGGCCGGGGCGCAAACTCGACGCGGAATTCTACGACGAACTCGAAACCGTGTTGCTGGTTTCGGACGTCGGCGTGGCGGCCACCGCCTACCTGCTGGAAATCCTGCGCGCCCGCGCAACGCGCGAGCGCTTCACCGAAGCAGCCCAGCTCAAGGCGGCGCTGCGCGAGGCATTGCTCGAGTTGCTGCGGCCGATCGCGGTGCCCCTGGACGTCGCCGCCCACCGGCCATTCGTGATCATGCTGGCCGGCGTCAACGGGTCCGGCAAGACCACGTCGATCGGAAAGCTCGCCAACTATTATCAGTTGCAGCATAAGAGGGTCCTGCTGGCGGCCGGCGACACCTTCCGCGCCGCCGCCCGCGAACAGCTGATGGTGTGGGGCGAACGCAACAACGTGACGGTGATCGCGCAGCAATCAGGCGATGCCGCGGCGGTGATCTATGATGCCATCGGCGCCGCCACCGCTCGCGGCATCGACATCGTGCTGGCCGACACCGCCGGGCGCCTGCCGACCCAGCTTCACCTGATGGAGGAAATCAAGAAGGTGAAGCGCGTCATCGACAAGGCGCTGCCCGGCGCGCCGCACGAAATACTGCTCGTGCTGGATGCCAACACCGGGCAGAACGCGCTCAATCAGGTCAAGGCCTTCGACGATGCGTTGGGGGTGACGGGGCTGGTGCTGACCAAGCTCGACGGCACCGCCAAGGGCGGCGTCATTGCCGCCATTGCGCGCCAGAAACCGATTCCATTGCGCTTCATCGGCGTGGGCGAGTCGCTCGACGACCTGCGGCCGTTCGACGCGGAAGAATTCATCGACGCGCTGCTCGACTGAATTCTCTCGATGATTTCGTTCAGTCGGGTCTATAAGCGCTACCCGGGCGGATTCGAGGCGCTGCGGGACATTTCGCTGGCCATCGCGGACGGCGACATGGTCTTCATCACCGGCCACTCCGGGGCCGGCAAGAGCACCCTGCTCAAACTGATGGCGGCGATCGAGCGTCCGACCAGCGGCAGCGTGCTCATCAACGGCCAGAACGTGGGCACACTGAGACCGCGCGCGATTCCGTTCCTGCGCCGGAATTTCGGCCTCATTTTCCAGGATCACAAGCTGCTGTTCGACCGCACCGTATTCGAAAACGTCGTGTTGCCGCTCAGCATCGTGGGCTACGAACGCCGTGATGCGGCGCGCCGGGTGCGTGCGGCGCTGGACAAGGTCGGACTGCTCGCGAAGGAAAAGGCGTACCCGGTCACGCTGTCGGGCGGGGAGCAGCAGCGGCTTGCCATTGCACGCGCCATTGTGCACCGTCCGGCGATGCTGCTGGCCGATGAACCAACCGGCAACCTCGACGCGGCCTACGCCGGCGAACTCGGCGAGCTGTGCAAATCGTTCAATCAGGTCGGCGTCACCGTGGTGATCGCCACCCATGACGAGCACCTTGCGGCGCGTCTGAAGCCGCGCCTGATCACGCTCAGGAATGGTGCGCTCGCCGAGGCACCGGTGGAAGCGGCAGCATGAGAATCTGGCTCTCGCAACACGCTCGCACGCTGGCCGCAACGCTGGCAAGGCTCGTGCGCTCGCCGGTGGCGAGTCTCCTCAACGTCGGTGTGATCGGCGTGGCGCTCGCGCTGCCGGTCGGCTTCCATGTCGGACTCGCCAACCTGCAGGCCTTCGCCAGCGAACTCGCCGCCGCGCCGCAGCTTTCCCTGTTCCTTGCGCTCGAGGCCAGCGCGAGCGACGTGGCGCAGATCGATCAGCGACTCAAACGACATTCCGGTGTGCGCAAGTATCATTACATCTCGCGCGAACAGGCGTTACGGGAAATCAAGACGAGCACCGGCCTCGCCGACGTTGTGGAAAGCCTCAGCCACAACCCGCTGCCCGACGCCTTCGTCGTCGACGCCAGCGACGGGGCGTCTCAAACCCTGGAAGCACTGCGCGACGAATTCAAACGCTGGCCCAAGGTCGCGCATGTGCAGCTCGATTCCGCGTGGGCGCAGCGCCTCGAGGCGGTGCTCAAGCTGGGCCGGCTGGCGGTGCTGATGCTGGGCGCGCTGCTCGCTTTCGCGCTCATCGCGGTCACCTTCAACACCATCCGGCTGCAGATCCTGACGCAGCGCGAGGAAATCGAGATCGCCAAGCTGATCGGCGCCACCAACCCCTTTATCCGTCGGCCATTCCTCTATTTCGGCGCGCTGCTTGGTCTTGCCGGGGGGGGCGCAGCGTGGCTGATCGTACTGGGAGGTGTATATCTGCTCAACGACGGACTCTCCGACCTCTCCCGGCTCTATGGCGTTCCCCTGCGCCTCCACCCGCTGACAGCGCAGGACAGCTTGAGCCTGCTGCTGTTCTCAGCCTGGCTCGGCTGGTTCGGCGCGCGGCTCTCGGTCGGCCGTCACCTGTCCGAGCTGGAGTTTCGCTGAAGCGCTGCGCCCCACTTTCTTAAGCGCTTGTTTTTAGACCGTTTTGCCGTCAGCGCCAACCTGTATCTCTTTGTTGCAATGGAACTTTTACATCCCTTGGCACTCTCATATCGAGAGTGCTAGACTACGCAAAAGGGGGTGAGAGTCAATGAGCAGCTACGCGTTATCGATACCGTCCGTTGCCGGCAGTCTGGAAAGTTATGTCCAGACAGTCAACAGCTTCCCTATCCTGACGCAGGAGCAGGAGGTGGGTTATGCGCGCCGCTTCCGCGACGAGAATGACCTGGAGGCCGCGCGCGAACTGGTGCTCTCGCACCTGCGGGTGGTGGTCGCGATCGCTCGCGGCTACCTGGGTTACGGACTGCCGCAGGCCGACCTGATTCAGGAAGGCAATATCGGGCTCATGAAGGCGGTCAAACGCTTCGACCCCGAGCGCGGGGTGCGCCTCGTATCGTTCGCGGTACATTGGATCCGCGCGGAAATCCACGAATTCATCCTGCGCAACTGGCGCATCGTCAAGGTCGCGACGACCAAGGCGCAGCGCAAGCTCTTTTTCAACCTGAGAAGCCTCAAGCAGAATCTCGGGACGATGGGAACCGAAGAAGTGAAAGCCATTGCGGACCAGCTCGGCGTGAAGACTCATGAAGTCGTCGAGATGGAAACGCGGCTTGGCGGCCAGGACATCGCGTTGGAGCCGATCGGCGAGGAGGAAGAAGAGGCCTTCGCGCCCATCGCCTATCTCGCCGCCGAAGACGCCGAACCCGGCCGCATCATCGAGCAGGAAGAAACCACGCGCCTGCGCGGCGAAGGGCTGAAAAAAGCGCTGGACACTCTCGATTCACGGAGCCGGCGCATCATCGAGGCGCGCTGGCTCAACGAAAAGGATTCGGCAACCCTCCATGACCTCGCCGCCGAATTCGGCGTTTCCGCCGAGCGCATCCGGCAGATCGAAGCGAAGGCGCTTTCGAAGATGAAGGGCATGATTACCGCGGCGGCGTAAGCGCGCGCGGGAAATCCGTTGATCGAGGCCATGGCATCCAAGCCACGGCCTTTTTATTTGCGCGAAACGAAGCTCGATGTGCCGGCGTGCGCTTCGCTTGCCGCAACCCGCAACTTTTCTACGAAGATACCTGCAGCAGGATGCGGATATCGTGGAGCAGCGCCGGCGCGCCGGCGCCATACTGCGCGAAGAGCCGCAGCCGCCCCTGCGGGTCGAGCACATAAGTCCCAGCGGCGTGGTCAACGCTGTAGCTGCCGCCGGACAGCGGCTGCTTCTGATAGAAGATCTTGAATTCTTTCGCCGCCTGTGCCGTCGCCGCAGCGTCGCCGTAGAGCCCGAGGAAGTTCGGATGGAATGCCGGCACGTACTGTCTGAGCAGCTCGGGCGTGTCGCGTTCCGGATCGACGGTCACGAACAGCACCTGCATTTTTTCGGCATCGGGCCCGAGTTCCTTCGTCACCTGCGCCAGTTCGGCGAGCGTGGCCGGACAGACGTCCGGACAGTGGGTAAAGCCAAAGAAAATGACCACCACCTTGCCCCTGAAATCGGCGAGCGTGCGCGGCTTGCCGTTAAAATCGGTGAGCGCGAGCTCCTTGCCGAAATTGGCGCCGGTCACGTCGGTGAGCTTGAACCTGGGCGCGGAATCGGTCCTGTCGCAGCCGCCGAGCAGGCTTGCGACGAGGAGAAAGAGTCCGACTGCGAGAAGACGCTTCATGTCGCGGCAGGCATGGATGACGTGAATAGAATCGGTCTCAAGAATGTTCCTTCGCCCCACAACCCTTGCTGTCATTCCCGTGGAAATGGTAATCCATCGGATCATTCGGACGAAATGAAGCGCCGAATAGGTTCCCGCTTACCGCGGAAACGACAGATTTTTTTCAGCGTCTAGAACCTGAAATAGTGATCGACGAGCAGCGCCGCGAAGAGCGCCGTCAGGTAGAAAATAGAATAGCGAAAGGTTTCTCGCGCGAGCCGGTCGCTGTACGCCACCCAGATCCTCACCGCGTAATGCAGGAACACCACGCCGAGCACGATCGCGCTCGCGAGGTAAATCAGGCCGCTCATCCTGGTCGCGAACGGCGCCATGGTGCAGGCGAAAAGAATGATGGTGTACAACAGGACATGCAGGCGGGTGAACTTGTCGCCGTGCGTCACGGGCAGCATCGGAATGCCGGCCCTGGCGTACTCGTGCTTGCGATAGAGCGCCAGCGCCCAGAAATGCGGCGGCGTCCACGCGAATATGATGAGGAACAGCAAAAGCGCGTCCGCCGATATCTCGCCCGTGACCGCGGTCCAGCCCAGCACCGGCGGCATCGCGCCCGAAGCGCCTCCGATCACGATGTTTTGCGGCGTCATCGGCTTCAGGATCACCGTGTAGACGATCGCGTAGCCGACGAAGGTCGCCAGCGTGAGCCACATGGTGAGCGCACTGACCCAGTGATAGAGGATCGCGAGTCCGATGCCGCCCACGGCGCCGGCGAATATGAGGGTCTGAAAAGAGGTGAGGCGCCCGCTCGGAAGCGGGCGCCTGCGCGTGCGCGCCATCACCGCGTCGATTTTCTGCTCGACGAGGCAGTTCACCGCGGCGGCCGCGCCCGCAGTGAGCGCGATGCCCAGCGTCGCGGCGATCAGCACGTGCGGAGGCACCATCCCGGGAGTCGCGAGGAACATCCCGATCACGGCGGTAAACACGATCAGCGACACGACCCGCGGCTTGGTCAACTGGTAGAACTGGTAGGCGCGCGAAGTAGCGTAGTGGCGAGCGAGGCTGGAAAACATCAGCTTGCAGGCTTCAGAGAAAGTGCGAAGTTTAGCACTACCAGCGCGACCCGCAAAAGCGCGGCCACACCGTCATCACTTCCATCTCGAGTGTCGCAGCAGGCGGCCCATGTCCTTGACCATGTTGCGCGGGTCGACGTCCGCCCGATAACGCATCATCAGGTTTCCGAGCGGGTCGATCACGAAGATGTGATCGGCAAGCGCACCCGCCACCGGGAACTGGTTCAGGACATCGCCACCGGAGGCGCGGATGAGCCAGGCGCCCCGGTGCTGCGCAAGGAGCGCGGCATCCGGAAGCGCATCGTCGGTGATGAGCCAGACGCGTTCAATGCGTTCGCTTTCCTTGCCCTGCGCGAGCCGCACCTGCCGCAGGTAGACCAACTTCTGCTGACACCGCGCATCGCAACGTCCGGAATCGGCCGTCAACAGGACCCACTTTCCTTTCAGACTGTTCCACCGGAACGGCGCGCCGTCGGCAAGCGCAAGCGCGCCGCCGGGCATGATGGGCCGCGGATCGAGCAGGTCGCCGTAGTTGACGTGTCCCGAGGGCTGCCAGAAATAGTACGCCACATACGAAGCGGCCACCGGCGCGATGCATAGCCCGAGAAGCACCCAGAGACTCGCGAGGCTGCGCCTAGGTTTTGTGTTTTCTCCGGACATGGGTAACGACATAGAAAATCAGAATCAAGGCCGCCAGCGCAAACCACTGAAATGCGTAACCGTAATGCCTGTCGACGCCGAGGTCGGGTGGCAGCCATTCGCGTACGAGTCCATCATCGGGCGCGCCTTCCGGATCCTGCTGGATCAAGAATGGCTGTATCGGGATCGGCACGGCCTGACGATAGCGTTCCAGCGTCAGGTTCTGCCATACCCTGCCCTCCGCGACCCTGTCCGACAGCTCGAAAACACGTCTGCCGGGCACCACGGCAAGACCGCTCGCCCCGATTTCCCCCCGGGGTGTCCGGATCTCGGGCGGGCGGCCGCGGTCGGGACCCGCGGCCACCCAGCCGCGATTCACCAGCACATAGCGGCTGCCGTCGCCAAGCCTGAGGGGCATCACCACGTGATAGCCGGGAATGCCCCGCCGTACGCGGTTGTCGACCAGGATCATGTACTTCGGTTCGAACACGCCGCGTGCCTCCACGCGGCGCAGTTCGACCTCGCCCGCGGCGAGTTCCCGCGTCGACACGTGGATCTCCGGCCCGCGCGCCCGTTGCTCCAGCCGCTCCCCAAGCGCGGTCTTTTCCTGTCCGCGCCCGAGCTGCCAGTTGCCGAGCGCGAGCGCGAGCGCAATTCCCGCCGCGGCGGCCAGCGTCGGCCACAAGGTGGGTTGGAACTCGAACCTAGCGCTCATCGCAGTCGCTGGCAGGCGTCACCCGCATGGGATACACTGGCCGCACCCGGATACCGTCATGAAAATCATCGTCCTGCTCTTTGTCGCCTTCATTCTGGCGAGCCTGTTTTCCGGTCTCTATTTCCTGCTCAAGGACAGGAGCGGATCCGAACGCATGGCGAAGGCGCTCACCATACGCGTCGCGCTTTCCATCGCGCTGTTCGCCCTGCTCATGCTCGGATTCCATTTCGGCATCATCACCGCCAGGCTGTAACCCGCTCCGAAAAAAAACGCCGCACTCGCGGTGCGGCGCCTGCTTCACTACTGACCGGGTCCCCCCTTATTGTTCGTCGCCCCTTCTTGTTGTGGTTGTGCTTGTTCTTGTGTTATCGGCTTATAGCCAGTAGACGAAGATGAACAACAGCAGCCACACTACATCGACGAAGTGCCAGTACCAGGCCACGCCCTCGAACCCGAAGTGATGGTCGGGCCGGAAATGTCCGGCCACGCAACGGAACAGGATGACGATCAGCATGATCGTGCCGATCGTCACGTGAAAGCCGTGAAAGCCGGTGAGCATGAAGAACGTCGCGCCGTACGCGCCCATCGTGAGTTTCAGGTTCAGATCGGCGTAGGCATGCGCGTATTCATAGACCTGAAAACCGAGAAAAGCCGTGCCCAGGGCGATCGTCATGACCAGGCCCCAGACCAACTGCTGGCGGTCGTTCTTCAGCAGCCCCCAGTGCGCCCAGGTGACGGTGACACCCGATGACAGCAGCAGCAGGGTGTTGAGCGCCGGAATCCCCCACGCGCCCATCGGTGTGAACTGCTCCGCGATGCCCGGGCCCGAAACCGGCCATCCGCTCTTGAATCCCGGCCAGATCAATTGCTGGCTTTCCAGCCCGCCGAGATCGGGCACCGAGATCACGCGCATGTAGAAAAGCGCGCCGAAGAATGCCCCGAAGAACATGACCTCGGAGAAGATGAACCAGCTCATCCCCCACCGGAACGAGGTATCGACCTGCTTGTTGTACTTTCCACCCTCGGATTCGTGCGCGACGGTGGCGAACCAGCCCGCCATCATGTAGAACAGCGTCACCAGCCCCAGGACCAGCAGGTACTTGCCCCACGGCACCCCGTTGAACCACGTCGCCGCGCCGAGCGCCATGCACAGCAGGGCAATCGAGCCGAAAATCGGCCACCGCGACGGTTCCGGAATGAAGTAACGAGCCGATTGACTCAACATCTTGCTTTCTCCCCTAAGCTCTCGATTCGTTGCGCTAGCCCGCGATGAAGCGCACCAGCGTCACCAGACCCAAAACAAAAATCACCGCGCCGATGATGCCCGCGATGATCACCTGCGCCGGCGTCAGCGTCACCGCGTCGTGTTCGTGCGCCGCACGCTTGCGTATGCCCAGAAACGACCAGAATACGGCCTTCGCGACCTGCAACGGCGTCGCCTTGCGCGGGGGCTGTGTGTCCTCGGCCATTTCCATCAACCGGCCTTCCCGGTGGTGCCCTCGACCTCGAAGAACGTGTACGACAGCGTCACCGTGTTGACGTCCTGCGGCAGGTCCTTTTCGATCACGAACACCACCGGCATGCGTTTCACTTCGCCCGGCGCGAGCGTCTGTTGCGTGAAGCAGAAGCAGTCGAGCTTCTTGAAATAACGCCCGGCGAGCTGCGGGCCGTAGCTCGGGATCGCCTGGCCGGTCACCGCGCGGTTCGAATTGTTGCGCACTTCGAAAGTCACCCGGACCAGTTCTCCGGGATGAAAACGCACGCTCTTTTCCAGGGGCGCAAACGTCCACGGCAGATCGTTGCGCAGGTTGGCGTCGAATTCCACGGTGAGCCAGCGCGCGGCGTCGACCTGTGTATTGGTCACGGCATCGGCCTTGAGCACGTTGTTGATGCCGGTCACCTCGCAGATCTTCTTGTAGAACGGCACCAGCGCAAAGCCGAACCCGAACATCGCGCAGGCGATGATCACCAGCTTCCTCAGGGTAACGAGGTTATGGAGACTGCTCTGCGTGTTCGCTACCATAGCCAGTGCCTGACGATGACCCCGATGAAAAAGGCGACCGCGATCGAAACCAGCACGATTGCCGTTTTGACCTTGCCGCTCAATGCCTGTTCCATCGCGTCCGCAACGGTTATTTCACGACCGGCGGGGTCTCGAAAGTATGGTACGGTGCCGGTGACGGCACCGTCCACTCCAGCCCTTCCGCGCCTTCCCAGGTCCGGTCCCTGGCTTTGGCCCCGCCGCGGATGCACTTCACCACCACCCACAGGAACAGGAGCTGCGACACACCGAAACCGAAGGCGCCGATCGACGAGATCATGTTGAAATCCGCGAACTGCAGCGCGTAGTCGGGAATGCGCCGCGGCATGCCGGCGAGGCCCGTGAAATGCATCGGAAAGAAGGTGATGTTGAAAAAGATCATCGACAGCCAGAAATGCCACTTGCCGACGGTCTCGTCGTACATGTGACCGGTCCACTTGGGAATCCAGAAATAGATGCCGCCGAAAATCGCGAACAGCGACCCCGCGACCAGCACGTAGTGGAAATGCGCCACCACGTAGTAAGTGTCCTGCACCTGGATGTCGATCGGAGCGATCGCCAGCACCAGCCCGGTGAAGCCGCCCATGGAGAACACGAAGATGAAGCCGCATGCGAACAGCATCGGCGTCTCGAAGGTCAACGCGCCCTTCCACATGGTCGCGATCCAGTTGAACACCTTGACGCCCGTCGGCACCGCAATCAGCATCGTCACGAACATGAAGAACAGCTGCCCCGCGGCCGGCATGCCGACGGTGAACATGTGGTGCGCCCACACGATGAACGACAGGATCGCGATCGAGGCCGTCGCATACACCATCGAGGAATAGCCGAACAGGGGTTTCCTGGAGAACGTCGGGACGATCTGTGACACGATCCCGAAAGCCGGCAGTATCATGATGTAGACCTCGGGATGGCCGAAGAACCAGAAGATATGCTGGAACATCACCGGGTCGCCGCCGCCCGCGGCGTTGAAGAAATTGGTACCGAAGTGCCGGTCGGTCAGCACCATCGTGACCGCGCCCGCCAGCACCGGCATCACCGCGATCAGCAGGTAGGCGGTGATCAACCAGGTCCACAAGAACAACGGCATCTTCATCATCGTCATGCCCGGCGCACGCATGTTGAGGATGGTGGTGATGATG
>JACQOK010000030.1 GCA_016202565.1 Betaproteobacteria bacterium | reverse complement strand
GAGCGGCCGTTGTGGCTGCAACCCTTCGGGCTAGCGCGAATTTTGGCCCATGACTTTGTCGCTCACCTTGTGAATATTCGCGATATTCACTGCGGCGAGCTTCGCGTCCTGAGAGCCAAAATCGTGCCAGCGCAGCACGCGGTTCATTATGTTAGGCACTCTAATTCTCCGCCGCGATTTTGCTGGCTGTCTTCTTCAATATTTCGATAAACCGCCGCGCTGCGGGGGAAAGGTAGGCGTCCTTTCGGTAAGTCACCATGACGTGGCGCGGTATGGAAAGCTCCTTGATCGGCAGCACGGTCAGCGGTAGCGAACGAGCGATTTGCCGAACAGCCCGGCGAGTGCCCTGGCCGAGGAAACCGGCGTAGGCTATCACCCGCCGCCGCACAACACTCGAGTTGGATATCATCGTGAATTGGGGCAGAGGAAGCCCCTCTCTCTCGAACGCGCGAGTGAATTCATCCCATGCCGGCCCACTCGCGCCCGGTCTGACCCACCGTTCTTTCGCAACCTCGGCGAGGGTCACCCGCCTGCGCCCGGCCAGGCGATGCGTCGTCGAAGCGATGACGACGAATTCATCCTCGTAGAGAGGCTCATGCACGAGATCGTCCGCCAGCGCAAACGGGCTAGTGCTGACGATGAAATCGAGTTCTCCATTTCGAAGCGCTAGCACCATGGATTCAAGCGACGTCACGGTGACCTTCAAGGCTACCTTAGGCGCTTCGTTGAGCAGGGCAGCGGACGCCACGGCAACAAGTTCCTCGAGGACTCCTACTTGCGTGCTGACGCGCAAGTCTCCCGATCGGCCCTGACCGAGGTCCGCGATTTCGCGCGCGATGTCCTGGCGCATGAGCCTCAGCGGTTGCAGATGTGACTGCAGGGCGCGTCCAACGGCCGTCAACTCGACGCCTTTGGGGGTGCCTTTGACCAATTTGGCCTGCATGGATTTCTCCAGCCGGCGCAGGCTCATGCTCAGTGCCGGCTGGCTCAGCCCGAGCGCTTCCGCTGCCCGCCCGAGGTGTCCGTGCTCGGCAACCACGGCGAAATAATCGAGGTCCCGTTCGTTCATCTCTATAAGCAGAATTGATTGAAATGTCAAAATCACATAATTGTGTATATAGGTACAGGGTGTCAAGATGCGCGTGAACCTGGACGCCCCGCAAGGGGAAGGGAGGTAGTCATGAAGACGGTCACGTGGATGGCTGCACTGCTGATGATGGCTGTTGCGCAAACCGCAGGCGCGCAGGCCTATCCCACGAAACCCGTGCGCATCATGGTGGGATATCCGCCGGGCGGTGGTGTCGATACCACGGCCCGTATGGTGGCGGCTGCGCTTTCCGAGACCTGGGGCATCACCGTGATCGTCGAAAACCGGCCGGGCGCTGCCGGCAACATCGCCACTGAGCTTACGGCAAAGGCTGCGCCTGACGGCTACACCCTGGTCCTGTGCAACATCGGATCGCACAGTGTCACGCCGGCGCGCTTCAGTAAGAGACTTAACTACGATCCGATCGCAGACTTCGCATTTCCCGCCATGATCGGCGGCGTGCCCAATGTCTTCATGGTGCACCCCTCGATGCCCACGAAAAACCTGAGGGAGTTCATCGGCTACGCCAAGGCGCATCCCGGCAAGGTGAACTTCGGTTCGTCCGGAGTGGGCGGATCGCCCCATCTGTCTATGGAGCTATTCAAGATGATGAGCGGAATCGATATCGTGCACGTGCCATACAAGGGAGTGGCGCTGACCCTCGCCGATATAATGAGTGGGCACATGGAATCTGCGGTCGGCAACCTGGCTGGCGCATCGCTGGCGGCAATCCGGGCGAAGAAAGTACGACCGCTCGGTGTCACATCGGCAAAGCGCAATGCGCAGTTGCCGGACGTGCCGACCTTCGCCGAGCAGGGCGTGCCGGATTACGATGTCACGGTATGGTACGGAATCTGCACCCAGTCGAAGGTGCCGCAGCCGATACTCGCCAAGTTCAACGCCGACCTCAACAAGCTGCTCGTCAGCGGGCCGCTGAAACGGCGCCTGGAAGACCAGGGCGTTACGGTCACGCCGAGGACGCCGGATGCATTCGCCGCCCACGTCAAGTCGGAGATCGCGAAATGGACCAAGGTGGTGCAGCAGGCGAAGCTCGAGGCGGAGTAGCAGCGGCCCGGTCGCGTCCTGCAGAGGCTCTCTGCTAACATTCCGGCGTCATGACCGTCTGCTCATGGTCGGCGCCGCCGCCGCAGTCCTTGCAATCGAAGCGGCAGGCAAGTGGACCGCGAAGGGTTCCGGATCGATCAGATGGCTCTGCTCGGGGTGACGCGCCCATGGGACTGCAAAATCGAGCGGCTCGCCATTGCCGCGCCTCGGAATTCGTCAGTCGACCTTCACGCCCGCGCGCTTCACCACATCGGCCCATTTTGCCCCTTCTTTCCTGATGTGTGCCGCGAACTGCGCGGGCGTGCCGCCGACCACTTGGTAACCGAGCGCGGTGAGCTTTCCTCCAACGGCCGGCGAAGCGAGCGCCTTGTTGATCTCCGAATTGAGCCGGTCGACGATGGCTTTGGGCGTCTTCGCGGGGGCGATCACGCCCGCCCACGCGACGACCTCGAAGCCTGGAAGACCCGCCTCCGAAACCGTCGGCAGCTCGGGAAACGCAACTGAACGCTTGAGGCTTGTCACCGCAAGTCCACGGAGCTTCCCCGATTTCACGTACGGCTGAATCGACGCGACACTATTGAACATCAGGTGTATGCGTCCGGCGATCATGTCCGTCATTGCGAGCTGGACCGCCTTGAACGGCACGTGCACCATCTGCGTGCCGGTCATCAGCATGAACAGTTCGGCGCCAAGGTGGAACGTCGTACCGTTGCCGCTGGATCCAAAAAGCAGCGCACCGGGATTCTTCTTCGCGTGATTGATCAACTCCTGCACCGATTTCACAGGAAGGGACGGCGTGACCGCAAGGAGGTTGGGCGTATAGTAATACTGCACCACCGATTGAAAGTCCTTCTCCGGATCGTAGGGAATCCTGGGCAGGAGGCTCCGCATGACCGCCAGACCGGGCAAAGTCCCTTGCCCGATGGTGTAACCGTCGGGCGCGGCCTTCGCGATCATCTCGGTGCCGATGATCCCGCTCGCTCCGACGCGGTTATCCACCACGAACTGCTGCCCCATCTGCTTCGCGAGCTCCGTGGTGAGGATGCGCGCGGTGATGTCCGGCGAACCTCCGGGAGCGGACGGCACGATGTAGCGCACCGGCCGCTCGGGGTAGCCGGCCATCGTTTCCGACGCAATGATGTGCAGGCCTGCAAGAATCCACAGCGCCGCCGAAAGCCACTTCCTCATGACCGCTCCGCTGAACGAACCGCCGGACAAGAAAACGACACGTGTCTTCGACCGAGCGGCATAATTCTGCCGCATTCGGACACCGTGCCTCAACCAGCCTTGGCACCGGCCGCTTCGATCACTTTCTTCCATTTCACCGTCTCGCTCTTGATGAATCCGGCGAACTCCGCCGGCGTGCCGGGCAATGGTACTGCCCCCTGGTTGAGCAGCCATGCCTGGGTCGCCGGGGCACGCAGAATTTCGAGCATGTCGCGGTTCAGCCGGTCGACGAGTCTCGCCGACGTCCGCGCCGGTGCGAGCATGCCAAACCACGCGGTCGACTCGAGATCAGCCAGCCCAGCTTCGTGCGCGGTCGGGATGTCTGGCGTGCCCCGAAAGCGCTGCTTGCTGGTGATGGCGTACGCTTTCAGCTTTCCCGCCTTCACTTGCGGAAGAGCGCTCGGCACAACGAGCGCCGCAAACTGCGTCTCGCCGGTCATCACGGCAGTCATCGCTGCGCCCGTTCCCTTGTAGTGCACCGGCACCAGCTTGAGCCCGCTCACGAGTTTCAGCAGCTCTATGGTGAGATGACCGCCTGTACCCGGACCCGCGGAGGCATAATTAAGCGCCCCCGGCCGTTGCGCCGCGTGCTGAATGAAGTCGCGCAGAGTCGCAGCCGGAAAGGACGGATGCGAGACAAACAGCAGCGGAACTTCGGCGTAGAGCGTGATCGGCGCGAAGTCCTTTACCGGATCGTAGCGCAGCGTCTTGTACAGGCTGACGGCCGCAGAGAACGAGGCGAGCTGCCCGATGTGTAAGGTGTAGCCGTCGGGAGCGGCTTTGGCAGCGGCCTCCGCCGCGATGATCGCTCCGGCACCGGCGCGATTCTCTACCACGACCGGCTGCCCCCAGCGTTCGTTGAGCCGCTGCGCGAGATAACGCGCCAGCAAATCGCCCGTAGTGGCCGGAGACGCGGCGATGATGCGCACCGGTTTCGTCGGGTAGCTCGGCCCGGAACCCATTGAACGCGTCTGCGCATGTCCGAGCGCTGCGAGAAACAGCAGCCCGACACCGGAGAGTGTTGCCATGGCCAGTCGTTTCATGATTCGCCTCCCAAAAACAGGGGCCACGCTTCCGCTGGCACCTGCCGTCACTCCGCCTTGATGCCGGCGCTCTTGATCACTTCTCCCCACACCGCGGTCTCGGCCTGGATGCGCTGCGCGAGTTGCTGCGGCGTGCTCGTCTCGACCTCCAACCCCTGGCGCGACATCGCCTGCTGCACGTCCGGCAATCCCACGGCCTTGACCGCCTCATCGTGCAGGCGCTTGACGATGGCTGAAGCCGTCTTCGCCGGCACGAGCAGCGCATACCACGAACTCACGTTGAATCCGGGAAACCCGGACTCCGCAATCGTGGGAAGATGGGGCGCAACTTTGGAACGCTGAATGCCTGTCGTTGCAAGAGCCTTGAGTTTGCCTGCTTTCACGTGCGGCATGGATGACGCGACGCTGCCAAAGATCACCTGCGCTTCGCCCGCAAGCACGGCCGCCGCGGCGGGACCTCCTCCTTTATAGGGAATGTGCACCATGTTGATCCCGGCGCGCTTCTTGAAAAGCTCCGCGGCGAGATGAAGCGGACTGCCCACGCCCGCCGAAGCATAGTTGAATCCGCCCGGTTTCTGTTTGGCCAACGCAATGAATTCCTTCAGCCCGCTTGCCTGAACGCTCGGATGCAGCACCAGGATGTACTGCGCGGTCGCCAGCAGGGTCACCGGCGCGAAGTCTTTCTGCACGCTGTAACGCAGTTTGTAGAGGCTGGGATTCACCGTGAGCACCGTGCTGAAGCCCATGAACACGGTGTGCCCGTCCGGCGCGGCATCCGCGACGATCTCGGCGGCGAGATTGCCGGCGGCGCCCCCGCGGTTGTCCACCACCCACGTCTGGCCGAGCGCTTCGCTCATCTTCGGCGAAATAATGCGCGCCAGCGTATCAGCGCCCCCGCCGGCCGCGAACGGTATCACCAGACGGATTGGACGCGCTGGATAAGCAGGTGCGGCAGCGGCGGCAACCGTGTCGCAATCCAACCATGCGGCGAACAAGAGGCACGCCGCGAAGAGATGATGCAGTTGAAAGCGTGAAGTCATTGCGGACCCCTCCTCCGTTCTCGCACGCTCCGGGATTGATGCGCGGTCATTATCGCACCAATCTACTACCTTTACCGTGTCATGAAACTCGAAGCCAAGAACATTCCTTCCCCCTCAACAGCTGTAGCCCGGAAGAAGCGAAGCGGATTCCGGGAGCACGGTTCGTTCCCGCTTCTCCTT
>JACQOK010000349.1 GCA_016202565.1 Betaproteobacteria bacterium | reverse complement strand
TGCCAGGACACCAAGCTCAACCTCTCTGCCTACTATCTGAAGCCGGGTTTTGCTTTCGGTGGCTCGTGTCTGCCCAAGGATCTTCGTGCGCTGCTCTACAAGGCGAAGAGGCTCGATCTCTCGCTGCCCATCCTCAGCGCCATCCTGCCGAGCAACGAGCAGCAAATCGAACGTGGCGTGCGCGCCGTCATGGAGAAAGGCAGCCGGAAGGTCGGCATCCTGGGTTTCAGTTTCAAGGCGGCCACCGACGACCTGCGCGAAAGTCCGGTGGTGGAACTGACCGAGCGGCTGATCGGGAAAGGTTTCGACCTGCGGGTGTATGACAGCAACGTCCGTCTTGCGAGCATCCACGGCGCCAACCGGGATTACATCCTGAACCATATTCCGCATATCTCGCGGCTGATGGTGCAGAGCATCGAGGAGATTCTCGCGCATGCGCGGACCATCGTCATCGGCAACGCCGCGCCCGAGTTCCGCGAGATTCCGAAGCGCCTGATCGATGGGCAGACCCTCATCGATTTCGTCCGGATCTGCGATTCGCGGAGTGTCTCGGGCGTGTACGAGGGCCTCTCCTGGTAAAGCCACTATGCCGACGACAATCCGCTGTGCGGTGAGCCCCACGCCCAGCGCTAACCGATGACCGTCAACGATACTTCCGCCGTGCCTTCGCCATGATTACAAGCGGCCCCCGACGTGTCCTGATTTTGGTCGAAAACCTGCCCAGCCCGTTTGACCGCCGGGTGTGGCAGGAGGCGACTACGCTGCGCGACGCGGGTTATACGGTCTCGATCATCTGCCCGACCGGGCACGGTTGCGAAAGAAAATTCGAGGCTATCGATGGCATTCACATCTGGCGCTACGATCTGCCGCTGGAGGCGGAAGGCGCGAAAGGCTACGCGATCGAGTACTCGGCAGCCTTGTTCTGGACGTTCCTGCTCGCCTGGAAAGTATTTTTCAAGCGCGGCTTCGATGTCATTCATGCCTGCAACCCCCCGGACCTGTTTTTCCTCATCGGTGGATTCTTCAAGCTGCTCGGAAAGAAATTTGTCTTCGATCATCACGACATCAACCCTGAGCTGTACGAAGCAAAATTCGCGCGGCGCGACAGCATCTATCGCTTGCTTCTGAAGCTGGAGCGCTGGTCTTTCCGCGCCGCCGACGTGTCGATCGCCACCAATGATTCTTATCGGAAGATCGCCATCGAGCGGGGCCGCATGCCGCCCCACCGGGTGTTTGTCGTGCGCAGCGGCCCGAGCCTGGAACGTATGAAATTCGTGCCTCCCGATCGATCTCTCAAGCGGGGACGCCGCTACCTGGTGGGCTATGTCGGTGTTATGGGAAAGCAGGAGGGCATCGACTATCTTCTCCGCGCTGCTCGCCATATCGTGGTCGAGCTGCGTCGCACCGATGTTCATTTCGGCCTGGTGGGCGGTGGCACGTCGCTCGAGCAAATGAAAGCCCTCGCCGCGGAGCTTGGGATTGCCCGGTTTGTGACCTTCACCGGGCGCGTGCCGGATAAGGCGCTGCTTGCCGTGCTGAATACTGCCGACGTCTGCGTCAATCCAGATGTGGCCAACGAGATGAACGACAAGTCCACGTTGAACAAGATCATGGAATACATGGCGCTCGGCAAGCCTATCGTGCAGTTCGATCTTGCAGAAGGGCGCTATTCAGCGCAGGAGGCGTCGCTTTACGCCAGGAAGAACGATCCCGTCGACCTTGCTGAAAAGATCCTCGAGTTGCTGGATGATCCCGTGCGGCGCGTGAGGATGGGGGAATTCGGACGCCGGCGCGTCGAGAACGAGCTGGAATGGCGCCACGAGGTCCCGAAGCTGCTCGCCGCCTATGAGGCGCTGTGGCGCGCGCCCGGTGCGTCCACGGCGGCGCGCGGTGTCGCGGCCCGGTGACGGCGACCTGACCTGAAAAAGGAAAACACCGGGATCATCAACAGGCTAGCGATTATCCAAGCCAAGACGCACGTGGCGGGACGTTGTCCGCAGGCCGGTGTCCCCCATGATCCTATTGGTCCATGCGTGCCAAGTGCTGGAGAAAGACAGCCTTTGTTATGCTCCGTAGCGGATTGTTTGCGTCCCGGTCAGCGTCCCGGTCAGCGTCCCGGCTGGGTGAATTGATCATCCATGGAGAGGTAAACGAAAAATGAAAGGCGAGCTGCGCAAATTCGTCGTTGAGAACTATCTGTTCGGACGGGAGCTGGATTTTTCCGATGACGACTCCTTCCTTCAAAAAGGCATCATAGACTCGACCGGCGTGCTGGAGCTGGTGTCGTTCCTCGAGAGCAATTACGGCATCGAGGTGAAGGACGAAGAACTTCTGCCCGAGAATCTTGACTCCATCAACAATCTGGTTCGTTTTCTTAACGGCAAGATGGACGGCGCAGCGCCCGCCGGCGTCGCCATAGCGATTTGATGGTTGCGTCGACACGGCATTATTGTGGATGTGGAGGCGACATCCGGCTACGCGGTCGCAGCGGTTCGCTGGCATGACGCAAGATCTGGCGCGAATGGCGAAATGGCCATGAAGTGGTGGTCCAACCACGCGCCGGTGATGCGCATCGCCTCGGCGACCGCGGCCGGGTCGCCGAGCACATGGTTGGTGCGGGCGACGACCGCCACCTCGAGCCGCCTGCCGTAGCGCCCGAGCGCGGCGGCGTGGGGCTGCGCGAACTTCTCCTCGTACTCGAAGCGCAGGCGGTCGCGCTCGCCGAAGATCAACAGCGCCCGCCGGTCCGCGGCGAAAAGCGCCGCGAACCCCGGAACGACGGCCGGATTGAGGTCGGGCGTTGCGCCCTGCTCCGGCGGCGCGGCACGCCCCCGGAGGACGCGCAGCATGAGGCCGAAGTCGCTCTTCAGCGAGAGGAACCTCAGCCATGCCGCGGGCTCGAAGAGCTTTCGCCGGTAGACCTCGCGCCTGGAGCGCAGCTCGCCGGAGGAGGGGGCGGGGCGCTCGGGCGCGCCGTGCAGGGTCACCGGGAAGCCAATCGCGTAGAGCGCGGCAACGCGCCGGTCGCGCGCCGCGGAGTGCAGCCCGGTGATCGCCGCGCCGCACAGCCCGCCGACGATGACGCGGCGCAGGCCGAGCTCGGCCTCGAGCCAGTCGAGCGCGCAGGCTACGTCGCCCACGTGGCGGCCGCACTCGACCGAGCGGTAGATGTCCTCGAGTCGCTCGGCTCCGGGCGCGCCCTCGGAGTCGCCGAACCCCTCCAGATCGAGGCGCAGCACCGGCACGCCGCGCGAGAGGAACGCCGGCGCGAGCTTGCGGTACAGTCGATGCGGCCCGACCCGGGTCTTGACCCCAGGAGAGACGAGCAGCGCGGCGAGCCCGCAGTCCTTCCGGGTCGCGGGCTCGTCGAGCATGCCGAGGAGCCTGCGGCCTGAGCGGTTGCGCAGGGCGACGATGCGCGCGGTCATGCGCAAGCTTCGAGCCATTCGCGCGTGCGGCGCGCCGCGTGCGGCGCCGTCTGCACGTGGTGCCGGGATTCGCGCCACGCGTCCGGACCGCCGGAGGGGTCGATCGTCACCGACGGGCACCGCAGCCGTGAGAGCAGCTCGGCGAGGCGCAGCTCGACCAACTCGCGGTAGAAGCCCGGGCTGAAGCCGTAGCCCTCGATGTTCACGGTCTCGCCTGCCTCGAACGCGGCGAGCAGCGCGGCACGCGTCGGCGCACTGCCGAGCAGCGCAAGGCGGCTCGCCAAGGTCGAACGCAGCAGCCCGAGCAGGTAGGCACGCCCGTCGACCACCGCGTCCCACAGTACTACGCCCCGCGCGCGCGCGCCCAGGCGCGCGGCGGCTGCCGCGGCGATCGCGCCGCCCAGCCGGTGGCCTAGAAGCGCGACGCCGCCAAGTTGCGGCTCGCGTTCGAGCAGCACCTCGGCCGCGCGCGCCGCGTCGGCGACGCGGGTGGCAATCCCCGATTCCTCGAACTCGAGGTCGCTGTCGCCCTCGCCGCGGAAGTCGAAGCGCAGCACCGCGACGCCGGCCTGCGAGAGCTCCCGTGCTAACCCGACCAGGGCGCGATGCGACCAGTACTTCTCCTCGCCGAGCGCGTGGCACAGCACCACGCCCGCCGAGGGGACGCCGGTTGCCGGACGGTGCAAGATCGCGAATACCCGAGCGCCGTCCAGCTCGAAGAAGAAGGCTGTTTCGCTCACGTGCCCAGTCATTGTAGTGAGAACCCGTTCAGGCGCGTCGATGGCGCGCAGCCAGCGCCTGATCGCTTCGGACCATCTCGCCCCATGGCTGCTAGGCCCCTGCGACGGCCACGCGCGGTAGCGGCTGAGAATCGACGGGCACTGCCTGATCGTCGTCCAGCTCAATCACCGTGTCGAGATCACCGACATGCGTAAGCACGAAGTCCAGGTCATTCAGTTGATTGGTGCGCCGAAGATAGGCCACGCTATTGCTGATGAGACAGTGTCCCGCCGGCGCGTCTTGCCAGCGCTCCACGACCTGGCGAGTCCTCGCATTTTCGGCGACGTATCCACATGACATCAGGCGGCCGGCAATCCAGGCGCAGCATATCTGGTCTTCCTCCCGGAACTCACCTTTGGTCCCGGCGCCGATCACCGCCACGCGCGCATGGTGGCGTGCGAGGTGTTCCGCAGTTGCCCGATGATTGCGAAAGCAGGCGACGTAGACCGCTTCGCAACCGCGCGCGTTCGTCAAAAGCTGGGTCCCGGTGGAGGACAGGAGAACCATCGGGCGCTCGATGTCCGCACGCAGAGCGAGCGCAGCCGGGCTATTCGTGATATCGAAACCGCCGGGCATTTCGCCGCCCGACTCGCCCGCCAGAAGGGCGTGGTCCAGACGGGCGGCCCGCGCGAACGCGCTCTTGACGGAGGACGCCACATAACACTGCCGGCCGGACGCCACGCCGGTGGCGAGCGTAGTGGTGGCGCGGATCACGTCTATCGCGACCATGGCGTAATCCCTGCGGTAGCGCGCCGCGCTCTCGGGCGAAAAGTCGATCACGACGCTCTTCATGATGTTATCTCCCCGGATCGTGACATTGCGGGTGAACGCCGTCATTCACGCGTAGAACGCAGTCACGAAGACAACGGCCTTGCGCAGTGAGGGAATGAGCTTGCCGGCCAGCGACCGCACGGCGCTTCCGAAAAACACCCGGCACATGAGGAAAAAAGGGCGCAAGTCGTCGGACGCAAACCACGCGCACTCACGCACGCCCTTGAACGAGCGCAGCCAGTCCACAAGGCTCAGCGTGCCGTCGCACCAGTACTTATACGAAGAATGGAGGTCGGCGTCTTCAACCATCCACTTGCGGCCTTCGGCGGGCGCAGCCTGCGGCATGGGTTGGCCGGTCAGATCACGATACAAAGCCCGCACGACATCCAGCCCGTTCCTGTCGACGAACAGCCGGAAGCTCGAGCCGATGCGCGGATTGACGTCGAGCACCTTGTACTGTCCATCACGCGCGTCGTAGCGGTAGCCGATGTCAAGAATGCCTCGGTAGCCCACTGCCTTCATGAAAGCGCACGTGATTTCGGCCACGCGGTCGTTGCCCAGGCAGATGCCGAGCGAGGTGGAACCGGTATAGACCGGACTCTGGCGGATCTTTTTCCCGGTGAACCCAACGAGACATTTGCCATCGGCATTGAAATAGCCGTTGAACATCCAGACGGAGTCCTCCCCACCCGGGATGTATTCCTGCAGCATGAGATTGGGGCTTGCTTCATCTTCCATGCGCCCGTATTGCTCCAGCAGCTCATCCGCATTGCGCACGATCGCCATCGCGCGTCCCGCGCGCGCCGTGAGCCGTGCGCCGTCAATGCCCTTCAGGACGACCGGGAATCGAGTGCGATCCAGCATGCTGATCAGCTCCTCACGCGACTGGGGAAACCGCGTCTCCGCTGTGGGAACGCCCAACCGCCTCGCAAGGAAGTACATTTCCTTCTTGCTGGTGAAGCCCGTCACGATCTCGCGCGAGAGGTTCGGAAAACAAAAATGCCCCTTGAGCGCGTCGGCGTTCTCGGCGACGAACAGCGCGGTGCGGTCGGAAACGGCGATGAGAAGCGTGCCCTTCCCGAGCCGACCGGCAAGGTCAAGGAGGTATTCAACGGAGCGTTGTGCCGGAACGTTTTCCACGTCCCACTCGTAGCACGCTCGCCAGTACCGCGAGCGTGCCGCCGGCGCCTTGGGTGACGCGTTAAGAGCGTAGACCGCGACGCCGAGACGACCAAGGCTGCGTGCAATTCCCAGGCTGCCATGGTGCATCTTGAGGACCAGGACGGGGACCGAGGTGTCGAGCCGTTCGTCCGATTTCGCCGGTGGTGCCATAGGTTTCGCGGGCACCTACGCAGTCTGGGCAAGTGCCATGCGCCGCTGGAACACTTCCGCGTCAAATGCATCGGAGTGCAGTCCTCGCCGGAAGATCTCGACGCGCAGCAGTTCCTCGAGGCGAACGTTTGAGAGCGCCACCCGATCGCCGAAGTGCGCAAGCAGCGCGAACTGGCTCAGCTTATTCGGCGCCTCGAATACCACCCGATCGAATCCGAAAGCCTCGACGAAGCGTTCGGCGGCATTGCAGTTCAACTGGCCGTTCTGGTCGAACACGCCGATGCCGGCGCCGCTCTCGCGCGCCTCGATCACGAGGTATACGGCGCCTGCGTCGAGCCAAGCCTTGCCCTGCTCGATAAGGCCGCCGACGGTGTCCTCGCCGAAGGCCCCGGCGTGCTTCTTGCCCAATTCGAACTGCAAGCCGAGGCCAAAGGCGGCCGCGCGACGTGCCACCTCTTTTGGCGCAAGTGGCATATCGGTAAAGCCCTGGCCGGCCTCGATACGGGCGATACCCATATCGGCGCAGAGCGCGAGGTAGTGGTCGAGCTTGCCAAGGGCTACCGCGATCTCGAACGGCCCGCCGCCGGTGACTGTCGTCACGCCGCGCCGACGCGCGAAATCGATCTTCGCACGGTAGGCCTCCTCCGCACCGACAAGCCAGCACGCCATGGAGATTTTCAGGCTTGCCATCAGGTGGGCTGACTGCTCGATGTGGCTGATGACGGTTTGCGGATCGTAGCCGGGGTCGAAGGGATGAGTGCGCGCGGGGAGCGCCGGCAAACCGATGGCGCGCAGAAATGCGGCGGTGCTCAAGATCCCTTGGTCCTTGATGGGCCGTACGTTCATGCGAGTCTCCTTGATATTATCCGGCGGGAGGAATGCTCGCGGCGACACGGCGAGCCGACGGTGACGCCTGCCGGATCCGGGGCGTGCGGTTCACGCCAGTTGGCGAGGTCGAATGATGCCTGGGTTCCAACCTCCTCATGTGAGGAAAGGAACGTCACCGCATTGTGAGCTGGAATGAACGAATGTACTTCGCATCACTGATAGTCCGTCCGGCGCAGATATTCATCCTCGAGCGATGTGCTGTTTGAGCGGCTTCGGCAACAGCTTGCGTGCGTAATTACGGATGCCGACCGCCCAGTAAAAGGAGAGCGGTGGCAGAAGCAGGAACTTGAGCGACTTCATATGCGACACCCGGGACACAATGTCGCCAAAATACAGGGAATTCTGGATCTGCCAGAACTTCTTGCTCCGCGTCGGATAAAGGCGGCTCAGTTTCGCGATCAGTTTTTCGAGACTCTCCTTGTCCTTGCTTTCCACCAGCCCGGGAACGTGATTGGCGATGTGCACCGGGACGATCTGCTCGTCGAGGAGCGCGTTGTCGGCCCCGATCGCCGCGCCGTATATAAAGCTGCGATTCGCATAGCGAAACGGTTCATCAAATATGAAATTTCCGAGACTGTAAATGATCCTTCTCCCGTGGCAGCTTTCGATTCCCTGCGGGTAATGCGGCCCATGCCCGATCACCATCGTGGCGCCTTCACCGATCATTTGTCTCGCCTGAGCCATTTGGTACGGCAACGGGTAGAACGAATACTCTCTCCCCCAATGTGCGGATACCAGCACCTGGTATCCCTGCCGCACCAGTTCACGGATGCGCGGAAGGATGTTCCTGATTCGGTGGTCCGCTACACCCGCCCGGGTGCGCGTAGCCATCTGCGTGCTGGCGGAATACAGAAACGCATAAGCAAGGATGGCGATCTTCCGTCCTTTAATTTCCATGAGAAGCGGACGGTTCGCTTCCTCGTAGTTGCGTCCGGCCCCTGCGTGCCTGATGCCGTGAGCGTCCAGATGCTCCAGCGTCTCGACGAGGGATACGGGGCCGTAATCCAGCATATGGTTATTGCCGAGCGAGACTGCCGTGACACCGAGATTCTTCAGCACCCGGAGAGTGTCCGGATGGCAACGGAACGTCACGTGCGGGCGCTGGATGGGATGCGGGATTCCCCTGAGGCCGACCGGATTCTCCAGGTTCGCGAAGACCAAATCGTAGCTTCGCAGGAGGCTGGATATCCGCTCCATTCGGAAGTCCTGAGGCCGGTCACGGAAATGCCTGCCAACCGCACGGTCGAGCATGACATCTCCCATGGCCGCGAGTTTGAGCGCCGGCCCTTGACTCGCTCGGGGCATCGTTCAGGACAACCCGACCTTTCTGATCTTGCCCGTTGATGTCTTCGGCAGGTCGGACACGAACTCGATGTACTTGGGAAGGGCGTAGCTCTCGAGCCTCGCCTGGCAATACCGCTGTACGTCCTTCTCGGTCAGGGTGACGCCACGCTCGAGCACCACGAATGCCTTGATGGCCTGTCCCAGCACCGGGTCCGGTACGCCGATGACGGCCGCCTCCTTGACGCCGTTGATGTTCGACAGCACCCCCTCGATTTCCTTGGGCGCCACTTTTTCGCCGCGCGACTTGATGATGTCATCCATGCGTCCAACAAAGTAGAGATAGCCTTCCTCATCCATCCGGCAATAGTCGCCGGTGTAGAGCACCCGCTCGCCAGAAAGGGGGCCTGGCTTCAATGCTGCGGCGGTGGCTTCGGGCTTTTCCCAGTAGCCCTGCATGACCGTGGCGCCGCGGATCACCAGCTGGCCTACGGTGTTGGGCGGCACTTTGCGACCGGTTTCGTCGACTATCCACATCTCGGTGTTCGGGATGGGAATGCCGACACTCCCGGGTTTGCGCTCCAGGTCCTGCGGCGGCAGATAGGTGCAGCGCTTGCACTCGGTCAGTCCATACATCGAGAAGATCCGTGCACCCGCAAACAATTCCTTGAGCGCAACGATATGCCTGGCCGGAAGTGCGGCGGCTGTATTGGTAACGTAGCGGATGCGCGATAGGTCGTAATCCTTCAACGACTTCATCTCTGCAAGCGTCGCAAAAATGGTCGGCACGCCTGGAAATCCGGTGACACCCTCCTCGACCATCAGCCGCAGCGTCTGCGCGGGGAAAGCGAAGGAGCTTTCAAGCACCAGCCGCGCCCCCTCCCGGAAGGCCATGATCATCTGATAGAGGCCGTAATCGAAGGACAGCGGCAGCACGTTCAAAATGACTTCGTCTTCAGTCACTTCGAGATACTGCGCGATCGACGTGGCGGCGGTGAGCATGTTGCGATGGGTGAGCATCACGCCCTTCGGCTCGCCGGTGGAACCGGAGGTATAGATGATGGCCGCGAGGTCGATGTCGATGTTCCTGCGGGCAGGGATGACGTTGCGAGCGCCTGGCGCGAGCGCGTCCCAGCGCAGGAGGCGAGCGTTCCCCGCCATTTCGTCTCCCAGGTCGCCGGAAACGATCACGGTCCTGACATGCCGGGATTGCGATGGCAGCAACCATACGTCGCGCAGACGCGCTTCGGTAATCAGGGCCGCCGGCCGGCAGTCGTCGATGAGATATTGCAGCTTTTCGCGCTTGGTGGACGGATTGACGATCGAGACGACGGCGCTCGCCTTGAGTACGGCCCAGAACGCGATCACCGTCTCCACGGTGTTGTCGGCTAATACGATCACGCGGTCGCCGTGCCCCACGCCGCGGCCGATCAATGCATGGGCGAGCGCGTTCGCGGATTCCTCGATCTCGCGATAAGTCACGCGGCGCTTCATGCAGACCAGCGCAACCTTGTCTCCAAGTCGGCGCGCCGAGTGGCTCAGATAGTCATGAAGCAACGGTACGGCGTCGTGTATCGCTTGCATGGTACGTGGTCGAAATCTGGCAATGGTCGATATCGGTGCAAAGCACGGCCGGAGAGTCGAATGCCGGACGGTGGCGGATGTAATGGTGATAAACCAGCTGCGTTGAGAGTACACCGGTCACCGCCATGTTGTCGGTGTTGGAAAACTGGCCGTCGTTCGCGCGCGCTTTGCACTTGCGCCACAAGCGTGCGACGGCTGCGGGATCGAACACGCCGGCCTCTGCCACATTTTTCCCGTCCAGCATTTCTTCGAGGTATTCGGGCGGGTTCCGGCCCACGAACGCGAGCGCGTCCGGGGCGCGGTACGGCTGCTTCTTCCGCTGCACGATCTCATCGGGGACAAGGCCCCGGGATGTTCGTTTCAGCACATGCTTTTCGTCGAGCACGCGCAGCT
Source organism: Betaproteobacteria bacterium (assembly GCA_016202565.1). Classification (GTDB taxonomy): domain Bacteria; phylum Pseudomonadota; class Gammaproteobacteria; order Burkholderiales; family SG8-41; genus DSOT01. The sequence goes on along the minus strand of JACQOK010000349.1, from coordinate 33,787 downwards.
TGTATTCGGCGGGCAGCGAATCGGCGAGCGCGACCACGTCTCTGTCCAGGAACGGGAACCGCCCTTCGATCGAATGCGCCATCAGCATGCGGTCGCCCTGCGAGGAGAGAAGGTAGCCGCTGAGCAGCGTGCGGATCTCGATGTACTGGTCCTGCGCGAGGCGGCTCCAGCACCGGAACTCTTCGGGCAGCGTGCAGAGGAAGTCCGCGATGACGTCGTGGCCGTTCACGGCGTGGCGCATGCGATCGCTGAAGAGGCGCTTCAGCAAGCCAGTGGTGTGCCAGCGCGGGCCGTGCCCGAAGCCCGGGGCCTGGTGGTCGGCAAGATTGCGCCCGAAGAAATGGCGCGCGAGTGCCTGGGTCGACACCGGCGAACGGGCGAGGTAGGGATAGAGCCGCTCGAGCGCGCGCGGGCGCAGCCGGCTCTCCGGAAAGCGTGCCCAGAAGCGCCGCACCTTGGCTTCGCGAAACACATCGTAGCCGGCGAACATTTCGTCCGCCCCCTCGCCGGTGAGCACCACCTTGATGCCCTGCCGGCGGACGAGTCTGGACAGCAGGAACAACGGTGCGGGTGCCGTGCGCAGGATCGGACGCTCGGTATGGTAGACGACCTGCGGAAACACAGCGGCGATGTCGCTGCGGGTGACCGTCACCTCGTGGTGTTGGCTTCCCAGCCGGCCGGCCATCAGGCGCTGAAAGCCGGTTTCGTCGTACTCGGCATCGGTGAAGCGCAGTGAAAAGGTCTGGAACGTGCTCCCGGCGAAGCGCCTGCCGAGGGCGGCAACGAGCGAACTGTCCAGTCCGCCGGACAGATAGCTGCCTACCGGCACGTCAGCGCGCAGCGTGCGCAACCGCACGGCCTGCTCGAGTGCTTCCCTCACTGCGAATGCGGCATCATCCACGGTCCCATTGAACCGGCGTGCTCCTCCCGACAGTTCGTGATAGCACGGCGTCCAGTAGGCGGTCTCGCGCACGCTGCCGTTCTGATATACGCGCACGTGTCCCGGACGAAGTTCCTCGATTCCGTGAAATACGCTTTGCCGTGGCACCGCGGTCCAGAACGTAAACGTCTGTTCGAGACCCAGCGGATCGAACGCGCGCGGTATGGAGGCGTCGGCCGCAAAAATGGCTTTAACTTCGCTCGCAAAATACAGCCGCTCCCGATGCACGCAAAGGTGAAGCGGAGCGATGCCGAAGCGGTCGCGGCTCAGCACCAGGCGCTGTTCGCGCTCGTCCCACAGTGCGACCGCCCACTGTCCGTCCATACGCTCAAAGGCATCGTTGCCCCACGCTTCGTAGGCGTGCACGATGACTTCGGTGTCGCTGCGGGTCCGAAAGCGGTGTCCAAGCCGCTCGAGGACCGCACGCAGCTCAACGTAGTTGAAAATTTCACCGTTGAACACGATCCACAGCGTGCCGTCCTCGTTGGCCAGGGGCTGCTGGCCGGTGGAGAGATCGATGATCGAAAGCCTCGCATGAGCGAGACCCGCGCCCGGCGCCCGGTATATCCCGAATTCGTCCGGCCCGCGATGATGCAGCGCGCCCGCCATGCGCAGCAGCGCCTCGCGTGAGGGCCCGTGCCGAGCGCTGGTCAGATCGACGATGCCGGCAATACCGCACATGACGGGTCGACCTCATTCACCGGATCAACCAGCAGCGAGGCGGTATGCAGGTAGCGCGTGGCGCGCCGCTTCGCTTCGATATCCCGGTAGACTCGCTGGACCTGCTCGAGCGCGAGGCCCAGCTCGGCAGCCACCACCGCTGCCGGAACCTGGTGATTGTAGGCATACAGGCAAAGATCCATGTGGTGATAGGGGAGGGCGAAATAGAATTCCTCCTGGGTCTGCTCCATCGAATAGGTGTCGGTGGTCGAAGGCCGTGCACGGATTTCTTGCGGGATGTCCAGATGCGCGGCGAGTTGGTACACCTGGGTCTTGTACAGGTGCGCGATCGGCTTGATATCCGCCGCCCCGTCACCCTGCTTCACGAAGAATCCCTGGTCGTACTCGAGGCGGTTGGGCGTGCCTGCCACCGCGTAGTGCAGCCGGTCGGCATGGTAGTACTCGGTCATCTTGCGGACACGTTGCTTGTAATTGGTGGCCGCCACGAGCTGTAGATAGGCCTCAGCCGTAAGCCGCACTGTGAACCTCCGACCGCCGGGTTGCTGCACGGTGAGTCGCATCACGTTCAAGCGCTCGCCTTCCAGTAGCGACGGCAGCACGAGTTTGCATTTCCACTTGATCCCGTATTGCGCGACGACGCTGCGGATCGCCGCCTCCTGTCGGCGGTAACAGCCCGCGCCCTCCAGCGCAGGGGTGATGTCCTCGACCAGTGTCTCGATACCGAGCACTTCGGCCACTGCGCGTCCTAATCGGAGCGAATCGCCGGCTGAATGATGTTCGGGCATCATCAGGCCCAGCACCTTGTCCTTACCGAGGGCGCGGACGCACAACGCAGCGACCACCGAGCTGTCGATGCCCCCTGACAATCCGACGACGACACCGCGGCGGCGCAGCGTCTCCCACACTTGCTTTCGGATGGCTGCGGCGATGCGCGCGGCCTCAGCGGCCGTATCGATGTTCAGGATCGCGCCGGAGAAGGCGCCGCGATACTCCGGGCGTTCGGCTGTTTGCGGAGCGATTGAAGGGGACGTGGTGGAAAGGGCCTCGGTCATTCGCCTATCCTGGCGGAATTCCGCTCGCGGGCGACGAACGCCGCAATCTGCGCGATGGAGCGAAAATCGTCGAAGTCCAGTGTTGCGGGGGAAATCCGAATACCATATCGGGTCTCGAGCTGGAACAGCAGATCGACCAGCGCCAGAGAATCGAGCACGCCGCTTGCAAGCAGATCAGCCTCGAGCGATGGTACTGTCATATGCAGGCATTCCACGAAAATCGTAATGATCTCGTCGTATAGGGCGAGATCCGGCAGCTCATCGACCGTCCTCAAGGCGCACTCCAGTTTTCAACACATCAGCGGCGCGAACCGTGCGGCCGGTGATGGCGAGCCGGCTGACGGCGATCCACTCATCCGCCACGGCAACCAGCGCCGCGGAATCGGTAACTTTGCCGACGGTGCCGGAAGCGCTGTGACCGTGATGAAACGCGGAGGTGGGCATCCAGAAATCCTCAGCTTGTTGTCCTGGCGCGACAACGAGGCGATCTTAGACACGCATGAAGAAGCGACGGGGTTGCCAGCCGGTGAAACGCTGAGCCATCCGGCTCATGCGCATCCACGGATCGGTGTGGTCGTCGATCCGGTAAGAGAGCTTGCAGTCCAGGGTTCGAGATACGGCATTGCTGAAACTCCCTTTGACATAGCCCCTTTGGCGCATGGGGCAATCCGATGGCGAACAGGCGTATGTAAACGTACCGACCTACGCTTCATGGCGCAATGGCGCAGGCCGAACCTGAGAGCGGAAAAACCCCATGGCGGATGACAGCGCAATCGAGGTCGTGGTGACCCGAATCGACGTAGGCCCCGATACCGTCGGCGCGTCGGCCGCCCTGCTTTCGGCGGAAGAGCGAGAGCGCGCGAGGCGCTTTGCATTGGATCGCGATCGCTGCCGATTTACTGTCGCGCGCGCGCGACTGCGCCAGTTGCTCGGGATGCGGCTGGGAGTTCGGCCGGGCTCGGTGGAGCTGACGTACGGACGGCGCGGCAAGCCTGCGCTCGGAGGAGCTTTGGCACATTCCGGACTGCAGTTCAACGTCTCTCACTGCGATGATGTCGCCGTTTACGCCTTTTCGCCGGCACGCGAGATCGGAGTGGACATCGAAGCTGTGCGCGTGATCCCCGGCGCCGACGAAATCGCAGCACACGCGTTCTCCCCCCGGGAGAACGCCGCGTATCTCGCGCTCGCTCCGCGCGACAGGCCGCTCGGGTTCTTCAACTGCTGGACGCGCAAGGAGGCCTTCGTCAAGGCGCTCGGCGCTGGCCTGAGCCATGGGCTTGGTCGCTTCGACGTTTCCCTTGCTCCGGGTATGCCCGCCTGCATCCTGCGCGTTGACAGCACGCCGGGAGACCGGTGCGGCTGGGCGCTTCATGGCTTCGTGCCCGGCCCTGGCCTGACCGGCGCCCTCGTCGTACAGCGTGTTCACGGCCCAATGGCTGACCCCGAGCGAATTACCGTGCGCTCGCTGCCCTGCCGTCGTCTGACGGACGCGATGAATGAGCACGACGACGCCTGAAACTCCCTCCATCATGATCGGGCCGGTGATGCACTCCACGGATCGGCCGGGAGCGACCTGCGCGGAATTCAGGGTCGGCCTGCATTCGTTGCCCTATCTGGCGGATCATGGTTTTCAGGACATGGTCGTTCTGCCCGGTTCGTTCTACATCGAAATGGCGCGGCGCGTGGATCACAGGCTCGCTCGGCGCGTTCCGGGCGTGGTGCGGAACGTGATCTTTCGCCGGCCCATCATTCTTGGGGCAGAAGACATCGACATGAGGGTCGAGGCGAGGGATCACGACGGCGGACGCGTGGAATACACGTTCTATGAAGCGGAAGTCGATCGAGGGAGCACCGGGATACCCGAGCGGCAGTATGCCGCGCGGCTCGAGATCGAGCGCAAGCCCCCGTCGTTCGCCGCAGCGGCAGGCACCGATGCGTTTTCCATCGAGGCCTTCCGGGCGCAGTCGCATGCCGCGATCGACGCGGAGCGCTTCTACCGGATGCTGCGCGAAAACGGCAATCACTACGGGCCGGCCTTTCAAAGGATTTCCTCGGTCTGGAGGATGGGCGGCCAATCCCTGGGGCTGCTTTCCGGGGCGCGGCAGCACGGGGAAACCGAACCCGCTGGCTTGCATCCGACCGTGCTCGATTCCGTGACGCAACTCCTCGGGTCCTTCTTCATCGAGGACGGCAGGACCTTCGTGCTGCAGTCGATCGAGAAAGCCGAGCTGTCGGATGGCAATTTGCCTGATACGCTGTGGGCGCACGCTACCCTGGTTCAGGACGGCGACGGTGATCGAAAGAATTTTGTCGGCAGCGTTCGGGCCTTCGACGACTCGGGCAGGCGGTATCTGGAACTGGCGGGGGTCGCATTCACCTGTCTCGACCGCCCCGACACTGCCGGAAAGACGGCGGCGACAAGGCTCGTCATCGCCTCGAACTTCACCGTTGAGCCGATCGAGGACGCCTTGAACTTCTGGGGCGCGCATTTCAGCGCTCCGCTCCACCTCGAATTCGCCCCCTTCGACCAGATCTTCCAGCAGCTGCTGGATGGCGAAAGCGCGTTGCGCAGGAATCGCGACGGAGTCAACGTCATTCTGCTCGCCCTGGAGGAGTGGGCCGCGGCGGATCGGCACGCGGGCATGACGCTCACCCGGGAAAGGGCGGACCAATGTTTCGGCGGCCGGTCGAGACATGTTCTGCCCAACGGACTCGAAATCGCCCATTTGAACCACTACGAAACGGACTATCTCTACCGGGAAATCTTTGAGGATCAGTGCTACCTGAGGCACGGCATCCGCCTGCACGACGGCGCCACCGTGCTGGACATCGGGGCGAACATCGGGCTTTTTTCCCTGTTTGTGACGAGCCGCTGCAAGGACCCGAAAATCTACGCCTTCGAGCCCGCGCCGGCCGCTTACGATCTCTTGAGGGTCAACTGCGAGGCCTACGGAGCAAATGTCCGGGCCGCAAACGTCGGCGTGTCGGACCGGTCCAAATCGGCGACCTTGACCTTCTATGAGAAGTCTTCGGTGTTCTCGGGGTTCTACGCGGATGAAACCAGGGACCGCGAAGCCATTCAGGCGGTCGTGCGGAACACTCTGAACAGCGAGACATCGGTTGACGGGGAATCGGTGGAGCAATATGTTGCCGAGTTGACCGCCGACCGGCTCCGCCGCACCACCCACGAGTGCCGCATGACGTCCGTGTCGGAGATCATCCGCGAGAACCGGATCGACAGGATCGATCTCCTCAAGATCGATGCGGAAAAGAGCGAGCTGGATATCATCAACGGGATCGATGAGCGCGACTGGCCGAAAATCGCCCAGATCGCAATGGAAATTCACGATCCTGCCGGGGAGGCAGTCAAGCGGATCGAAGGCCTGCTCGCGGCGAAGGGCTACCGCTGCGCCGTCGAGCGCGAGCGATTGCTCGAGCATTCAGGATTGTTCAACCTGTATGCAACCCGGAACGGGGCGGCCGTCGATACCGGACTGGGTCATGCCGGACTGGGTCAAGCTCGCCGCGCCGCCGGCGGACTGCAGCGAAACGTCCGGGACTTCTGCACCGCACTCGCGGCGTTCATGAAGCAGGCCACCGCGCCGCTCATCCTGTGCGTCTGTCCGACGACTCCGTCTGTGGATGCCGACGCCGATCTGAAGGCGGCGCTGAGCGACGCCGAGCGGATCTTGCTGGCGGAGGCGGGCGCCCTGCCGAATGTCCGCGCCATCGGTTCGGCCTTGCCGCTGCAGCGCTATCCGGTCAGGGACTACTACGATCCGCATAGTCATCGCCTGGGCCGTATTCCCTACAGCACGGAGTGTTATGCCGCGATCGGGACGGCGCTGTTCCGGACCCTCTTCAGCCTGAGGAGAAAACCGTTCAAGGTGATCGTGCTCGACTGCGACAACACGCTGTGGAAGGGCGTATGCGGGGAGGACGGTGCGCTCGGGGTCGAAGTCAGCGCGGCGTATCGCAAGCTGCAGGAGTTCATGATCGGGCAAATGAACGCCGGCATGCTCCTGTGCCTGTGCAGCAAGAATAACGAAGACGATGTGCTGGAAGTCTTCGACCAGCGGTCCGACATGGTGCTGAAGCGCGAGCACCTGGTTTCGTGGCGCATCAACTGGAACAGCAAGTCGGACAACGTCAAATCGCTGGCGGCGGAGCTTGGTCTCGGGTTGGACAGCTTCATCTTCATCGACGACAACCCGGTCGATTGCGCGGATGTCAGGATCAACTGCCCGGGCGTTCTGGCGCTGCAATTGCCGCGTGACAGCGAGTCGTTCCCGGCGTTTCTGGACCACGTGTGGGCGTTCGACCACTCGGATGCGACCGAAGAAGATCGCAAGCGCACCCGGATGTATCAGGAGAACGCGCAGCGGCAGCGGTTCCGCGAGAAGAACTGTTCCTTGAAGGCGTTCATCGAAGAACTCGAGCTTCGCATCGACATTGCGGAGGCGGCGGAGGACCAGCTCGGTCGTGTCTCGCAGCTGACGTTCAGGACGAATCAATTCAACTTCACGACGGTCCGGCGCTCGGAGAAGGAGATCGGAGACTTCCTGAAGCGCGAACACACGACCGGTCTGGCGGTTTGCGTGGCCGACCGGTTCGGCGACTATGGGCTGGTCGGCGTCGTGCTCTACGAGACCCGGGCCGACCGCTACCGGGTGGACACCTTTCTACTGAGCTGCCGGGTGCTGGGTAAAGGCGTGGAACACGCGATCCTGTCCCAGCTTGGCCAGCGTGCGCTCAGGGAAAACAAGCGTTACGTGGAGCTCGCCTATCGGCGCACGGAGAAGAACGCGCCGGTCAGGGAATTCATCAAGAGCATCGGCGAGCAGGATCTGGACGAAACGGCCGGATCGTGGATCGTTGCGGCGGAACGCGCGGCGGGTGTCGAATACGCCCCCGACGAGGCCGCGCGGGGCGGCGGCGGCGAGGCTCCTGCCGCCGCCGAGCCGGACACCCGGCCGCACGTGTCGCGCTTCGGGGCCGCCGCTCTATCCGAGCGTCTGCAGACGCTCGCGGAACGTCTGTGCACCATCGAGGGGCTTACGCGAGCCATCGAGGAATGGCGGCTCGAAAAGGAACTTCCCGGCGCGGGGCAGGACGTGGTGTCGGGCACCGCGTTGGAAACCGCACTGCTCAACATCTGGAGAACGATCCTGGGCCGTCCGCGAATCGGGCTCAACGACAATTTCTTCGAAGCGGGCGGAACCTCGCTCCGTGCGGTCCAGCTGATTGCCACGATCAAGAAGGAGCTGAAGCAAACCCTCTCCATCGTCAGCCTGTTCGAGTGCCCGACGGTGAGGCTGCTCGCCGCGAAACTCGGCGCGGCCTCCGCGGATGCCCACGCCGGCACCGAGACCGCAGTGGCCGCCCTGCGGGGTCAGCGCAGACGCAATAACGCAATGCGGCAGCATGCTTCGTGACATGGAAACCCCCAGCAAAATCGGCGTCAGCGCAGGAAACTTCGATGCAATCGAGTTTGCTCGCAGGATCGCCAAGGCATTGTTGCCTGCCAGAGCGCGGGCGCTTCTGCCAAAAGTCCTCAGAAATGCGCCGCTTGTCGCTAGAGCATGGCCCGTATTCAAAAGGCCGGGTCCGCTCATACGCCACTATTTGAATCACACGTCGCCGCCGGAGAAACGCATTCGTCTCAAGAAAGGCGGGGAATTGATTCTTTCCGGCCATCAGCTCGACCTGGTCGTTTTGTTCCAGGTGTTTTGCGACAGGGTCTACCCGGTAGACCCCGATACGGTGGTGGTCGACATCGGAGCGAATATCGGACTGTTTTCGCTCTATGCGGCCTTCAGCGGCGCGAAAAAAGTGTATGCGTTCGAACCGAACCGCGAAGCCTGTGGCTGCATCCTGGAAAACATAAGAAGGAACAATCTTCAGGACACAATCGTTCCCTACCACCACGCCGTCACCTCCAGATCGAACGAAGTCGTCACGATCCCGAAAGCCGCCAGTCCACAGAATCGCATCGCCTACGGAAATGCGGACAACGACGAGCGTGAATCGGTAGTTACCATCTCTTTGAACGATATTGTCAGCAGGGAAAGCATCTCTCGTATCGATCTGCTGAAAATGGACTGCGAGGGATCGGAGTACGACATCCTGGCGGGCATCAGCGCGCCCACCTTCTCGATAATAGGCCGGATCATCATCGAATACCATGACGGCAAGGAACGGGAAATAGAGGAAGACTTGCGGCGGCATGGATTCAGGCTGGAGAAGCAGGTCGCGGAGACCGCGAAGATGGGCATGTTGTGGTTCAGAAGAGGTTGAAGGAAGGGAGCGGCGAAATGAGACCAGCGCGCGTCGGGGTCGTGGGAGCGGGCAACATCGGGACCGGGGTGATCACGGATCTGGTTCTGCATGGGATCGACGCGGTGGTGGTCGACCTGTCGGAGGAAATATTGAGAAAGGCGGAAGAGGAGGTTCTGAAGAACGTCCGCTTTGGTCCCTTGCTCTCGAAAACCCTGCCTGCTGTGACCAGGGAAGATGCCGCGAGGCGCCTGGTTTTGACGACGGAACTGAAGGACGTTTCCTCCTGCGATTTGATCATCGAGAACGTAACCGAGGATTGGGACATCAAGAAGGGCGTCTACCAGAAGCTGGAGAAAGCTGTGCCTCCCGAAGTCTGTTTCGGCGCCAATACCTCGTGTATTTCCATCACGCAGATAGCGAGCGCCACCAAGCGCGCGGCCAACGTGGTCGGAGTGCACTTCATGAACCCGGTCCATTTGAAGCCGACGGTCGAAGTGATCCGCGGATTCCATACCTCGGACCGCGCTGTCGACAGCTTGCTGCAGCTGCTTTCTCGCCTCAACAAGGAGGCCATCATCGTCGAGGACCTGCCGGGCTTCGTATCGAACCGGATCTCGCACCTGTTCATGAACGAGGCCGCGTTCGCCCTGCAGGACGGCGTGGCGACGGCGGAGAAGATCGACCTCATCTTCAAGAAATGCTTCGGGCACAAGATGGGGCCGCTGGAGACGGCGGACCTGATCGGGCTCGACACGGTGATGCGCTCTCTCGACGTTCTCTACGAGAGCTTCCACGACCCGAAGTACCGCTGCTGTCCCCTGTTGAGAAAGTTCGTGCATGCCGGCCATCTGGGACGGAAAACCGGAAGAGGATTCCATGTGTATCCCGAGGAAAGAGGCGGGGAGGCTGCGGCAAGGGCGATAAATCCCGCGCCCGAAGCGGCGCGGGCCGATGCAACGAAGCGGAGAAGCGCATGAGTCCCGAACAGGCAAGCGGTATCAAGGATACGGTCAGGGCTTTCATACTGGGCTCGATCGCCATCGCGAAGCTGGATGACGACGACGATCTCTTCGGATCGGGCATCGTCAATTCCCTGTTCGCCGTCCAGTTGATGACGTTCATCGAGAAAGCTTTCGGCATCGAAGTGGGAATGGACGACCTCGACATGGAGAATTTCAAGTCGCTCAACGCGACGGCGGCCTTCGTCCTGAGAAAAAACGGCCACTCGGCCGCTTGAGTCGAGGATCGGACGGCTCTCATGCGGCGGCTGCTGACCGACTCGCAAGCGAGCAGGCACGAGGAATTCAAGTCCTTCGTGAAGCTCAACGTCGAGCCCTTTGCGGAGCAGTGGGATCGCGAGCAGGAAATTCCCCGGTCCGTGATCTCCAGCCTGGCGCAGCGCGGTTACCTCGGCTGCAGCCTGCCGGCGGATTATGGCGGCCAGGGATCCGACGCCGTCACGTTCGGTCTGCTGAATGAAGCCCTCGGGAGAGGATCTTCGGCACTGACCGGCGTGCTTACGGTCCAGTCCATGGTTTCCATGGCCCTGCTCAAGTGGGGCACGGCCGAGCAGAAGCGCAGCTGGCTGCCTCCGCTCGCCACCGGAAAGATGATCGGGGCGTTCGGGCTGACGGAGCCGGGAGCAGGGAGCGACCTGCAGTCTCTGACCACGGAATTCACCCGGACTTCCGGCGGCGAAAGCCTTCTTCTCAACGGTCACAAGAAGTGGATCAGCTGCGCCCAGTTCGCGGACCTGTTTCTCGTGTTTGGCAGGCTCGAGCGGCGTCCGGCGGCCTGCCTGGTGCCCCGGAACGCTCCCGGTCTTGGCGTCGAGCCCATCTGCGACCTGATGGGGTTCCGCGCGGCCGGTCTGGCCCAGTTGCACTTCGAGGATGTGGAAGTTCCGTCGGAGAACCTCATCGGCAAGCCGGGCTTTGCCTTGTCGCACGTCGCTCCCGTGGGCCTGCAGTATGGGCGGATCAGCACCGCCTGGTCTGCATTGGGACTCCTGCGCGGGTGCTTCGAAGAAAGCATCGCCTACGCGGCCGCGCGGAGGATCGGCGGCGGCACCGTGGGCGACCTCGGCATGATCCGATCGTTGATCGCCAGGATGGGTACCGACCTGGAAGCGGGAAGTCTCTTGTGCCACAACGCCTGCCGCGCCGAGGACGATCACCTCCCCGAAGCGTTCGAAAGGACCTTGACGGCCAAGTACTTCACGTCAAAAGCCGCCGTGCGGGCGGCCTCCGATGCCGTTCAGATCAGAGGTGCCGCAGGCTGTCACGGCTCCTCCCCGGTTTCCCGCTATTACCGGGACGCCAAGATCATGGAGATCATCGAGGGCACGACCCAGGTCCACGAGGACATTCTGGGGAAGATGTTCGTCGCTCGAGCCGGCGGGCCCGGAAAGTAACCGACACCGACCCCATGGATACCCACGCCACACCGGTCGCGAATGAAAGCGATCTCGCGCGGATCGCCGGGTTCAACCGAACCGAGGCCGCGTTCCCGGATAACGTCACGCTGCAGGAATTGATCGAGGCGCAGGTCGCTACGCACGCGTCTCAGACGGCGGTTCTCTGCGACCACGACAAAGTGTTCGGGGTGACGTCGCTCACTTACGCGCAGTTGAACGAAAAGGCCAATCAGCTGGCGCATCTGCTGAGGGCGAAAGGTGTCGGGCCGGGCGAGGTCGTTGCACTGATGGTCGAGCGGTCCTTCGCCATGATCATCGGCGTTCTGGGCATCGTGAAGGCGGGAGGCGCCTATCTCCCGGTGCCGCCCGACCATCCGCCGGAGCGCATCGACTACATGCTGAAGGACGGGGGAGTCAGGATGCTGCTGGTCCACGGCGCGACCGCCGGGCGCTATGCGTTTGCAGGGCTCGCCATCGATCTCGACGATCCGGACATCTACCGTGGCCCGGCGGCGAACCCCGCCATTCTGAACAAGCCGGACGACCTGGCGTACGTGATCTACACGTCCGGGTCGACCGGCAAACCGAAGGGCGTGATGATCGAGCACCGCGCCGTGGTCAACCGCCTGCACTGGATGCAGCAGGCGTACCCCATCGATGAAAACGACATCATCCTGCAGAAGACGCCCTACTATTTCGACGTTTCGGTGTGGGAACTCTTCTGGTGGGCTCTGCAGGGCGCCAGGCTCTGCTTCCTGATGCCGGGCGGGGAAAGAAATCCCCCGGCCATCGTCGAGACCATCAGGAGACATCGCACCACCGTCATGCACTTCGTTCCTTCGATGCTCAACGTCTTCCTGGAGTATCTGGAGGCCAAGCGCGGCGAGGCGCCGGAGAAGCTCGCTTCGGTCCGGCAGGTATTCGCCAGCGGCGAAACGCTGATGCCGAGCCACGTGAAGAAGTTCAACGCCATCCTGCGCAGCCGGACCGGGACCCGCCTGATCAACCTCTACGGCCCCACCGAGGCGACCGTCGACGTCACCCATTTCGACTGCCCGGCGCACAATGATTTCGAGAGCATTCCGATCGGGCGCCCCATCCAGAACATCCGGCTCTACGTCATCAAGGACGGCCGGCAGGTCGGCATCGGCGAGACCGGAGAGCTGTGCATTGCCGGAGTCGGCCTCGCCAGGGGCTATCTCAACAACCCGGCGCTGACGGCCGAGAAGTTCACCGACAATCCCGTCAACCCCGGCGAAAGAATCTATCGAACGGGAGACGTCGCCCGCTGGCTGCCCGACGGGAACATCGAGTACCTGGGCCGCCAGGATCATCAGGTCAAGATCCGCGGATTGCGGATCGAGCTGGGCGAGATCGAGAACACGATCCGGGAACACGCCGGCATCGTCGACTGCGTGGCGATGGTCAGGAAATACTCGGAGAGCGTCATCCTCATCATCGCCTACCTGGTGTGCAAACCGGACTTGGACATCGAGGATCTGAAGCGCTGCCTGCGAAGGCGCCTTCCCGACTACATGATCCCCAACCGCTTCGAAAGAATCGGGGAAATCCCGCTGACGCCGAGCGGGAAAGCCGATCGCAAGGCATTGCCCGAACCGGTCATCGAGGCGAGTCGTTAGCACCTGCGATGGACAACGAGTTCGACATCGCGATCGTTGGCATGTCCGGCCGGTTTCCGGGGGCGCGCAACCTCGACGAGTTCTGGCACAACCTCGCAGCAGGCGTCGAGTCGATCACGAGGTTCTCGGACCAGGAGCTCGTGGCATCCGGCGTGCCCGCGGTCTGGCTTTCCAACCCGGCTTACGTGAAGGTGGCGCCGGTCCTGGAGGAGCCGGGTCAGTTCGATGCAGCGTTTTTCGGCTACTCGCCGATGGAGGCGAGGACCATGGATCCGCAGCACCGCATCCTGCTGGAGCTGGCCCATGAAGCGCTCGAACATGCGGGCTGCGACCCGGAGCGCTATCAGGGGCGCATTGGGGTCTTTACCGGAGCGGCTCTCAACACCTATTTCATGAACGTCGGGCTGGTAAGCCGGCTCGCCGAGGATTACATCCCCACGCTCATCGGAAACGACAAGGATTTTCTGAGCACCCGGATCTCCTACAAGTTCAATCTCAGGGGGCCCAGCATCACGATTCAGACCGCGTGCTCGACCTCCCTGGTCGCGGTCCACCTGGCCCGCCAGAGCCTGTTGAGCGGGGAGTCCGATATGGCGCTCGCCGGGGCGGTATCGGTGCGCGTTCCGCACCGCGCCGGGTACTTCTACGACGGCGGCGGGGTGGTCTCTCCGGACGGGCACGTCCGGGCTTTCGACGCCCGGGCGAACGGCACCGTTTTCGGCAGCGGCGGCGGCATCGTTGTGCTCAAGCGGCTCGCGGACGCGCTCTCCGACGGCGACACCATACATGCCGTGATCAAGGGCTCGGCCGTCAACAACGACGGTTCCGAAAAAGCCGGTTACACCGCGCCGAGCGTCGCGAGCCAGGCCGACGCTGTCGTGGAGGCGCTGGCCAATGCCGGGGTCGAAGCTGACAGCATCACCTACGTAGAAGCGCACGGTTCGGGAACCCCCGTCGGGGATCCGATCGAGGTCAGGGCCTTGACCAAGGCGTTTCGCACATTCACGCAGCGTTGCAGCTACTGCGCCATTGGTTCGGTGAAGACCAATATCGGCCACCTCGACGCCGCAGCCGCGATCGCCGGCATGATCAAGACCGTTCTCGCCCTCGAGCACCGAACCCTTCCGGCCAATCTCCATTTCAGCGAAGCCAATCCCGAAATCGACTTTCCGGCCACCCCGTTCTATGTCAACGCGCGGTTGCGGGAATGGGTGGGCGACGGTCCCAGGCGAGCGGGCGTGATGTCCACCGGCATGGGCGGGACCAACGCGCACATAGTCCTCGAGGAGGCGCCGCCGCAGGCGGCGGCATCGGCCGCAGCCCGCTCGCCACACTTGCTGGTTCTTTCGGCGAAGACTGAACGAGCCTTGGACGAGGCCACGCACAACTTGCGCGAGTTCCTTGACCGGAACGATGCCGTGAACATGGGTGACATCGCCTACACCCTGCAGACCGGGCGCAAGGCGTTCTCACACCGGCGGTATCTCCTCTGTGAGGACAGGAAGGACGCCATCACCGCCCTCGGCGACGCACGCTCGAAACGGGTCCTTACCGGCCGGGCGGACGAATCGCGGCGCCCCGTAATCCTGCTGTTGCCCGGCATCGGCGATCACTACGTGGGCATGGCCTGCGATCTCTACGAGACGTGGCACGTATTCAGACAGGAGGTCGATCGCTGCTCCGACATTCTCGAGCCGCACCTCGGGATCGACATCCGGAACGTCATCTATCCCGCCGACGGGAGTTGGAAGAAGGATCGCAAGAGCCAGGGCATTGACCTGAAAAAAATGCTCGGGCGGGGCGCCGATGCACCGGAGGGCCGGGAGGCCGCGAACCTGAATCGGACGCTCGTAGCCCAGCCGGCGCTATTCACGGTCGAGTATGCCATGGCGCGTCTCTGGCAATCGCTCGGCATCACCCCTGATGCCATCGTCGGTCACAGCATGGGCGAGTACGTGGCGGCGTGCGTGGCCGGCGTTCTATCGCTGGAGGATGCGTTGCGGCTCGTCGCAACGCGGGCACGGCTGGTCAACGCACTGCCCCAGGGAGCCATGCTCGCCGTCACGTTGCCGGAAGCCGAGTTGCTTCCGCTGCTGCCCGGGGATCTGTCCATCTCCCTGATCAACGGCCCGAGCCTGTGCGTGGTGGCCGGACCGGCCGCCGCCGTAGCCGATTTCGAGAAGACGCTGAATGCGAAGAGCATCCTCTGCCGGCACGTTCAGAACGCTCACGCCTTTCACTCGCGCATGCTCGATCCGATCGTGGAGCCGTTCGAAAAGGAGGTGGGCAAGGTCCGCCTCAACGCGCCTGCCATTCCGTACATCTCCAACGTCACCGGCACCTGGATTACGCGAAGCGAAGCCGCCGATCCCGCTTACTGGGCCCTGCACGCCACGCGGACGGCCCGGTTCAGCGACGCTCTGCACGAGCTCTGGCGCTTCACGAATCCCATTCTCCTGGAAGCGGGGCCGGGCCGGACGCTGGCGGTACTCGCCATGCAGCATCCCGACCGGTGCAATGGCGGCGATCCGCTGGCGGTATCCTCGATCAGGCACGACTACGAGAACCAGTCCGATGTCGAGTTCCTGTGGCACGCCATCGGCAGGCTGTGGCTCGCGGGCGTCGGAATCCACTGGGACAATGCTCCGTCCGGCGGGCGCCGCCGCAGAGTGCCGTTGCCGACCTATCCTTTCGCGAGACAGACCCACTGGATGGAGACCACGCCCCCCGGGGCAGACGAGAGGCAAGAGCACGACCAGACATCGGGGATGCGGGGCTTCGACGAGTGGTTCTATGTTCCGGCATGGAAGCGCGAGCCGCCTTTCGGCGCACCGCGCCGCCCCCGGGATGACGCCTTCTGGCTGATTTTTGCCGACCGTTACGGCGGAGGGGGTCAGGTCAAAGCGCACCTTGACGGCCTTCGACTCGCGGCTGCTTTCGTCCGGTTTGGAGACCGCTTCGCGCAGTGCGGGGATGGTTCGTTCGAGCTGAATCCGGCGGGCATCGACAACTACCTGAAGCTGTTCGAGGTGCTCGCGGTGGGCGCCGCGCCAAAGGCCATCAACATCATCCATCTGGGGAGCCTCATCCGCGATGACCGGGAGCACGCCGATTACTCCTGCGCGGCCCGCCAGGAATTCGGCTTCTACAGCCTCCTGCACATCGCGCAGGCACTCGGTGAGCTGAACGTTTCCGTTCCAGTCAGCATCGGCATTATTTCCAACCGGGTGCATGAAGTCACCGGCGAAGA
Organism: Betaproteobacteria bacterium; assembly: GCA_016202565.1. Taxonomy (GTDB): domain Bacteria; phylum Pseudomonadota; class Gammaproteobacteria; order Burkholderiales; family SG8-41; genus DSOT01. The sequence goes on along the minus strand of JACQOK010000349.1, from coordinate 17,529 downwards.
ACGCCTCGCTCCTGAAATGGCAACGGTGCTCGGACCCTGCGGAGTCATCCCCAAGGAGTTCCCCAACGTCAAGTGCTTCAACATCGATCTGCCCGATGAACAGCCCATCGACAGCTTGCCCGGCGAAGTGATCGCCAGGATCGTTTCCGAGTTCGCCGACCCGTGCCGCGGCGAGGTGGTCGCCTACCGCGGGCGCTATCGCTGGCGGCGGGACTTCGAACGCGTCGCCCTGCCGAAGGCCCTCTCGTCGGAGGCGTCGGAGCACCCGTCCGGCCTCGGTCGTTTGAGACGCAACGGGGTCTACGTCATTACCGGGGGTACCGGAGGGATCGGGTTGTCGATCTCGAAATATCTGGCGCAGACCTGCCAGCCCCGGATCGTTCTCACCAAGAAGTCGGCGTTCCCCGATAAATCGGTGTGGAAGCAGTTGTCGCTGACGCGCGAGGCTCCGCAGTCCGTGCTGAGGACGATCGACGCGCTGATGGAAATCGAGGCCTCCGGAGGGCAAGTCGAGGTGCAGGTGGCCGAGGTCTCCAACCGGGCACAGATGCAGAGCGTTCTCGAGAACGCACTGGAGCGCTACGGGGCGATCAACGGCATCATCCACGCCGCCGGCATCGTCAAAGCGGAGTTGATCCAGAGCAAGACCAGGGCCACTGCGGATAGCGTGCTCGCCCCGAAGGTCGACGGCACGATGATCCTGCTCGACCTGCTCGAGGACGTGCCGCTGGATTTCCTGGTTCTGTTCTCGTCGATGACGGCAATCGATACTCCGTACGCGCACTGCGACTACAGCGCCGCCAACTGCTTCCTCGATGCCTGCACCTATGCCGCCAATGCGCGGAACAGGTTTCACACGCTGACCATCAACTGGCCCGGCTGGAAGGAGATCGGACAGCTGGCGGAGCTGGAAACGGCGCCCGGGCTGGAGGGCTGGAAGAAGGCCGCCCTCGACAAGGCGATCGCCACCCGGGACGGCGTGGAGGCGTTCGCACGGGCACTGAACTCCGATCTGCAGCAGGTCCTGGTCAGTCCGGAGGATCTTCAGGAGGTGCTGGCGCGATCCCGGGCGCCGGTCGATCCCGACCGGTATCTGTCGCTGGCGCGGACGGGCCGCGCGATGCCCGCTCGCCGCGGCACCGTGCAGGAGGGGGCGGATGCCCCCACCAACGAAGTCGAGGCAGCGGTAGCGGAGATCTGGAGAATCGTCTTGGGCCTCGAGCAGATCGGCGTTCACGAGCAGTTTTCCCGGCTCGGTGGGCACTCGCTGCTGGCCATGCAGATCGTGTCGAAGGTGAGAGCGTTGTATGAAATCAGGTTCAGCCTCAGGGAGTTCTTCGAGGCGCCCACGATCGCGCAACTGGCGTCGGTCATCCAGGCAAGAATCCTCGCGGAAATCGAAAGCATGACCGATGACCAGGCGCAACGGCTCGTTTCTCAAGAGTAACGGCCCCGCCCCCCGCCGAGAATCGCCTTTTCTTCATGAGCATGTCAGACCTTTCCCCTGAGAAAAGAGCGCTGCTGCAGCAGCGGTTGGGGGCGGCCACCCGCAAGCGAGTGAACGACTGCGCGATACCCAAGCGCCCGAATCACGACGCCGTTCCCCTGTCGTTTTCCCAGCGGCAGATCTGGGTGATCGACCAAATGACGCCGGGCAATCCCGCGTACAACCTGCCGAACGGATACCGGCTGCGGGGCCCGCTCGACGTGCCGGCGCTGGAGCGCAGCGTCAATGAAATCATCAAGCGGCACGAAGGACTGAGGACCACGTTCGTCGTCCGCGACGGCGAGCCCGTGCAACGCATCCACCCCGACCTGGAGATCCGGGTCAAGGTCACGCCGCTGGACCACCTGCGCGGCGAGGAGCGCGAGAACAAGCTGCAGGCCCTGGCTTCGGAAGAATCCCTGAGATCGTTCGACCTCTCCCGCCTTCCGCTGATCCGGGTGTCGGTGTTCAGGCTGGGCGCCGTCGAGCACGTCCTGATTCTCAACTTTCATCACATCGTGGCGGATGGGTTGTCCTTCGGGGTCTTCATGCGCGAGCTGGATGCGTTCTATCGCGCATACACCGGCGGTGCCGATGCCCGCCCGCTCGAACTGGCCGTGCAGTATGCCGACTTCGCCGTGTGGCAGCGGCAACGCATGGCCGGTGAGGCGGCCTGCGCCGATCAGATCGAGTTCTGGCAGCGGCAGCTCGCCGGCACGCTTCCCGTGCTGGAGCTGCCCGGTGACAGACCGCGGCCGGCCCTCCAGTCCTTCAACGGCTCGAATGTCTTTTTCGGCATCCCCGCGCCGGTGGCGGAGGATCTCAAGACCCTCGGCGCGCGGGAAGGATGCACCGTCTTCATGACGCTCTTGGCGGCCTTTCAGGTGCTGTTGCAGCGCTATTCCGGCGCGGACGATATCGTCATCGGCACCCCGGTCGCGGCGAGAACACAGGGCGAGCTCGACCCGCTGATCGGGAACTTCCTCAACATGGCGGCCTTGCGCTGCGATCTCTCGGGCGATCCTGCCTTCATCGAATTGCTGCGGCGGACCCGCGACACGACGCTCAACGCCTTCTCGAACAGCGGCGTGTCTTTCGAGGCGCTGGCGAAGCACCTGAAGCTCGAGAGGGATCCAAGCCGCAACCCCGTGTTCCAGGTCATATTGCAGGTGCTGGCGGGGAGCGCGCCGAAAATCGGAGACCTGCAAGTCAGCAGCTTCCATTTCGACCTGAAGTTCGCCCAGTTCGACCTGGGCCTTCATCTCTACGAGGAGGATCAGGGCTACGTGGGACGCTTCGAGTACTGCACCGATCTCTTCGAGGCCCGGACCGTGGAAAGGCTGTCGTCGAATTTCCAGCAATTGCTGCGCGTCTTCGCCAGGAATCCGTGGCAGAAGATATCGGAGCTGCCGCTACTGTCGGTGGTCGAAAGAAGCCTGGTCCTTGACGAGTGGAACCAGACGGGGGCCGACTATCCGGCCGGCGCGCTGGTCCACGAGCTGTTCGAGGCGCAGGTGAAGCGCGCGCCGTCCCGCACCGCCCTCACGGTGGGCGCGGCGGCGCTCTCCTATGCCGCGCTGGGCGCGCGCGCTGCCCGCGTTTCGAGGCTGTTGCGCGCGCGCGGCATCGGCCGCGGCCAGCGCGTCGGGCTGTGCGTCGAGCGGGGCGCCGACATGGTCGCCGCCATGCTCGGCATACTCAAGGCCGGCGCCGCCTACGTTCCGCTCGATCCCTCTTTCCCGACGGAGCGCCTGCGCTTCATGGCGGAGGACGCCGGGCTTGCCCTGCTCGTGTCCACCACCGCCCTGTCCGGCACCCTCGACATGCCTGGCGAGCGTCAACTGTTGCTGGATGCCGCCGCCGCGGCCATCGATTCCGCGGCCGTCATCCCCCTGCCCGGCGATGCGCCTGCCGCGCGTCCCGAGGATCCGGCCTATGTCATCTACACCTCCGGTTCCACCGGGAGGCCCAAGGGGGTCGTGGTCCCGCACCGCGCCGTCGTCAACTTCCTGACGAGCATGGCGCGCGAGCCCGGCCTTACGGAGAACGACGTCCTGGTCGCGGTCACCACGCTGTCCTTCGATATCGCCGTGCTCGAGCTCCTGCTGCCGGTCACGCTCGGCGCGACCGTCGTCATTGCGGCCCCCGATGAAGCCACCGATGGCCGTGCCCTGAGCGCGCTCCTCGACCAGCACCGGGCGACCGTTATGCAGGCCACGCCCGTCACCTGGCGCATGCTCGTCGAGACAGGCTGGACCGGCAGGGTCCCGTTCAAGGCCCTGGTCGGCGGAGAAGCGTTGCCCAAAGACCTGGCCGATCAGTTGATCGCGCGCGGCGTCGAGCTGTGGAACCTGTACGGTCCCACCGAGACGACGGTGTGGTCCACCTGCGCGCGGATTACCGATCCCTCCGGCGGGATCACCATCGGCAGGCCCATAGCCAACACCAGTGTCCGGATCCTGGATGCGCGGAAGAACCTCTCTCCCATCGGCGTCCCCGGCGAGCTGTACATCGGAGGTGACGGAGTCGCGCTCGGCTACTGGAACCGGCCCGAGCTCACCGCCGAGCGCTTCATCCCGGATCCGTTCAGCACTGCACCGGGCGCCACGCTCTACCGCACCGGCGATCGCGCGCGCTGGTGCAATGACGGCACGCTGGAGCATCTCGGCCGCCTCGATGATCAAGTCAAGGTGCGGGGTTTTCGCATCGAGCTGGGCGAGATCGAGACGGTACTGGCCGGCCATCCCGACGTGCACCAGGCGGCCGTGCACTTGTGGACCGTAAAGCCGAATGACATGCGCATCGTCGCGTGCTGCGTCCCGGCCAGGGGCGGCGTCCTGCCCGCGATCGGCCTGCGCAAGCATCTGCGTGCCCGCCTTCCCGAATACATGATTCCGCAGTACTTTCTCGCGGTGGACGAGTTTCCGCTGACGCCAAACGGCAAGATCGATCGGCGCCGTCTTCCGACGCCCGTCGTCACCGAGAGCCGCGTCGGTCAGCACGACGCTCCAGCGGATCCGGTCGAGGCGGCGATCGCCGAGATCTGGACGAAGCTGATTCAGCCGGCCCGGCCGATCGTCCGCAGCGACAAGTTCTTCGAGATGGGCGGCTACTCGCTGCTCGGTCTGAGGGCGCTGCGACTGATCGAGGAGAAGCTCGGCAAAAGACTCGAATTCGTCGTGCTGTTCCAGGAAACGCTTGCCGATATCGCGGCGCGATGCCGGAGCGGAGAGCCGGCCCCATGATCGAAGCCTTCTTCTTCGGAGCGGGCAGCGCACAGCGCTTCGCGACGTACCACCCGCCGGCTGCAGGGAGCGGCAGGCTGCTCACGATAATCTGCCCGCCGCTGTGCTCGGAATATATGCGCACGCATCTTGTGCTGAGAGAACTCGCCATTGTCCTCTCCGGGAAAGGCCAGCACGTCCTCCGCTTCGATTATCGCGGCACCGGAGACTCGTTCGGCGAGCTCGCCGAGGTTGGGATCTCCGACTGGCTGGAGGACATCGCACTCGCGGTTCAGGAAGGCCGGGAGCTCTCCGGATGCACCAGCGTGCAGCTGCTCGGAGTGCGGGCCGGTGCCCTGCTTGTCTGCAAGTACGCGGGCGCTCGCGACGACGTCCAGCGGTTGGTCCTGTGGGATCCGGTTCCGGACGGAGCGGAGTACCTGCGCGTGCTGAAACGCGTTCAGGCGTCCATATTCGAGCGGAATCGGTACTTGAGTCACCGCGAGCGCCGCGAGGCGATGCACGAGTACGGCGGCTACTGGCTCTCCGCATCCATGGTGGAGGGATTCCGTTCGCTCGATGCGAGCACCTATTCGAGCGTGCCGAAGCACAAGCTGCACGTTGTCAGCACTTCGCCCGCGGCCGATCTACCTGCGCCGGGCGTCTTCCAAGGCGTGGCCGGGGTCGCGTATGGCTGGGAGACGGACCTGGAGGGGCCCATATTGCCCCAGCCGTTATTGGAGCGGCTCACCGCATGTCTGACCCTGTCCTGACGGAAGAACCTCTGCAGTTCGGGGAAGGCGGGCGGCTATTCGGGATTCTGACCCTCCCTGCGACGCCGGCCCGCACCGCGCACGCGCTGCCGGTGTTCGTGCTCCTGAGCGCCGGCGCGCTGCACCGGGTCGGTACGTTCAGGCTGCACGTTCGACTCTCCCGGCAGCTCGCCCGGATGGGTTTCAGCTCGCTGCGCGTCGATCTGGCGGGCATCGGTGACAGTCCGCGCCGCCCCGGCCTGACGAATCAGGAATCCGTGACGGCGGACTACAAGGAGATCGTGAGCGTTCTCGAATCGCGCCTCGGTCAACTGCCACTCGTGCTGGCGGGGCTCTGCTCGGGCGCGGACAACGCGATCAAGTTGACGCCCGGGGATCCCCGGATCGTCGGCATGGTTCTGCTCGATCCCATCTGCTTCAGGGACGATGGATTCAAGGCGCGGGCGCTGGTCCTCAAGTATACGAACCCGGATCTGTACGTCTCGTGGCTCAAGCGTCGCCTCAAGGCTCTGACGACCCCGCGCAGAAAAAGGAAGGAAGACGATGAGCCGCTGGACTATCTGGCACTCAGGAATCTTCCGACGCGAGAGCAGGTCCGGGCGGCGTTCCTGTCGATACGGGAGCGGCAGGGACGAGTGCTGTCCGTGTTCACGCAATACGCGCTTCCCTACTACAACCGGGCGGGGCAGTTGGGCGGGGTCCTGGGTCTCGAGGGCTATCCGCAGTTCTGCACCGAGATCTACTGGCCGCAGGCCGAGCACACGTATCCACTGGAGCTGCACCGGCGGCGGTTGCTGAAAGAAGTGGGGAACTGGGCCGGCGCCTATCTTCGCCCGCGATTGAACCCCTGCCCGCCGGTCGTCCGGTTGCAAACCGCCTGAACCGACCAGCCGCGCCGCCCGCTTTTCCGGAGTGCCGTGCAAGGACGTGATCGGTGAAGCTGGGAGCGCCGCCGGGGCGGCCACCGACGTGCGATTCGCCGCGCAGGAAGAGAGGCGCCGGCTGCAGCCGCTGGTCGACTTCGGACGGGAAGGACGTGTTCGAGGGCTGGCACGATGGCTACATGCGGCTCGCGGACCCTGTCATGCACCGGCGACGGATTACGCTTGACAAGCGGGCGCGCCGTTTCTGCATCGAGGACATCCTGGAGGCGCGCGGCGAACATGACCTCGAGCTGTTCTTTCATTGCAGCGAGGACTGCAGAGTGTCGCCGATACCCCTGGGTTATGCGCTAGGCCGGGGCTCCTGCACGCTGATACTTCAGCTGCCGCGGATTCACGGGGCAGTCACGAGACTCTACTGCGGCAGCGATTCTCCCGCCGCGGGATGGACATCGCCGCTTCGACCACAAACAGCCGGCCCCGACCATTGCATGGCGGCACCGTTTCGCAGGTCGGCTGACCCCGAGCACCGGGATTTCAATCCGGTAAGACGACAGGCCGCCGGCACACGCTGCGAGACGCGCCCGCTTCGGCACGCGGCGGACAGGTAAGCCGCACGGCAGTTCAGGGCTTGCGTGAATGAAGCTTCGGTTTCGGCAACCCCTTCCCTGTGCTGATCCGAGCGGACTATCCCCTGCGCGCAGCGGGCCCTACGGCCGTCAACCGGCTTGATCGATGATGGCGCAAGCCGCGCAACGCCGGCGAAGGCACGATAATGCTCATGCCAACGGGCAGGAAGCCGAATGCTGGGTGCAACTCTGGATTACTTTATTCTGCGAGGCCTCGCCCATCGTCGAAACCTGGCGACGGAAGAGCAATTGGACCTTCGCTCCCGGCAGGTTTCGGCGCGGTCTTTCGAGGAGGATCCGTCGAAGATTCACAAGATCCTGCGGCGCTTCGAGGGGCATCTTCCCGTCGATCCCGGCTTGCAATATCTGGACATGGGGTGCGGCAGCGGCGAGTTGACCATCGCGTTTGCCCGGTTCGGGGTAAAGCGCATCACCGGCGTGGATTTCCTGCCGCGGCACATCGAGAGAGCGCAGGCCTGCGCCCGGCTGGTCGGCGCGGGCGAGGGAGTACGGTTCCTTTGCCGCGATCTGCGCACGTGGGTTCCCGAGAAAAAATACGACGTGCTGTTGTCGTTCGATGCGCTCGAGCACATCGACGAGCCCGAGGGGTGTCTGCGGAAAATGACGGACTTCATCGCGCCCGGCGGCATCGCCGTGCTCGCCTTCGGGCCGCTGTTTCATTCGCCGTATGGCGATCACATGTGGGATTTTTTCCGGCTGCAGATCCCGTGGCGCGGCGTCCTGTTCTCCGAGCAGGCCCTGCTACGCGTGCGCAGGGAATGCTTCCGCCCCACCGATCCAGCGCAGGGCTACCGCGAAATCGCAGGCGGCTTGAACCTGATGCGATATTCGGAATTCCTGAGGTACGTCCGCGACACCGGCTGGGAGTTCGCCTACCTCGCGGTCAATACATTCCTGAAGCCGGTGCCCCCGCTTCGCCTCCTGTCCGACATGGTCATGCAGGTGCCGGCACTACGGGATTATTTCGTGCACAACGTCTACGCCGTGCTGCGTCGCGCCGCCCGAGCGCCGTACTGACCTCGCAACCGGAAACTGCAATCTGCGTAATGAGCCGGAATGAAGCGCCGGGACGGGATTACAGGCAGCGTTTGGAACTCGACCGAGCCGCGCCGGCGCGCGGGGATGGAAGGCTGGAGCCGCGGCGAGGGCGAGGCTCTACGTGAAGATCAACAGCCGCGGATGGCGCGACCGCGAGCACGCCGTGAACAAGCCGGAGCGCGAATATCGCATCGCTGTGCTGGGAGATTCCTTTGCGGAGGCCCTCCAGGTCGACCTCAAGGACACGTTCTGGTCGTTGCTTCCGGAACGGCTGGCGCGCTGCGGGCTTGAAAGCGGCAAGCGCATCGAGGCGATCAACTTGGGCGTTTCGGGATACGGCACCGCGCAGCAGCTGCTGACGCTGCGCCGCCGCGTCTGGGAATACGCGCCGGACCTGGTGCTCGTCGCCTTCTTTCCCGGCAATGACGTGCGCAACAACTCCAGGGCGCTCGAGCCGGACCGGCTGCGCCCGTTTTTCGTGATCAAGGACGGGCAGCTCGCGCTCGACGATTCGTTCGCGCCGACCCGCGCTTCCGGGAATCCAAGCGCCTGGACGAGCAACGGGAGGCGCTGCGGGGTCTGCGCCTCTACTAGCTCGCACGCAAGCTTAAGGCCGGCGAATTACGCGTTCACCACAACGCCCCGATCGCCGTTGCGCTCGCCGAGGGCGCCGACGTGCCGCCGCCATTGTTGGAACCGGGGCTGGACGAGAACGTGCTCCGCGAGCCCGCGGATCCGGCCTGGCGCGAGGCATGGACCCTTACCGAGAAGCTGCTGGTCGCGATGCACGATGAGACGCGGGCCAAGGGAGCGCGATTCGTGCTGGCGGTGCTATCGAGCGCCAGTGCCGTCCATCCCGATGCCGGGTTACGCCGGCGCTATGCCATCCCGTACGTGGCGCAATCTGCCCAATTCAATTTAGCAAATCATAATCATGGAAATGCGTCGTCTATTGGGCTATTCGGCTCATGAGACCCATCGATCGGGTGGGCGCGCGCTTCGAGGCGTGATGGCGTTCACGCGTTTTCCATCCGCAGGCGGAACATGCGCTTCAGGCCGCCGCCTCGGTGGAGTAACGAAAGGGGGTCGTTTTTTCCGGAGGGGAGATTTTTGGCGCAAATGAATTCTCACCCATTTGCACCAGGCTTAAAAAGGGAGGAACAGGCCGATGATTACACTTTGTTTGGCCGAGGGACGACTGATAACAGCGGGCTGATCATCGGCAACTGTTCAGGTGTCGTTGGTGTTCTACGCCACGGTAGTTAATATCCGACATTATGGGTCAATGCGCAAGCGGGACAGGGTAGTCCGGTAAGACTATTCCTGCGGGACCAGCCGTGCGGGCGGTTGAACGCGCCCGGGTTGGCGTTGTCCGGCGCTTGCGCTGATAATAGGGTGGCGGGACGCGGACGAGCGGCGAGTGAGCGCCGCGAGGTGGAGGGTGCGGTGGAGGGAGCGATAGCGGCCGGGGTGACGGCGAAGATTCTGGCGGTCGATGACGACCAGCGGAATCTTCTGGCATTGCAGGAGTTGTTGCAGGCGCCGGGGCAGACGCTGGTGCTGGCAAGCTCCGGGGAGGAGGCGTTGCGCCGGGTGGAGCGCGAGGAATTTGCAGTGATTTTGCTCGATGCGCGCATGCCGGGGATGGACGGGTTCGCGACGGCGCGGCGGATCCGCGAGCGGCCGGGGCCGCGGCACACGCCGATCATCTTCTTGACGGCCGCCTACGAGGACGTGGGTTCGATTTTCCGCGGTTACGAAGTGGGGGCGGTGGATTACATTGTGAAGCCGCTGATTCCGGAGGTGCTCAAGTCGAAGATTGCGGTGTTCGTGGATCTCTACAACAAGAACGCGGCGCTTACGCGCGAGGTCGCGGAGCGGCGGGTGACCGAAGAGCGGCTGCGCGAATCGGAGGAGAACCTGCGGGCGCTGGCCGCGCACCTGCAGTCGGTGCGTGAGGAGGAGCAGATCCGCATCGCGCGCGAGATTCACGATGAGCTGGGTCAGGCGCTCACCGGACTCAAGATGGATCTGACGTGGCTGGCAGGAGGGTTGCGGGCCGAGCAGAAGGGATTGATCGAAAAGACGACGGCGATGTTTCGCCTGATCGATGGCACGATCAGGTCGGTGCGGCGGATTGCCTCGGGATTGCGGCCGGAGGTGCTCGACGAGATCGGCCTGGCGGCGGCCATCAGCTGGCAGGCGCGTGATTTCCAGGTGCGCTCGGGCATCCGCTGCAAGGTGGACCTGCTGGCGGACGGGCTCGAACTGGATCAGGCGCGCTCTACGGCGGCGTTCCGGATTTTTCAGGAGGTGCTGACCAACGTGGCGCGCCACGCCCACGCCACCCGGGTGGAGGTGCGCATGGGGGTGGAGGCGGACATGCTGTGGTTGAAGGTGCAGGACAACGGCAGGGGAATTACCGAGGCGAAGATCAACAGTCCGAAATCGCTGGGTTTTCTGGGCATGCGCGAGCGGGTGCTGCCGTTCGACGGGGAGATCGAGATCGAGGGCCAGCGGGGCAAGGGCACCACGGTCACGATCCGGATACCGTTGCGCGCGCCGCGCCGGCGCCTACATACTGAGCGAGAGGAAGAGGCCTAACGCTGGCTGGGGCCCGCACCTCTGCTCTTGCCCGAAACTCAAAAGGGGGAAGTCAATCGTGAAGGTGCTGATTGCCGATGATCACCCGGTGGTGCGCCACGGGTTGAAGCAAATTCTGGCGGCCGAAGCCGGAGTGGAGGTGGTCGGGGAGGCCACGAACGGCGCGGAAACGCTGGATCTGGCGCGCAAGCTCGAGTGGGAGGTGGCGATTGTCGATTACTCGATGCCGGGGCGCAGCGGGCTGGACCTGCTCAAGGAGTTGAAGCGCGAGTTTCCGCAGCGTCCGGTGTTGATTCTAAGCATGTATCCGGAGGAGCTGCACGCCACGCGGGTGTTGAAGGCGGGCGGGGCGGGGTATCTGAGCAAGGAGTGCGTGGGCGAGGAATTGACCGCGGCGCTGCGCAAGGTGACGAATGGCGGGCGTTACGTGAGCCGCTCGCTGGCCGAGAAGCTCGCCTTCGAGCTGGCGCGCGACACGCAACAGCCGCTGCATGAGACGCTCTCGGACCGGGAGTATCGCGTGATGTGGCTGCTCGCTTCGGGCAAGCAGATCCATCAGATTGCCACCGAGCTGTTCGTGAGCCCGAGCACCATCAGCACTTATCGGGCGCGCATCTTCCGCAAGCTGCGCCTGCGCACCAACGCCGAACTGGTGCATTACGCCATCAAGCACCGTCTCGTCGATTAACTTTCAGGTAGCGGCGCTGCGTCCGCAACCGCCGCGAAAATGACGGCGTGAAATTGGAGTGCGACAGGCGAAACGTCGCACGCAGCCGCGTGCCGATACTCCCCGATTTCCTGGCCGTTCTCTCATTTTTCAGCAGGCGGGCGGATTGTAGTCGCTGCACTACAGCGCGCCGCTACATCGCCACAAAAAGATCAAGCTTTGACTGACAGCGAGCCGCGGTTCGGCGAACTATAGTGACCTCGGTGTCTCTGCTTCCCCCGCTTGGAGGCCTACGAGAAGAAGCAATCGCAGACGCCGCTCGTCCACTATAGCAACCGATCTTGATACAGGGATCCCGATGAATATTCTTGCGATCGTCCTGGCTGGCGGTGAGGGCACGCGGCTCTACCCGCTGACGGCCGATTATCCGAAACCCGCGCTGCCTTTCGTCAATGGTTACCGGATCGTTGATTTCGTGCTCAGCAATCTGGTCAACTCGAATATCGCGCCGATCTACGTGGTGGCGCAGTACAAACCCGAGTCGCTTATTCAGCATATCGGGAAGGCGTGGGCGCGCTGGTCGGCGGGGCCGGAACGGTCGATCAGGATCGTGTTGCCGCACGCGGACAATGGCAGCGCCCAATTCAAGGGTACGGCCGACGCCGTTTACCGGAATCTTGACCTCATCCGCCGCCACCAGCCCGATCTCGTCGCGGTATTCGCGGCAGACCACGTCTACCGCATGGACGTGCGGCAGATGATCGATTTTCACGTGGAGCGTAATGCCGACGTGACGGTGGCGGCCGTTCCCGTGCCCATCGAATTCGCGTCGTCATTCGGCATCATGCGCACCGATGCGGACGGGCGCATACGGGAATTTCAGGAAAAGCCCACGCGGGCCGCGCCGGCGCCGAATGATCCCTCCCGCGCCCATGCGTCGATGGGCAACTACCTGTTCGATCCGGACGTGCTCGTGGGCCTGCTGGAGGGCGCACAGCGGCGCGGGGCAACCGACTTCGGCCGCGACGTCATGCCGGCGCTGCCGGACTGCTGCCGGGTGCTCGCCTATGACTTCACGGGCAACCAGGTGCCCGGTGTCAAGCCGTATGAGGAGCCGGGGTATTGGCGCGATGTCGGCACGCTCGACAGCCTCACCGCGGCCCGCAACGATGTCCTGGGGCCCCGGCCGCGGTTCGACCTCTGGAACCGCTGGTGGCCGATCCATGGCGAGGGCCACGCGGAACTGTTCCGCAAACTCACCGACTGGAACGAGCGGTCGGGCCGGATCAAGGCGGAGACCCGCGGCGTGCCGCAAGTCGAAGATAGAGCTCGGCATACTGCCGGGCCGCCGCAATCCAGCTGAAATCGCGCGCCATCCCGTTCTGTTGCAGCATCCGCCAGTTGTCGCGTTCGCGATACACGGCGACCGCGCGCCGAACCGCGGCAAGCAGCGCCGCGACCGTCGGTTGATCGAACAGGAAGCCGGTGGCGTTCCCCGCAGCGAGCGTTCCCGGGCTGTAGTCGACGATGGTGTCGGTGAGGCCGCCGGTGGCGTGCGCGATCGGCGGGGTGCCATAGCGCTGGCTGTACATCTGGTTGAGCCCGCAGGGTTCGAATCGCGACGGCATGAGGAACATGTCGGCGCCCGCCTCGATCAGGTGCGCCAGGGCCTCATCGAAGCCGACGGTTACGGCGATCCTGCCCGGAGCATGTGCCGCGAGCGCGCGCAAGGCGTCTTCGTGCTCGCGCTGGCCGCTGCCGAGAATGACCAGTTGCGCGGGCAGAGCGGCAAGTTCCAGTGCCGCCTGAACCAGCAGATCGGCGCCCTTCTGGTGGGTGAGACGGCTCACCACGCCGAGCAGTGGAACGTCGTCCGGATCGTGCGCCAGTTGCAGCCGATCCTGAAGCGCCTGCTTGTCGAGGCGCTTGCGTTCCAGAGCGTCCGAGCGGTAATGGTGCGGAAGATAGGGATCGGTCGCCGGATTCCAGGCCGCGGCATCGATGCCGTTGAGGATGCCCGAGAGCACGCTGCGCCGCCGCTGCAGCAAGCGGTGCATGCCGGCGCCGCACGCCTCGGACTGGATCTCGTGCGCGTAGGTCGGGCTCACGGTCGTGATCGCGTCCGCATAGACCAGGCCTGCCTTCAGGAACGACATGCGCCCGTGAAATTCCAGGCCGTCGGCGGCATAGCTCGCCGGCGGCAGTCCCAGGGAGGCGACCATCCCGGGATCGAAGTTTCCCTGGAACGCGAGGTTGTGGACCGTCACGATGTTCGCGGCGCGCGGCCCGGAGGCGTAATGCAGATAGGCGCAAGCCAGTGCTGCGGGCCAGTCGTGGCAATGGATGACCTGAGGCCGCCAGGGAAGCGGGCTCGAGGTGCTGCCTAGAACGGCCGCGGCCTTCGACAACAGGCCAAAGCGCAACCCATTGTCTCTCCAGTCTTCCCCGGACGCGTTCTGGTACGGACCGCCGTCTCGCCGGTAGAGCGGTGGGTTATCGAGGATCATCAGCGGCACCCCGGTTGCGAGCCGGGTCTCGAGCAGGCGGGAGGCTAATGGCGGCTCGAACAACGTCAGGCGCGCCAGCTCCCGCGCATGATTCACGGCCGCAAAAACTCCCGGGTAGCCGGGCAGCAGCACCCGGACGTCGATGCCAAGCTGGCGCAGCGCCGCAGGCAGCGCGGCGCTCACGTCGCCCAGCCCGCCGGTCTTGGCGAGCGGCGCGCACTCCGGGGTGACGAACAGGACGCGGATCGCGTCACCGTTCACGGTCACTGCCCTTGCCGTGTCTGCCCATCGGGTCTGCGTGCGTTGCCGGATTGCCGCTCGCCGCCGCAGCCATCGCTGCACCCCCACGCATGTCGCGAGTGGATCCGCTGCTTCGTTCCGGGTGCGACTCCGCTCGGTCCGGGAGCGGCAGGAACAGTACGAAAGTGCTGCCCTGGCCCGGCTCGCTCCGTATCCGCAGTTCGCCGCCGAGCAGGCGCGTCAACTCGCGGCAGATCGCGAGCCCCAACCCGGCACCGCCATACTGGCGGCTGGTGCCCTCGTCGAGCTGCTGGAACGCCTCGAACACGGTTTCCTTCTTGTCGTGCGGGATGCCGATACCGGTGTCCGTCACGGAAAACGCTATCACCGCATCGGCGGCATCGAGCCGGGTGTGCCCCGGCGTCCATCCCGATTTCGCCGGCGCGATGAGCAGTGACACGCGGCCGCGGTGCGTGAACTTGAACGCATTGGCAAGGAGGTTTCGCAGGATCTGATGGAGCCGCCGGCCGTCGGTGCGAATGGCAGGCGGCAGGCGCTCGTCGATCGTGATGTCGAACTCCAGCCGCTTGTCGTGCGCGATCTGCTCGAAGCTGTGCTTCACGTAATCGCGCAGGTCGGCGAAGCGTTCCGCATCGATGACGAGGGTGACGGTGCCCGACTCGATCTTGGCGAGATCGAGCAGGTCGTTGATGAGATCGAGCAGGTCGGTGCCGGCGGCATGGATGGTCTGCGCGTACTGGATCTGTTTCGCGGTCAGGTTGTTGCTCGCGTTGTCGGCCAGAAGCCGCGCCAGGATCAGCAGGCTGTTGAGCGGGGTGCGCAGTTCGTGGGACATCTTCGCGAGGAATTCCGTCTTCATCCGGCTCGACTGTTCGGCCGCGATCTTGGCATCCGTCAGTTCCACCTCGAGCCGCTTGCGCTCGCTCAGGTCCCGCGTCACCTTGGAAAAGCCGATCAGCTCGCCGGTGCGGTCCCGGACCGCGGTCACCACCACGTTTGCCCAGTAGCGCGAGCCGTCCTTGCGGATGCGCCAGCCCTCGTCCTCGCAGCGCCCGGTAGATGCCGCGAGCTCCAGTTCATGTTGTGGCTTCCCGCGTTCGACGTCTTCGCGATAATAGAAACGGGAGAAATGCTGGCCGATGATCTCCCCGGCCGTGTAGCCGATGATCCGCTCCGCGCCGGTATTCCAGCTGGTGATGCACCCGTCAGCGTCCAGCATGATGATGGCGTAGTCGACCACGCTGTTCACGAGCGCCCCGAAGCGCGCCTCCCCTCGCCGCAAGGCTTCCTCCGTCCGCACGCGGTCGGTCAGATCGCGCACGACCCCGAGGACGAGACGACCCTGATCGGTGTCGACCGGGCTCAGCATGACGTCGACCGGGAATTCGCTTCCGTCCCGGCGGCGCCCGAACAGTTCGAGGCCCGCTCCCATCGGCCGCCGGTGCGGATTCCCAAGGTACTGATCGCGGTGGCGCACATGGCGTTCATGGAAGCGTTGCGGCAGCAGGACCTCGATCGGACTGCCGGTCAGTTCGTCCCTGCCATAGCCGAACATCGTTTGCGCCTGGGCGTTGACGCGGCGGATGAGCCCGGCCGGGTCCACCAGCATGGTCGCGTCAGGCGCCGACTCGAACAGCTGCTCGAGTTCCACGTTCTTGTGGCGCAGGGCCTCTTCGAAGCGACGGTGCGCGGTCAGGTCGCGCGTCACTTCGGAAAAACCGATCAGCTTGCCGGCCGCATCCCGCACCGCGGTGATTACCACGCCAGCCCAGTACGTCGATCCGTCCTTCCGCAACCGCCAGCCTTCGTCGTCGAGCCGCCCCTCGACCGACGCCACTTCCAGCTCGCGCCAGGGCTTGCCGTCGTCGACGTCCGCGCGGGTATAGAAACGGGAGAAGTGCTGGCCGATGATCTCCTGGGCCCGGTAGCCCTTGATGCGCTCCGCGCCGGCGTTCCAGCTCACGACGCGACCCTCGGTGTCCAGCATGAAGATCGCGTAATCGACCACGCTCGTCACCATCTGGCGGAAACGCTCTTCGCTTTCCAGCAGCAGTTTCTCCGTGCGCGTGCGCGAAGCGATATCCAGTTGCAGCGCGCGGTTGGCCCGCTCCAGTTCCAGCGTGCGCTCGCGCACGCGCGATTCGAGTTCGTCGCGGCCTTTCTGCAGAGCCTCCGTGACGCGCCGTCTTTCGCCCACCACGGTGGTGAGCGTGAGGCCCAGGATCGCCACGGTGCTGTTGAAAGCCAGCAGGATCAGCAGCGTCTGATTCATCGCTGTCGCACCTGGCGCGCGGCCCCCGCTGAACGTGTCCCAGACCGAGAGGACGCACACGGCGAGCGTGGCGGCGGTCACCTCGCGCTGGCCGAAGCGGAATGCAACCCAGATGATGAAAGGCAGGACCAGGAATTTCAGTGCGAGCGGGTCAAAATGAACGCCGTCCGTCCGCAAAAAAATTGCGCCTGCGGTGAACAGGAACAGCACGCTCAGGCAGGCCGCTTCGAGCTGCCGCGGCGGGGTCCATGACACGGTGCCGCGAACGCACCAGCTCAGAATCAGCGGCGTGACGATGAGGATGCCCACGGCGTCGCCCAGCCACCAGGTGAGCCAGTTCCAGAACAGCTCCGGCACCGACAGCGCGTGGGTATAGGCGAGCGGCACGAGGCCGACGATCGCCGCGATGGTGGCGCTCAACACGGCCGCGGCGACGAAGGTCGCGACATCCTCGCCGCGCCCGAAGCGCCAGGGGACGCCGATGAAATACCGGATCATCGCCGCGCCGGCGAGGGCTTCGAGCGTGTTGCCGCTGCCGATGATGACGGCCGCGAGCGCGGATGAATTGATGGTGTAGTTGACGAACGCCGCGCCGAGCCAGATCCCGGGCCACACGCGCTTTCCGAACAGCAGGATCGCAGCAAGGGCGATGCCCGAGGGCGGCCACACCGGAGTGGCGTATCCGGGCGGAATGGCGAGCAGGAGCGAGAGCTTGGCGGCGATGAAATAAACGCCCGCGAGCAATCCCACCTCCCCGAGATAAAGCAGTCGAGTCGAACGCAAGGCTTTCTGCACGCGCGCCCGCCAGCCGGGATGGCTCGCCGGATCGCTCCGTGATTCAGCGGAAAGCTGCATGAATGGTTTGCCCTTGTTATGCACCGCGGCCGAACGAGGTTCGATCCGTCGGCTGATGCCGCCATGGGCGCGTTGTCCGGAAATTATACTCGCGCTCCGGATCACGTCGCGCACGGAGCGGAATAAAAAGCGGGAACGAAGGCCCCCCAAAAAAAGCGGGAACAAAAGCCGCAAAAAAAAGCCCCAGCGGGCGCCGGGGCTTCCTACTCACCAACGCACAGGGGAGGGGCGTGCGTGTGCAAGGTGGAACCAGGCTGGCAACGATCACACCAGCAACTTGAGCGCAATGATAATGCGTCGAGCGCCGGCGC
>JACQOK010000348.1 GCA_016202565.1 Betaproteobacteria bacterium | reverse complement strand
TCGAACTCGGTCATGTAGATCTTGGTCGAGTAGGCCGCGCCCACGTTCACGCTGTCCGAGAGCTTCCCGAACCAGCCCACGCGCACGCCGAAGCCGTGGGCCCACTCATGGCCGCGGTTCGTCACGTTTCCTGGCGAGTTTGAGAAGAATGGGTTATCGAACGCCTGCAAGCCGTCGACCTTGAATCGTTGTATGCCGATCAACGGGGAGACGCCAATCGAGTGGTTGGGCGTCAATTTGTAGGCGAGTGTCGGCGCAATCACGAGCTGCATGAGATCCACGCCGAGCCGGCCATTACCGCACAGCAGGTTGTACGGCCCGGTCGGATTGAACCCCGCGCAGGCGCTGGCGGCGGGGATTTGCCCCCCCGGGTAATTGGTGTTCATTCCGCCGTTGGCGTAAACGGTCACCCCGAGAGAAAGATTGGGGTTGAGCATCCGGTTGTACCCAAACTCGGGAACGAGAAAATAAATGCTGTCGCTGTCAGCAGTCCCGTCGACTCGAATGAACGTTGGATCGCTCCCAAACCGGCTCGCCTCCCGGCGCGGACTAAAGAGATCCACGCCGAAATCGACGCGGTTGCCGACCCAGACCATGCCCGCGGGATTGTTGGCGCCGCCGAACGTATCGGCGGCCGTCGCGGTGCCGACCCCGGCCATTCCCTTTGCTTTCAACCCGTAGCCGTGCTGGAAGTAACCGTTGGTTGCTGTCGCCACGCCCGGCGCGAAGCAGCCGGCGACAACGAGACCGGCGATGATCTTGCGCACTTGCATATAACCCTCCCTTTCTCCCTTGGTGTGTGACTTCCGGCAGTTATGCCGGCACGTTTCAAATGAACAGACTGACGTCGGCATCCCTCGCCAGCGGCAGGAAGGTCGCCGCGCCGACATATTCCTTCACCTCCGGTATGAAATCCGCGTGGGTGAATCCGAAAAGGTCCACGGTCATCTGGCAGCCGATCAAGTTGACGCCGGCTTCAATGCACAAACCGCGCAACTCGCCGATGTCCGCCACGCCTTTGTTGTGAATCGTCTGCTTCATGAGCGTGGTCGCCATCGTCTCGAAGCCGGGCACGATGGACTGCACCGCGTTCGGAATATTCCAGTTGATGCCGCGGAACCACTCCGGACCAAACGGCATCTTCATCGGCATGCCGGGATTGCCGAGCGGGCTTACCTGGAGGTGACTGATGTCTTTTCGCAGCAACTGCAGGCCGTAGAAAGTGAAGAAGACCGAGACTTCCCAGCCGAGCGCCGCCGCCGTCGACGACAGAATGAAGGGCGGATAAGCCCAGTCGAGCGTCCCTTTCGTGGCGATGATCGTCATGGAAGGGGTCTTGTTCGCCTTCAGCTCCGCGAATTTTTCCTCGATCTTCTGCGGCAGAATCTCGTTGAGCCGACGCTTGATCAGTTCGTCGATGTTCAGTTCGTCCGGTTTCATGTTCATCGCACCTTCGTTCTCCACCTGACGTTTCGACATCCGACTGCTGCTGCGGGTGTCCCGGCGCAGGGCAAACGTTATATTCGCATATTAGAAGATTCTGTATTTCTATGCAAATGGAAAGACTTGGCATGGGTGGAACCGGTCCAGACCTTGTGCCAGCGCCGTATGGCGAGGAAGTTTGAAGCACGCGGAGTGCGGCGCAGACTGCGGGGCCGGCTAATGTCCGGCTCTCAAGCCGGAGCCTTCCAACATCCGCAGGGTCGGCGCCAGGCATTGCGCGACGAAACGGCGCCGAGTCGGGTTCTTGAGCGCCAGCCGCCGCCAGGCTGCGCCGCGAGGCAATCCTGCAAGCTCGTAGAAGACGGCCGGCGGAAAATAAAAAACCTCCGCCAGCTGTCGCAGCAGCAATCGCCCTGTCGCCGCCAGCATCGTCTTGCGCAGGGCGCCATTCTTTGCGAGCAGCAGATCCAGCCGGGAGCGGGCGAAAGTGATGTGCCGCGCCTCGTCCACGACGTGCAGCGTGCAAATCTGTCGCACAGCAGGATGGAGTCGATCGCCGTACTGGCGCAGGCACCGGTTGAGCTTGTCCGGCACGTCCTCGGCAATGACGGCTGCCAGCCAGAACAGGGCACCCCCAGCCGGCGCATGGCGCGCGATGAAGTCGGCAAGCCGCGGGGCCCGCCATACGCCCGGTGGCAGCGGCAGGTGGCTCGTCTCGATCGCCTCGAGGAACATCAGGCTGTGTCCGGTCTCTTCCCGCAACTCGTGGAGCAGGTATTCATATTCGGCGCGCGGCAGGCCCGGATGGAGCCGGCGGGTGAGCCGCTGCAGAAACACGCTCTCCAGCCACAGACCGCACTGCATGACGTTGATGAATTCGTACTGCGACAGGCGCCGCCTCACCGCGGCCGAAAACTTGTCGTACTCGGGTAACCCATAGAGCGAAAGCGCGGATTCCGGCAGCCAGTCGCTGTCGGTGCCGAGTTCGTTCCAGTTGACCTGGGCCAGCGGGTCGCGGTAGGGCGCGCTGTTGTCGGAGAGTCGTTTCAGCAGTGCGGTGGCGGCATCGGGCATGGCAGCATTATAACCGCGTGCCACCGGATTCCTCGCGACTCGGGTTGTGGGGCATCGAAGTTTGGGCTAACTTACCGCGATGCCGCCGTACAGTATCGCGTTGCGCCCATGAGCGAAGTGTTGGCGTTACGCTTCGCGCAGGTGACGAAGAACTACGGAGATACCCGCGCGCTTGCCGAATTCTCGCTTGACGTGCGGCAGGGGGAATTCTTCGGGCTGATCGGCGTTAATGGCGCGGGCAAGACGACGCTGATCAAATGCCTTCTCGACTTCTGCGACGCCGACGGCGGCAGCATCGAGATTTTTGGCGTGCCGCACCGCCTCACAACGGCACGCGCGCGCCTTGCGTTTCTGCCGGAGCGCTTCAACCCGCCGTTCTATCTCACTGGCCGCGACTTCCTGCAATACATGCTCAAGCTGCACCGCGCGCCATACGATGAAACCCGGGTCGAGCGCATCTTCAACGCGCTCGATCTCGATTTCGGGGCCCTGGCGAAGCCCGCACGCACGTATTCCAAGGGGATGACGCAGAAACTCGGGCTTGCCGCCTGCCTGCTGTCGGGGAAGGACCTTTATGTACTGGATGAGCCTACCAGCGGCCTCGACCCCAAAGCCCGCGCTCTATTCAAACGGGAATTGACCCGGTTACGCGATACTCGGTGCACGGTATTTTTTTCCTCTCACGCCCTTGCCGACGTCGAGGAAACGTGTGACCGCGTGGGGATTGTGCACGAAGGTCAATTGCGGTTTGCCGGCACGCCCGACGAACTGCGGCGCAGGTCCGGAGGGTCGCGCAACCTGGAGCAGGCTTTTCTTGACTGCATCGCTGAACCCGCAGCGGCCTGAGCCCGCCGGCGCCGCGGCCTCTGGAGCCACATCCCAAGATCCGACCGTCCATCCGTCAGCCGCCTGCGCGCCGCCACGGTCGCCTCCCGTCCGATCTCCGTTCCGCGTTCCGGCGCGCAACTCCTCCGCCCCCGGGCGCGATCTGGCACAATACCCCTGTTCCCACGGCAGCCAAGGGAGGGTGCACGCCAGTGGCAGACCAACCTAAGCCGGAGTTGCTGATCGTCGACGACGATCCGCTGATCACCGACACGCTCGACTTCGTGCTCGGCAAGGAGTTTTCGGTCTACGTCGCGGAGTCGCGCGCGCAGGCAAAAAGCCTGCTGCGGCAGATTGAACGGCCGCCGCAACTCGCGCTGATCGACCTGGGCCTTCCTCCAACGCCGCACCGGCCCGACGAGGGCTTCCGCCTCATCAGCGAACTCATCGCCTACTCGCCCGGCATCAAGATCGTCGTGTTGTCGGGCCAGAGCGACGAAACCAACGCGCGTCACGCACGGACGCTGGGTGCAATCGAGTTTGTCGCCAAGCCGTGCGAGCCCGCCAAATTAAAGGAACTGCTCAAGCGTGCCCTCGAAATCCGCGACGCCGAACTCGATGCCGCGACCGACAGCTTGCTGCTCGGCAGAAGTCTGCTCATCGAGAAGTTGCGCCAGCAGACCGGCCAGTTTGCCGACGCCCCGTTTCCGGTATTGATCGAGGGCGAGTCGGGAAGCGGCAAGGAACTGGTCGCAAAATCGCTGCATGTGATGAGCCGCCGCGCCGGGCGGCCGTTTCTGGCGCTGAATTGCGCGGCGATCTCTCCCTCGTTGGTCGAACCGACGCTCTTCGGCTACGCCAAGGGCGCGTTCACGGGCGCGACCACGCCCCGCGCCGGTTATTTTGAGGATGCGAAGGACTCCACGCTCTTTCTCGACGAGATCGGCGAGCTGCCGTTGGAATTGCAGGCGAAGCTGCTGCGCGTCCTGGAAAACGGCGAATTTCAGCGCGTGGGCGAAACCCAGAGCCGCGTGTCCAATGCACGGGTGATCGCCGCCACCAACCGCGATATGCGGGCCGAAATCCGGGCCGGACGGTTTCGCGCCGACCTCTATCACCGGCTGTCGGTATTTACGATCAGCGTGCCGGCGCTGCGCGATCTGGGTGACGACAAATGCATGCTCCTCGATCATTACCGGGAATTTTATGCGCAGCAGGCGGGAGTGCAGCCGTTCGACCTCGACCGCAATGCAATGGACCTTTGGCTCGATTACAGCTTCCCCGGCAATGTGCGCGAGCTGAGAAACATCGTGATCCGTCTCACCACGAAATTCTCCGGCCAGCTGGTCAACGCGGAGCAGCTGCAATCCGAGCTCGACATGGAGAGCATGGACATCGACCTGCCGGGGTTGCCGATGGGGCAGGACTTCAAGGCGCTGCTGGAAGCCGCGCGGCGCCATCTGCAGGTACAGAAGAACTTCAATCTCGATTTCACGCTGCGGCAGTGGGAACGCGGTTATGTCGAGGCGGCGCTTCTGGTCACCCAGGGCAACCTCACCCAGGCGGCAAGGCTCCTTGGCATCCACCGCACCACGCTCTACAGCAGAATGCAGAACTACACGAACCAGGGCGAAGCCGACAAGATCCCGCAGCCGTCGGCAAAATGACCCCCGGACCGTTCCGCCCGCAAACAATATGTATTACAGCCACTTCGGATTGAATCAGGCGCCGTTCAAGATCACGCCGAATACGGATTTCTTTTTCAGCGGTGGCAACCGGGGACCGATACTCGAGGCGCTGATCTACACCGTCACCAACGGCGAAGGCATCGTCAAGGTGACTGGGGAGGTGGGCAGCGGCAAGACGATGCTATGCAACATGCTGCAGATGCGCCTGCCACCGCATGTCGAAACCGTCTATCTCGCCCATCCCAACGTCCTGCCGGAGGAAATCCTGCACGCGATCGCGTTCGAGCTGCAACTCGGTGTCGACCGCGGCGCGCCGCGGATCGAGGTGATGCACCGGCTGCACGACCATCTGCTCGCGCGTCATGCCGATGGCAGGCGCGTGGTGATGTTCGTGGAGGAGTCGCAGAGCATGCCGCTCGCCACCCTGGAGGAAATCCGGCTGCTGTCCAACCTCGAGACGCGCAACGACAAGCTGCTGCAGATCGTGCTGTTCGGGCAGCCGGAACTCGAT
Source organism: Betaproteobacteria bacterium (assembly GCA_016202565.1). GTDB lineage: Bacteria > Pseudomonadota > Gammaproteobacteria > Burkholderiales > SG8-41 > DSOT01. Next base: position 7,639 of record JACQOK010000348.1, on the reverse strand, counting down.
GAAAACCTGCGCCGACCCGGCATCCGCCAACTGAGAGAGCGCGTTACCCACAGTTTCCGGCTCGAGCCGCTCAATGCCGCGGAAACCCGTGAATACCTCATGTTCCGGCTGCGCGCGGCCGGCTATCGCGGACCCGATCTGTTTTCGCCCGCTGTCATCAAGTACATCGCACGCGCTTCCAGGGGACTCACCCGCCGCATCAACCTGATCGCCGACAAGGCGTTGCTCGCCGCGTTTTCGGAGAACACCCATACCGTCCGACTGAGCCACGTCAAGGCCGCGGTGCACGACAGTGAATTCAGCGCCCAACGCCGGCACCGCGGACCGCATTTTGCGTGGGGAATGATGCTGATGGTTACGGGTGCGGCGGTGGGCGCGCTCGCCTATGCGCTGGTCCTGCGCGGCAGTGGCAACGCTATAGAGGCCGATGGCGGCGTAGCGACTTCCGTTGCCGCCGCCAGGTCAGCCTCGACCGTCACCACCGGTTCCGGCACCGGTCCGTCCGCCGGGGGCGGCCCTTTGCCCACCGCAAGAAACGCACAAGACGATGCGGCGCCAGCAGCGAAAGAACCAACGTCCAGGCAAGATGCGGCCACGCGTACCCCCATGACGGTCGCCCCGGCAGCATCCTCGCGCCGACCGTCAGAAACTGAACCGGACCTGGTCGATCGGCGCCTCGCCGCCACGCAGCAATGGTTGAGCGACGCCGCACAGACCACCTACAGCATTCAGTTGATGGGCGTCGAGGATGAAGATCAACTCAAGCACCATCTCAATGACCTAGCAAAATTCATTGAAGTCAATAAGGTTTTTTTGTATCGTACCGTTGCTAACCGCAAGGCGTCGCTGACCGTGCTGTATGGGAGCTTCAGCGATCGCCGTGCGGCGCAGGACGCGCTTGAACAGTTGCCTCTGTCGCTCAAGGCGAACCGGCCGATCCTGCGCACCGTGCGTGGCATTCGCACAGAAATCATGCGGCATCGGAGTTCTTGATCGCAGCACAGGCAGGAACTTTTTGCTGAATCGCGTCTGGGCGGTTGAGCGGGGGGAGCACGATAATGCAGAAAGCAGAGTCTCCGGCCGGTCACGCACCGGTCGGCACCGCATCTCCAGGGTGGATCGATGCCCGCCCGCCTGTTTCCGAAGGGGGCCGACGCGGCAGCTCCAACCGTCTGGTGCTTTTCCTGCTGCTGGCCGGATGCGCGGATATCCGTCCCCACGTGCCGCCTTCGGAAGGGCATATTTCCGCACCCCAGGTCAAAGCGGAACCGGAAAAGGCGATCCCGCCGCCGGCGCGGGTGAGCCCGTTCGTTCCGCCGCCGAAGCCGGCGGTCAAACCCCAGACCTATAGCGTGGTCGTGAACGAGGTGCCGGTAAAGGAACTGCTGCTGGCGCTTGCCCGCGACACCAAGCAGAACATCGACATCCATTCCGGCTTGCAGGGGCTGGTGAGCCTCAATGCGATCGATGAAACGCTGCCAGCGATCCTCGATCGCATCGCCAAGCAGGTCGACATGCGCTATCGCGTCGAGGGGAACACCCTCATCGTGTCTCCCGACACGCCGTACCTCAGGACGTATCGAATCAGTTACGTGAATATGACGCGTGACACGACATCGACCATAGGGGTGACGGGCGAGATCACCGCGTCTCCGTCCGGCGCGGGAGCAGCAGGCGGAGCGGCGGGTGCTGCGCCCGGTGGGACCGCCGGTGGCGCTACCAGCGGCTCCAGCACCGTTGTGCGCACGGTGTCCAAGAACGACTTCTGGGATCAGCTGCGGGACAACATCCGTGCCATCCTAGCCTCGACCCGTGCCCGCAGCCTGAGCGGGGAAGAAAAGGCCAAGATCGCCGAAGATCAGCGCTCGGCGCGGGAAACTGCGCTCAAGCAGGCCGAGGCGGTGGCTCGCGCCGGACAAGGCGCCACTGCGTTGTTCACCACGGCATTCCGCGGCGTACCCCGACAATCGCTGGCGGACGTGCGCGACGACATCATCATTAACCCGGTAAGCGGGACGGTAAGCGTGCTTGCCACCGAACGGCAGCACCAACTGGTCCAGCAGCACCTGGACAGTGTGACCTCCGCCGCCCAGCGGCAAGTATTGATTGAAGCCACCATCGTCGAAGTGCAGCTCTCGCAGGCGTATCAGGCGGGCGTGGACTGGAACCGCATCTCCACGAGCGGCGGGATCGCGTTCACGCAAGCCCTGCTTGGCAACAATCTCGCCACGGCACCGTTTGTCGCCCTGTTCTACAACCAGAACAACCAGCGCCCCAACCACATCAGCCTGACGGTCAAGCTGCTCGAGCAGTTTGGGCAGACACGCGTGCTGTCAAGTCCCAAGCTGATGGCTCTGAACAACCAGACTGCCCTGCTCAAAGTCGTCGACAACGTCGTCTACTTCGACGTCCATGCCCAGACCTCACAGGCGGTAAACGCGGGGACGCTGACTACCGCCACCACGACCGCGAGGACGGTGGCCGTCGGCATGGTGATGGGGGTAACGCCGCAGATCAACGATGATGGCCGCGTCTCGATTACGGTGCGCCCCACCATCTCGCGCGTGACGCGCTTCGTGGATGATCCAAACCCATTATTGGCTCAAGTCGGGGTCAGGAATCAGGTTCCGGAGATTCAGACGCGTGAAATGGAATCCGTCCTGCAGGTCGGCAGCGGGCAGACCGTCATCCTTGGCGGTCTGATGCAGGATGAAGTGCGGCGCGACCGCGACCAGGTGCCTGTAATCGGCAGCGATACGAGGGTCGGAGATCTTTTCGCCTTCCGCGACGAGCGTGCCATAAAAACCGAGCTCGTGATTTTCCTGCGGCCAACCGTCGTTACGAACCCGTCACTGGAAAGCGAAGAGCTGAAATTCTTCCAGCGCTTCCTGCCGCGACCCGATATACCGCCTGCTGAAAAAACGGGCACTGCGCGATGAGCCTGTTGATGAAGGCCTTGGAAAAGGCCGCCAAGGACCGGGGCGAGGCGCGGACCGAGCCGGACACGACCGCCACACCCGCGGAGTCCAGGCCCGAACTGTCGCTTGCGCTGGAGCTGCTGGCGGCCGACACGCCGTCGCCGCGCCTGAAGGAAGACAGACAGTCGAAATCGGGATCGTCGCAGCGCCCTGCGGTAACTGGGTTTCCACGCGAACCGGCGCACGCTGCAGCAGCGATGCAGGCCGGGGGCGATGCGGGAATCGGCATCGGCGCCTATGTGCACGATCATCCACTGATCATCTTCGGAATCATCGCCGCGTTATTTGCGATCGGCTTCGGCGGTTACGTGTACCTGCAAATCTTTCATCCGGGCTTCTTGATTCGCCCGGTGCCTGCGACCAACGCACCCCCGCAGATCGTGCAGGCGCCAGCGCCCGCAGCGGCCCCATCCGCAGCTGCGCCGCAGCCGCTCCCGGCAGCGCCGCTGTTGCAGGCGCCCGCCCCGACCGCGTCCCCGGAGCCGCCGGAGCCGGCCACCGCACCCGTGCCGCCGAAACCGGCCGCGGCTGCGCCGGCGCAGAAGCCGGAATCGAAGCCACCGCCCCGCGACGCGATCGTCGTGAGCCGTGGCGACGCGACGTCCAGCGTCAATCCGCTGCTGGCCGAAGCCTATGCCGCGCTCCAGGCGGGCCGTCTGGAGGCTGCGACGCAGCTGTATGCACAACTCGCGCGCGCCGAACCGAAAAGCGTCGACGCCCTGCTCGGCCTTGCGGCGATAGCCGTGCAGGACGGCAGAACGGACGATGCCGGCAAACATTATCTGGCGATCCTCGAGCTCAACCCGCGCCACGCCCTCGCGCAGTCCGGTCTGATCGGGTTGATGGGGCGCGCCGATCCGCTGGCAGCGGAATCCCATCTCAAGCAGTTGATCACGCGCGAACCCTCGGCCTTTCTCTTTTTCACGCTCGGCAATGTCTACGCCGATCAGGGACTGTGGGCGCAGGCGCAACAGGCCTATTTCCAGGCGCATCATCTCGAACCGCACAACCCGGATTACGCTTACAACCTTGCCGTCGGCCTCGATCACATCAGCCAGCCGCGGCTGGCCGTCGGCTTCTATCGTCGCGCGCTGGAGCTCGCCTCAGCCCGCAGCCATGTCAACTTCGATCCGGCCCGTGCCCGCGAGCGGATCGCCACCCTGGCGACCCAGCTGGAATAGACATGGCCGAACAGCGCAAGAAGCTGCGGCTCGGCGAGCTGTTGGTCCAGCAGGGACTCATCACCACCGATCAGCTCGCGATCGCGCTCGCCGAACAGCGGCGCAGCAATATTCCAATCGGACGCCTGCTGGTGCGCCTCGGGTTCGTCACCGAAACCGCGATCCGCGACATCATGGCGCGCTCCATCGGCCGGGAGTCGATCGACCTGTCCCAGGTCGTCGCCGACTCCGAAGCGCTCAAGATGGTGCCGCAGGAGTTCGCCCGCCGCAATCGCGTCCTGCCGATCGCCTACGAGCCCGCGGAGCACGTGCTCACCATCGCCACCCCGGAAATCTTCAACGTCGTGGCGATGGACCAGTTGCGCGCCATGCTGGGGCCTCAGATCGAGGTCAAGACCCAGTTCGCAAGCGAGGCGCAACTCGAGAACTTCATCGACCAGTTCTACGGCTATGAGCTGTCGGTCGACGGCATCCTGCATGAAATCGAGACCGGCGAAGTCGACTACGAGAGCCTGGTCGGTGGGGACGAATACACGCAGCCGATGGTACGGCTGGTCAATGCGCTGCTGGTCGATGCGGTCAAGCGGGGCGCCTCCGACATCCATTTCGAACCCGAGTACGCGTTTCTGCGCATCCGCTATCGCATCGACGGCGTGCTGGAAACGGTGAGGAGCCTCCACAAGAGCTTCATGCCGGGGATCACCGTGCGGCTGAAGGTGGTGAGCGACATGAACATCGCGGAAACGCGCGCGCCGCAGGACGGACGGCTGTCGCTGACGCTGAGCGGCCGGCAGATCGATTTCCGGGTTTCGACCCAGCCCACGATCTATGGGGAGAACGTCGTGCTGCGGGTGCTCGACCGCGAGAAGTCGATCATCAGCCTCGATCGCATGAACCTGGCCGCGGAAACGCTCGCGAAACTCAACCTCATGCTGGCGCGCCCCGAAGGCATCCTGATCGTGACCGGCCCCACCGGCAGCGGCAAAACCACCACGCTCTACTCGCTGCTGGCGCAGGTCAACGACGAAACCGTCAACATCATGACGCTCGAAGATCCGGTCGAGTATCCGTTGACGCTGATGCGGCAGACCTCGGTCAACGAAGTCGCGCGCATGGATTTCGCCAACGGCATTCGCTCCATCATGCGCCAGGACCCCGACATCATCCTGGTCGGCGAAGTGCGCGACAAGGAGACGGCGGAAATGGCGTTTCGCGCAGCGATGACCGGCCACCAGGTATTCACCACGCTCCACACCAACTCCGCGCTCGGCGCCTTTCCGCGGCTCTTGGACATCGGCATCCAGCCCGACATCATGGCCGGCAACATCATCGGCGTCATCGCCCAGCGCCTCGTGCGCATGCTCTGCCCGCACTGCAAGGAAGCCTACGCGCCGTCCGCGGAGGAGCGCCTGCTGCTCGGGCCGGCCGCGGAATCGGTGTCGTACCTGTACCGGTCCGCCGGCTGCAAACAGTGCGAGAACAAGGGATACAAGGGCCGCGCCGCGATCATGGAACTGCTGGTGATGGACAGCGACCTCGACGAGTTGGTGGCCCGCCGCGCGACGGTCAAGGAATTGCGCGCGGCGGCGATGGCGAGGAATTTCCGCCCACTGGCGAACGAAGCGCTCCAGCGCGTTGTCGAAGGCGCCACCAGTCTTGCCGAAGTGTCGCGCGAGGTGGATTTGACCGGACGGTATGGTTAACGCGAAATGATGAACGATGAATGATGAGTGCAGAATGAAAATTCCGCCATTTACCATTCCCCGTTCCGCATTCATTATTTCGCATTGATCTTCGCGCTGTGGCAACCTTTCAGTACAAAGCCGTAGACAAAGCGGGCCGCCCCGCGCGTGGTGCGATGGACGCTGCCAACGAAGGCGACCTTGAGCTGCGTCTGCGGCGCATGGGACTCGACCTCATCACCTGCAAGCAGGTCGACGAGAAAACCGCCTCCTTCGCCGCCGGCGGCAAGATCACGCGCCCGGACCTGATCAACTTCTGTTGCGATATGGAACAGATGAATCGATCGGGCATTCCGCTGATCGACGGCCTGCGCGACTTGCGCGACACGGTGGACAGCCCGCGCTTTCGCGAAGTGCTGACGGTAATGACCGAGGACATGGAGGGCGGCAAGGTCATGTCCCAGTGCCTGGCGGCCCACCCGGAAGTGTTCGACAACGTGTTCGTGAGCCTCGTCAAGGCCGGGGAGCAAACCGGCCGCATGGCTGAAGTGTTCGAAAACCTCGTTTCTTCGCTCAAGTGGCAGGACGAGCTCGTCTCGCAGACCAAGCGGTTGCTGATCTACCCCGCGATGGTGCTGGTGGTCGTCATCGCAGTCGTCGTGTTTCTGCTCATGTTCCTGGTACCGCAAGTGGTCGGCCTGCTCAAGACCATGGGCGTTGCGTTGCCGGTGCAGACCAAGGTGCTGATCTTTGCTTCGAATGTCGTAATCGCTTACTGGCCGATCGTTTTCGGCGCCCCGGCGCTGGCGGCTATCGTTCTGGTATTCGTGGTCAGGGGCAATCCCGCTGTCGCCTACCTGTGGGACTACACCAAACTGCACCTCCCCCTTACCGGGCCCATCCTGCAGAAGATCATCCTGGCGCGCTTCGCCAATTTCTTCGCACTCATGTACCAGTCCGGCATCACGGTGCTGGACGCGATCAGGACGGGCGAGGAAATCGTCGGCAATCGCGTAATGGCCGACGGCCTGATGCGCGCCGGTCAGCAGATCTCGGCCGGCGAGAGCCTCACCGAAGCATTCCGGAACCTCGGCCTGTTCCCGCCGCTGGTGATCCGCATGCTGCACGTGGGCGAAACCACCGGCGCGCTCGACACCGCGCTGAACAACATCAATTATTTCTATACCCGCGATGTGCGCGAATCCGTGGACAAGGCACTGAAGCTGCTTGAGCCGAGTCTAACGCTCGGCCTGGGCGTGGTGCTGGCGCTGATCATGTGGTCAGTGCTGTCACCGGTGTATGATATTTTGGGCAAGCTTAAATTCTAGTGAGCGGTGAACGGTGAACAGTGATCAGTTGCTGCGTTGCGGCTTCCCCAGGAAGGGCGTTACTTTCCGATCACCAGTCACCGATCACTGGTCACTGGTCACTAAGCAATGGCTGACAAACTCCTGATCTGCGTCTCAGCCCAACAGGCGACGGCGGCGCACTGGCGCGGCCGCAGGTTCGCTGACTGCCGCGCATTTGCCAACGATGACGCCGGACTCGAGGCATTCGGGGAATTCCTGGCGCCGTTTTCCGGCGTTCCGGCATACATCATGGTCGACGCCGTCGAGGAGGACTATCGCTTCGAGACCCTGCCGCACGCCTTCGGCTCCGAACGCGGCGAAATGATCCGCCGCAAGCTCAAGCAACATTACCGAAACAGCCCGTACATCACCGCCTTGCTGCTGGGCCGCGAAAGTGGCCGGCGGCGTGACGATCGATATCTGGTCTCGGCGCTGACCAACCCCGACCT
>JACQOK010000350.1 GCA_016202565.1 Betaproteobacteria bacterium | reverse complement strand
TGCCCCCAGCCGCTGCGTGATCTGGTGGCGCAACTTGTCCGCGCGTTGCAGGCGATGGGTTTCCCGTGTGAGGAGCGCGAGTACGCGCCCCACATCACGCTGCTGCGCGATGCCCGTCGCGCGCCGGCGGCGCAGATCGCCGGCGTCATCCCGTGGCGCGCCGCCGATTTCGTTCTGCTGCAGTCGGTGCGCCGGGACGGTGCGGTCGTCTACGAGATCGTGAAGCGTTGGCCGCTCATGCCGGTGGTATAATGCGCGACCCCGTGAACCCCCTGGAGGAGGCCATGAGTGACGTCGATCATGTCGCGGTCTTCAAACGCGACCCGTCAGCGGCCGGGGATGCCAACAGCGATGCGCTGCGGCTGGCGTGGAGCGAAGAGGCCTGGAGGAAACTGCTCATCCAGACTGAACCGCGGCGTTTCCGCGCAGGGGATGTGGTGATCCAGCGCGGCGACAGGGACCGGGCGCTCTATTTCGTCGTTGCCGGCTCACTCGAAGTGGGCGTCTACCGGGTCGGAGCCGAGGGCACCGCTCCGATCGCGCGCATCGGGGTAGGCAGCGTGATCGGCGAGCAGTCGTTCTTCGACGGCCAGCCGCGTTCGACCAACGTATGGGCCGTGAGCGACGGCGAGTTGCTGCGCTTGACCCCCGAGGTGTTTGACGCGTTCGGCGCGGCAGAACCGGCGCTCGCACGCGATCTGCTCCTCGCACTGGGGCGCGTGCTCTCGGTGCGGCTGCGTAACACCACTTTCCGCACCCGCAGCAAGTCCTGAAATAGGGTTTTCTTTACGCATTCTTCCCGGCGGGCAGAGGCAGCTCGACGCGCGCGCGCAATCCACCGCCCGCGCGCGGCAGCAACCTGGCCGTGCCGCCATGCGCGCGCGCGATGCGCTCGACGATGGCCAGTCCCAGGCCGGTGCCCGCTCCGCCGCGCGCGGCATCGAGGCGTGTAAACGGCCGGAGCATGCGGTCGATCTCGCCGAGTGGAATTCCCGGTCCGCGGTCGAGTACTTCCACGAACGCGCCGGCGTCCGAGCGGCCGGTGGCGATTTCGACCGCGCCGCCGCCGTGGCGGAGCGCATTTTCGATCAGGTTGTCGAGCAGACGCTGTATTGCCAGCGGACGCAGCGGCAGGGGCGGCACCGCCGCGAGCTGGATTGTCACAGTCTTGTGCAAACGGGCATAGCGCTCCGCAACGCTTCGGACCAGCGCATTGAGATCCCCTTCCGCGGTCTCGGGTTCGGTGTCGGTGAGACGCGCGAAGTCGAGAAACTGGCCGATCGCGGCGTCGATGTCCTCGATGTCACGCTCGATTCCCTCCTTCAATCCCGCTTCGCCCCTCTCATCCAGCATTTCGAGTCCCAGCCGGATACGCGAGAGCGGCGTCCTCAGGTCGTGGGAGACCCCGGCCAGGAGCAGGGCGCGCTCGTCGTCGAGCCGCTTGAGATCGGCCGCCATCTGATTGAACGCACCGGCGAGCGTGCGGATTTCGGCGGGGCCGGATTCCTCCACGGGGGGCGGAATCCGGCCCTGTCCCACTTGCGCAGCGGCCCGCGTCAATTCCCGCAGCGGGCGGTTGATGCGGGCGACCACCAGATAAGCACCTGCCAGTGCGAGCAACAGCACGAATGCGCCCCAGCCGACCCACCGCAATGGCTCGTTGCGCTCGAGGCGGGCGCGCGGCAGCATGACCCAGTATTGGTCGTCGTCGATCTTGAAGCTCACCCATACGCCCCCCACGCCGCTGCGACTGACGGCCATCCGGGTGTCCGGACCCAGGCGTTCGCGTAATTCCGCCGCGACGATCTGCAGGAAGGGGCGATCCGGCAGCGGCGGTACGGCCTCGTCCGGCTCGGAGATATAGATCTGGATGCCTTCGCTGCGCGAAAGCTCGGACAGCAGCTCGAAGCGTTTTTCAGGCTGGGAGGTCACCAGGGCGGCACGGCTCAGATTCACCACGCTGACAATCTGCTGCGCGACCTGCCGCGCACGCGGCTCCCGCTCGGAGACCCGAAAGATTTGCAGCCAGGCCAGATGTGCGACAACGAGCACCAGCGCGATCATCAGCACGCTGCGCGCGAGCAGCGTGCGCGGCAACAGAGTCATGGAAAGGCGTGACGGGTGACGGGTGACGGGTGACGGGAGAACTCTGCAAATGCAACTTTTGCCAAGTTACTCATTCCTCGTCACTCATCATTCGCGCGGCTTTTCCCGTCGGGGATAAATACATAGCCGAAGCCCCATACGGTCTGGATGAAAGCGGGCTTGGCCGGGTCGGGCTCGATCAGTCGCCGCAGCCGTGATACCTGCACGTCGATCGAGCGGTCGAAGGCGCCGAACTCGCGCCCGCGCGCGAGTTCCATCAGCTTGTCGCGCGAGAGCGGCGCGCGCGGGTGCTGCACCAGTACCTTGAGCAGCGCGAACTCGCCGGTGGTGAGCGGCACGTCCTCGCCGCTCCTGGTCAGGCTGCGGGTCGCCAGATTGAAGCAGAACGAGCCGAATTCGACGAGCTGCGCTTCGGCCGAGGGCGCCCCCGGCGGTTGCGGCGCGGGTTGCCGCCGCAACACCGCCTGGATGCGCGCCACGAGTTCGCGCGGGTTGAACGGTTTGGGCAGATAGTCGTCGGCGCCGACCTCGAGCCCGACGATGCGATCGACATCGTCGCCCTTGGCGGTCAGCATGATGATCGGCATGGTTTCATTGTTCCCGCGCAGCCGCCGGCAAACGCTCAATCCGTCTTCTCCCGGCAGCATCAGATCGAGCACCATCAGGTCGTAGCGCTCGCGCGCGAGCTGGCGGTTCATGTCGCTCGCGTCGGCGACGGTGCGCACGTTGAAGCCCTGCTCGGTGAGATAACGATTGAGCAGATCGCGCAGGCGCAGATCGTCGTCGACGACGAGGATTTTCGTCTTGTTTTCAGGCATGGCTTGAATGGTAACGGGCTGTACGGTCCGTGGCGCTCGGGGCGTGTAAGAGTTTATTGCGTATGGGGGATACGAAACAAATTGTTACAAAAAACCAGCCCCCGGCTAAACGACACCTGGGACATTGCGTTAGTCTAACTGACAACAAGGACGGCGATGCAAACGTTGCCGGTCCGGTAGAAAGAAATGAGCGGCAGGGGGTTTTTTTGACGAGGAGAGAAACGTCATGAAACTGTTGATGAGTGTAACAATGGCGGCGCTGCTTGCTGCGGCAGCCCCGGTGTGGGCGCATGGCGGCCACGGCCATGGAAAGAAGCATCACTATGGCTATTACCACGTGCCGCCCGGCCACCTGAAACACCACCGCGGCTATTATGCAGAGCGCAACTATTACTATCCGAGGCCGGTGAAGCGCTACTATTATCAATACTCCTACGCCTATCCAGCCTATCCCGCGCCGGGCGTACATGTCGTATTGCCGAATGTCTTCATTCCTTTCTAGGCTTGGGGCGAAAATGCCACGGCCGCACGGCCGTGGCATCGTTTTTTGGAAGGTGTATCAAATCATGAATGCGACCGGCATGAGCACCTATAATCGGACGCACGCCGGCAGGAAGCAGCGATAAGCGGCGGCTCTTGGAGAAACAGGGGATGTGGATGAAAACATTGTTGGGGATGCTCGCGGTCGGCGTGGTGCTGTTGTCGCAGCCCGCCATGGCCGCGCCGGGGGACTTCAGACCCGGTCTCCAGGGGCAGGACCGCCGCAATCCCCCGCGACAGGGATCCGCCCAGAAGGGCGAACGGCGCGAGCAACGCGCGGCGCCCCAGCGCGACGACCGTTCACGCCAGCGGCTGAGCGAAGAAGAGCGCCGCGAGCTGCGTCGGGATCTGGACCGCGCCAACCGCGAAATCTACCGCCGCAAAGGCCAACGCTGATACGGTTTCGCGGCATTCCCGACGATCGACTTCGGTAAACCGGCAAGACACACACGCCCGCCTCCTGTGCCCGGCCGGGGGGCTCATGCCGATGGACTGCAGCGCCTCCTTCTACGCCGCAGTCTCACCGCAGCTTCGGCCATAGCCCGGCCGGCCACACAACTGGTTAACTTTCAAGATGTTGCTTGCCCGGCACCGGCTTTGCCGCGGCGCTGCGGTCCATGATGCCATCATGATGGCCCGGCTTAGCTCCCATCCGGCTTTCCCGGCTGCAGGCGACTGTTTTCTCGCGTTATTCGGGTAGGCAAGCTAGAATGTCGCCGTATTATTGAAACGATGTGGCAGCGCATAAGAAAACTGGAGAAAAAACCATGCAGGCAACCCGGATACGCCAGAAGGACGGCATTTTCTACTTCGCGAGCTATCCAGCAGCGGACATTCTGAGCAAGGTCCGCTTTATCAGCCGCTACTACAGCGAGGGGGACGAAATCTCGCCGCAGGCGGTGCCGCACAACGACGAAATCGCGCAATTCATCGCGCGCATCGAACGCACGGACGAGGCGTTCCAGCGCCAGCTCTCGCGCGCCAAGGTGCGTTCCCTCAAGAATTTCTACGAAATGGCCGTGGGCCAGCCGCCCATTCCCGGCACGGTCCTGCTGTTCACTGCGGACACGCTGCGCTTCACGGCAAGCGGCGCGCACGGCGATATCGGCAGTCTGCAGGAGCCGGATTCCAAGTACCTGATCATCGACGGCCAGCATCGGCTGGCCGCGTTGCGCTTCTACCTCCGGGAAAACCCGTCGGAGGCCGGAGGCATCAGCGTGCCTTGCATCATTTTCGACGGGCGCAGTGAAGATTTCGCCGCCGAGATGTTCGTCATCATCAACTCCACGCCCACCCGCATCAACAAGAGCCATCTGGTGGATCTCTATGAGCGGGTCTCGTGGGCGGATCCCGACCGGCGTTTCGCGGCGCGGATTGTGGAAGACCTGTACAGCGAAGGCGACAGCCCGCTCCGCTACCGCATCAACCGGCTGGGCGGCCGCAGCCAGAAGGACAAGTGGATTCTCCAGGCGGAGCTGTTCAACGAGGTGCACCGCTGGGTGAGCGCGGATTGGAAGAAGATCCGCCAGACCACGAACACTTACCGCGAAGAGGAACGCTATTACGCCGTAATCCGCGACTTCCTCAAGGCCGCCCAGCGGGTGTGGGGTGATGCCTGGGGCCACGATGGCTACATGGTCACCAAGCCCGTCGCTCTGAAGGCAATGGTGCGGGTCTGCGCCGACCTCGCCCGCCAGGACGCGGAGCCGGCCGAAGGCAGGATCAAACGCTGGGAGGAGCGGCTCGCCCCTTGGGCCGAGCAGGTTCGCGCATTCCGGGTCGACGGTTTCTACGAGCGCTTTCCGGCCAAAGGCCAGATCGAACGCGTGGCGCGCATTCACCGCGAGCTGGCCAAAGCCGCTGGAGTCGAAACGCGCAGTAACAAGAGCGGAAGCCAGTAAAGTATGATCCCCTCCCCTGCTTGGGCGGGGGAGGGCGAGGGTGGGGGCAGCCCTGCTCGCAATCGAGCGGATCTCGCTTGTCGCCCCAATTCCCTGGATTAGTGTGGGGAGGACACGTGGATCGCTTCCATCGCTGTTACTACCTTCACCGCATCCTCACCTCGCGCCGCCTTCCGGTCTCGCGCACAGCGCTCGAGCGCGAACTGGAATGCTCTCGCCACGGGCAGCACGCCGGAGGAACTTCTGTCGAACTATCCGCAGCTCACGCGTGAGGATATCCTGGCGGCTATTGCGTACGGTGCGGAGGCGGCCCGCGAAAGAGTGATCCCGGTACCCGTCGACACGGGCGCATGAGGTTCAAGCGCCTCGCACGCATTCGCGATCTCCTCGCTGCGCTGCGTGAACGGTCGCTCGGAAGCGAACTCCGGATCGTCGAGCCCGGTCGCGTGCGGATACACCAGACGGACGACTGACCGTCCCGGCCATCGGGCCATGCGATACGGGGCTGGAGTCCGGTAAAATCAATGACTATCCGGCTCCCGGATTTCTTCGGGATGACGTGTTCGGGGCTTCCTTAAAGGGGATCAAGTGAAAGTCGGACGCAACGACCCCTGTCCCTGCGGCAGCGGGAAAAAATACAAGCACTGCTGCATGAGGCAGGACGAGCATGCCGAGACCTCCCCGGAGGACCTCTACTGGCGCAGGCTGCGGCGCGCGATCGATTCCCTGCCGACCGACCTGCTGAGCTTCGCGGACGGCTAGTTCGGCCGCGCCGGGCTGCTGGAAGCCTGGGACGAGTTCACGCTGTGGGACGACGTTCCGTTCGACGCGGGGTCGCCGCACATCCCCGTATTCATGCCCTGGTTCTATTACAACTGGATGCCCGATCCGCACGACACCGAAGTCCGGGCGGAAGCGCGTGCGGAATTGAGCGCGGCGCAAGCCTATTTGCGCAAGAAGGGGAAATCTCTCGACCCGCTCGCCCGACACTACATCGAGGCGTGCGTGGCGGCCCCTTTGAGCTTCTACGACGTCGTCACCTGCGAACCGGGGCGCGGCTTCACGCTGCGCGACGTCATCACCGGCGAAGAGTGCAACGTGTCGGAACGCTCGGCATCCCGCAGCGTGCGGGCGGGAGACATCCTCTTTGCCAAGATCGCGCGGCTGGAGGACATCGCGCTGCTGGAAGCCTGCTCGACGGTCATCATCCCGCCCGACCGCAAAGGGCCGATCCTCGAGTTGCGCAAGCGCATCCGCGAGTCACGGACGCCATTGATTCAGGGCGCGTTGTGCGAGTGGGACATCGAGATGATCGAGGTTTACTTCGAGCTTGCCGATACCCTGCTTGACCCGCGGCTCCCCGAGTTGCGTAACACCGACGGCGATCCGTTGAGCTTCCACAAGCTCGCGTTCAAAATCGAATCGCCGCGGGCGGCGTTCGATGCGCTGAAGGATCTTGCGCTCGACATGGACGATGCGGAACTGCTTTCCGACGCCAAGTTCGACCGAGAGGGGGCGCTGCAGCGCGTACAGTTTCCCTGGAGGAAACGCGGCAACCCAGTCAACAAGAGCTGGGACAACACCAGTCTCGGCATCCTGGCCATCGACGGCACGAGGCTCACCGCCGAAGTGAATTCCGAGGGACGCGCGATACGCATCCGCGAGATCGTCGAGGAACGCCTGGGCGCAAGAGCGAAGCACCTCGCGACCGAAATTCAGTCCACGGAATCGATGCTTACCCGCGCCCAAGAGGAAGGCGGCGGCGAAGCGGTGCGCGCGCAACAGGAGGAGCACGAGCGGCTTGCTGCGCTGCCGGAGGTGCAGGCGATGGTGAAAGAGCACTTCCGCCGGCATTTCGAGAGCTGGGTCGACCAGGAGATTCCGGCGCTCGGCGGCAAGACCCCACGCCAGGCGATAAAGGACCCGGAGGGGCGCGAGATGGTCGAAGCGCTCGTGCTGCAGGCGGAGCGCCACGGCCGCGCGATGCAGCCGCCGATGGACGAGTCCATCATACGAGAGCTGCGCGCTCGGCTGGGGCTCACATGAGTTCCCTCTTCCCCGTTCGTGAGGAATGCTTGTTTACAGAACATGAGTGTGTAAGAATGGTGTGTATCAGGTGCACATCAGGAGCAAGGCATGGGCCACCGCATCAACGTAATGATTGACGACCCCGTCTGGCTGGAGCTGCAGAAGGTTCCTCAGGGCGAGCGCAGCAGGCTGATCAGCGAAGCCGTGAGCAAGGAGTTGCAGCGCCGCGGGCGCGGCCGGGCTGCGGTCGAAATGGACAGATTGCGCAAGACGCGCCGCAGGGCGGCCGCCAGTGCCGAAGAGTTGGTGCGGGCCGACCGGGACGCCCACTGGTGAAGCTGATCGTCCCGGACGCTTCCGTTTTGCTGAAATGGGTGCTCCCGGAAGAGCGGGAGCCTCACGCCGCACAGGCCATCGCGATTCGGGACGCGTTCGTTGTCGGCCGCGTCCGCCTCCTGGTTCCGCCGCTTTGGTTCTACGAGGTCGGTAACGTGCTGGTGGCACACTATCCGGATTCCGCAGCGGAACGGCTTGCGGCTCTCGCTGCCTTCCGCCTCCCGGAAGCCCGCCCGACTTCGGCGTGGCGCGAGAGGATCGTCAAGCTTGCCGCCGAACATGGGGTGACGTTCTACGATGCGAGCTACCACGCCTTGGCCGCAGTGCTGGGCGGGCTTTTCGTAACTGCCGACGAAAAGTACCTGCGGAAGGCCGGCCCCGATCTTCATCTCCTCGGTCTTGCGCGTTGGCCCCCCCAATAATTCTGCTGCCGCAATCAACGACATGGCCAACCCGGAACACAGAAAGCACGGTCTCAACGGCCAGCGGAACGAAGGTTTTGACAGGCTCACCCTATGATGTTTGCAACAAGCGGAAAATCAGAGATCGGTTGCTGGAACGATGGGTTGCCGACGGTAAGAAAGATGACGGAAACATGATCTTCGTCCAATCGGATGACCGAAAAGCCGATGAGCACAAGAGTCTGAGGGCAAGAGCTGCGCGGGCCGGAGGCGGTTGCGACGAGTCGCGAAGGTATGCGAGGGCACCGGGCAGCGCGTGCAGAAATCGGTATTCGAGTGCCAGGTGAACGAGGTGCAGTACGAGGAACTTGAAAGACGTCTGCTGGCCGAGATCGACGAAAAGGAGGATAACCTCCGGCTTTACCGCTTGACCGAGCCCACCGAAATCCGCGTCAAGCAGTTCGGAACTTTCAGGTCTTTGGATTTCGAGGGGCCGCTGATTGTGTGATGCGCGGGGTGGGAGCGATGGCATTCAAGCCTACGGTTCGCGCGGTGTATAACGCATTACTTTATCGGCGGATTTCTCGCTCCGACCAAGGCGTCATGAGGCCGGATAGAATGATCTTCGTGAAGTTCGCGCAGGAAGTTCTAGTGTACTGTCCCGTTAATAACTGGCATTATTGCGATATCTTAAAAGAGGAGATATCGCGATGGCTCGACCGAAGGCCGAACTGGTGCTGAACGAAGAGGAGCGTATGCAATTGCAGTCGATGGCGCGCTCGCATTCGCTGCCGGCAGCCCTTGCACGGCGCGCCAAGATCGTGCTGGCATGTGCGGCGGGCAGCGAGAACAAAGTGATCGCCAAGCGCTTCGAGACGAGCAATGCGACGGTGGGCAAATGGCGAAGCCGCTTCGTTCAGAGACGCATTGCCGGGCTTTACGACGAGTTGCGCCCAGGCAAGCCGCGCACGATTGACGATGAACGCGTGGCCGAGTTGATCAACACGACGCTGCACACCCGGCCTGAGGACGGCTCGACGCACTGGAGCGTGCGTGCGCTGGAGACCCAAACCGACATCTCCAAGAGCAGCGTGCAGCGCTACCTCAAGCTCTTTGGTGTGCAGCCGCACCGCAGCGAGAGCTTCAAGCTTTCCACCGATCCGTTCTTCATTGAGAAGCTGCGCGATGTGGTAGGCCTGTACCTGAACCCGCCGCACAACGCGCTGGTGGTGTGCGTAGACGAGAAGAGCCAGTGCCAAGCTCTTGAACGCACTCAGCCCATGCTGCCCCTGGGCTTGGGCTACGTCGAGGGCGTAACCCACGACTATAAGCGCCACGGCACGACCAGCCTCTTCGCGGCACTGAATGTGCTCAACGGGGCGGTGCTCGCTACCTGCAAGCCGCGGCATCGGCACCAGGAGTTCTTGAGCTTCTTGCGTGCCATCGACAAAGCCGTGCCAGCGGATCTCGATATTCATGCCATTGTGGACAACTACAGCACGCGCAAACACCCCAAGGTCAAAGCCTGGCTTGCCGCACGCCCGCGCTGGCACCTGCATTTCATTCCAACCTATAGTTCCTGGCTGAACCTGGTGGAGCGCTTCTTTGCCGTAATCACCGATAAAGCGATCCGCCGCGGCTCGTTTCGCTCGGTCAAGGAACTCGCCGCCAAGATCGATCATTTCGTCACACACTACAATCAAAATTGCAAACCTTTTGTATGGACCGCTACCGCCGATTCGATCCTCGCCAAGCTTGAGAGACTTTGTAAACGAATTAACGGGACGGCACACTAGTTGGCTCGATCTATCAAGGACTTCCTGCCAGACTGTTGCGCCCGGCGTGCACGCCGGGCGAGGATTGAAACCGATCGCGAGACTCATTGTCCCTCATCCCCGATCCTGTTGCGCCCGGCGTGCACGCCGGGCGAGGATTGAAACATGGTTTCCTCCTCCTTATACGCGCGGTGAACGAGTTGCGCCCGGCGTGGACGCCGGGCGAGGATTGAGAAGGAAATTAGATTCCCGACTCCTCGGGAACGACAATCATGTTGGAGTCCTGCCCTCGACGCGTCGAATCGCCTGTCAGCAGTCGAGCTGATCGGCCAGATCGTTGAAATCGTCGGCGTTGATGGTAAATGCCGGATCGTCCACGAGATCGGCGCCCTTGTTGCGGCCGTATTCATGCGGGCGCCGCACGAACGCGGTCTTGAGGCCACTGGCCGCCGCGGCACGCAGGTCGTGCTTGTGCGCGGCGACCATCATGACTTCCGCCGGCTTAAGGTCGAGCATTTCGGCTGCGCCGAGATAGGTTTCGGCGTCGGGCTTGTAATGGTGAAAGGTCTCGGCCGAGAAGATGCAGTCCCACGGGAGCCCCGCATGCTTCGCCATGTTGGTGAGTAGCGCGACGTTGCCGTTTGACAGCGTCGCGATGATGTAGCGCTTCTTCAACCGCTTCAGTCCCCGCACCGTATCCGGCCACGGCTTCAACCGGTGCCAGGCGCGATTGAGATGGACCCGCTCCTCCTCGGTGAGTCTGCCCAGCCCGAACTTTTCCAGCAGTTCGTCCAGGATCATGCGGTGAAGCACGTCGATCTTGGTCCACGGCAATTCGCCGCGGCTGACGCGGTCCATCGCCGGCCGGTAGCCCGCGCGCCAGGCGTCGACGAACTTGGCCCAGTTCACCCGGAGGCCTTTGTCCTTGCCGAACGCGCGGCACTCGCGGATGATGCTGCCGCGGAAATCGACGCAGGTGCCGAAAACGTCGAAGGTGAGCGCCTTGATGTCCGTGAGTTCGGGACGCATGGCGGTCGTCACCTGTTCCCTGCCGTTGTCCGGATCATTTCGCGGCGATGCACATGATTTCGACACGCGTATCGGGCGAGCCCAGGCGCGCCTCCACGCAGGCGCGCGCCGGCTTGTTGTCGGAATCGACCCACGCCTGCCATGCGGCATCCATCTGCTCTTTTTCATGCATGTCCGCGACCCACACATTGGCCGACAGGATCTTCGACTTGTGGGTGCCGGCGGCCGCTAGATAAGCGTCGATTTTTTTCAGGACTTCCTCGGTCTGCGCCTTGCACGAGGCAGCCTTGTTGTCGGCGGTGGTGCCGGCGACGAACACGAGGTTGCCGTATTCGACGACGCGCGACAGGCTCGGGCCGGGATTCCTGCGGACGATTTCGGTCATGATGGTTCTCCTGGTTGGGTGCGGGAGGGTGGGTTCTCTGCAAACGGGCGGCGCCAAGCTAACAGGGCGCGGCGGCGGGCGTCAACTCCTGACGCTTGACAGCCGCGGTACGGCACATTATGCTTGTTCTATTAGTTAGAATATAGTTCTATCAGACAGAACGACGAAACTGGCATGAACCCGCAGGAGACCGGTGTCGCGGCGGTGGACCGCGCGCTTTCCATTCTCGCCGCGTTCTCCGAGCGCGACGATGGCCTGACGCTCGCCGAGCTTGCGCAGCGCACCGGCCTCTACAAGAGTACCATCCTGCGGCTCGCGTCGTCGCTGCAGCGGCATGGTTATGTGAAGAGGCTCGCCGATGGACGGTATTTTCTGGGCCCGACGCTGCTGCGGCTGGGCGGGCTCTACCAGCGCAATCTACGCATCGGCGATTATGTCGTGCCGGCGCTCAAGACGCTCGCCGCGCAGTGCGGCGAGAGCGTGTCCTTCAGCATCCGCGAGGGGGATGCGCGGGTGTGTCTGCATCGGGTCGATTCGGCGCATGCGATTCGCGACCACATTCGCGAAGGCGACGTTCTGCCGCTGGAGCGCGGCGCCGGCGGCAGGGTGCTGCTCGCGTTTGGCGGCGCCGATGGCAGGGTGTTCGACCGGGTGCGGGAACAAATGGTGGTGAGCGCGCGCGGTGAGCGTGACCCGGAACTGGGCGGGATCGCCAGTCCTGTGTTCGGCGTCGGCCAGGTGCTGCTCGGCGCGCTGACGGTATCCGGCCCGCTGAGCCGCCTGGATGTCAAGCGCATGGCGCAGCTCGAGCCGATGGTGCTGCGTGCCGCGGCGTCGTTGACCGAGGCGCTGGGCGGTGATGCGAGCGTGTTCAACCGGCGCCGGGTGCGCAATTGACGTTGGAGAAGACGATGAGCGATATCGATGTGCTGGTGAGCGAAGTGGGTCCGCGCGACGGCTTGCAGAACACAAAGCAGTTCATGCCGACCGAGTACAAGAAGAAATGGATCAGCGCGGCGGCGGCGGCCGGCATCCGTGAGATCGAGGTGTGCTCCTTTGTGCCGCCCAAGCTGATTCCGCAGATGGTGGATGCGGAAGAGGTCGTTACTCACGCGCTTGGCTTGTCCGGACTGACCGTGGCTGCGCTCGCACCGAACCTTAAAGGGGCGGAGCGTGCGATGGCGGCCGGTGCGCACAAGATCACCCTGCCGATTTCGGTTTCCAGGTCGCACAGCCTCGCCAACG
>JACQOK010000029.1 GCA_016202565.1 Betaproteobacteria bacterium | reverse complement strand
CTCCGGCGGCACCGCCAGCACTTCAATCTGCAAGTCGATGCGATCCAGAAGCGGGCCGGAGATCTTTCTCCGATAGCGGAGCACCTGATCCGGCGTGCAATGGCAGCGGCCGCTGTAGTGCCCGAGGTAACCGCACGGGCACGGATTCATCGCCGCCACCAGCTGGAATTCGGCGGGAAATTCCGCCTGCCGCGCCGCGCGCGACACGGTGATGCGGCCGGACTCCAATGGTTCGCGCAGCACTTCGAGCACGTTGCGATCGAACTCGGGCAGTTCGTCGAGAAAGAGCACGCCGTGCATCGCCATGGAAATCTCGCCCGGCCGCGGATGGCTGCCGCCCCCGACCAGCGCGACACCGGAAGCAGTGTGATGCGGCGCGCGATAGGGCCGCCGGCCCCAGCGCGAGACATCGAAGCCACCGCTCCCGAGCGACTGGATCGCAGCCGAAGCCAGCGCTTCTTCCTGCGTCATCGGCGGCAGGATCCCGGGCAGGCGCGAGGCGAGCATGGTTTTGCCCGTTCCCGGCGGACCGGCCATGATGACGCTGTGTCCGCCCGCCGCGGCGATCTCGAGCGCACGTTTGGCGTGCGCCTGGCCTTTCACGTCGGCCATATCGGGATAGCCATCCGCCGCAACGACCGGTGCTCCGGTATAGCGCGAGAGGGAGTCGCGTCCCGCCAGGTGCGCGCATACCTGCAGCAGCGAGCGCGCCGGATAAATGACGGCGTTTTCGACCAGCGCTGCTTCCTGCGCGCTCGCCTCCGGCAGGACGAAGGCGCGCTTCTCCCGTACTGCAGAGAATGTCATAGCGAGCGCCCCGCGAATCGGTCTCAGTTCCCCGGTTAAGGCGAGTTCCCCGGCGAATTCGTACTCGCAAAGGCGATCAGACGGCAGTTGTCCGGAGGCGGCGAGTATCCCGAGCGCAATCGGCAAGTCGAACCGCCCGCTCTCTTTGGGCAGGTCGGCCGGCGCGAGATTCACCGTGATGCGGCGTGCCGGAAATTCGAAGCGCGCATTCTGGAGGGCCGCCCGTACGCGATCCTTGGCCTCCTTCACCTCGGCCTCGGGGAGGCCCACGATGGTGAAGTTGGGCAAGCCGTTCGCAAGATGCGCTTCCACCGTAACCAGTGGAGCCTCCATGCCCAAAAGGGCGCGACTGTATACGACGGCCAAAGACATCGGATCAAAGACCTGGGATCAAGGATTCAGGGATTAACGCGGCAGCGGGGAATGCTGCCGACATCGCGCCGAGGAAGGAAGCCAGAGGGATGTGTGGGAGGGGGCTTGCCCCCGATCGCCAGCAAGCTGGCTCCCACAGACAACCAGTGCGCAAGCCCAAGAAGAGGGTTGCAGGCCGGGAGAAGCGGGAACGAAGGCCCCCCAAAGAAACCCGTGTTCCCGGAATCCGCTGCGCTTCTTCCGGGCTACCCGCTTTTCGATCCTTGATCCTTGGTTCTGTTTTCGAGTTCGGCCAGTTTCGCTTCGAGCTGAGACAGCTTTTCGCGGGTGCGGACAAGGACCTGGCGCTGGACATCGAACTCTTCGCGCGTTACGAGATCGAGGCGGCTGAACAGCGCCGTCAGCATCGCGCGCATGTTCTTTTCGATGTCCGCAGCCGGGCTCTGGGCGAGGATCGCCTTCACCCTTTCATTGATTTCCTCGAACAGTTTCTGATTCTGCATGCGCACGCCTTGAGCAGAAGGGAAAGTGTCGTAATTTTCCCACAACGGCGGACGAGGGGTCTTGTTGCGTCGCGGAAATGAAACAGATCCAAACGTGCGAGCCTCCCTCCGATGCCCTGCGCACGACAATGGTGCGCTCGCCCCAGAGTATGCCTCAGGACGGTGCGGCGGCCGCGCGCCCGACCCCGAGCCCGAACGCCAACAGCATGATTTCAAGGAAATTATTTTCTGGCACGGGACGTGCTCACCGTAGCTTCGCAATATTGCACATTTGTTGAATGACGAAAGGGGAACCCATGCTCAAGAAGACTGTAATAGCAGGCGCATTGGCTGCAGCGTTTATACCGGGATTCGCTTCCGCCCAGGCGCCGGCATCGCCGCACACGCTCACCGGGAACGTGGGCTTTTTCAGCCAGTACATATTCCGCGGGCTGACGCAAACGGACCGCGACCCTGCGCTGCAAGCGGGGTTCGACTACGGCCATGCTAGCGGCCTCTATGCCGGCACTTGGGCCTCGAACATCAGCTGGCTCCGCGACTTCGGCACGTACTCCGGTGGCGGCAGCCTGGAGTGGGACTTCTACGGCGGCTTCAAGGGAGCATTCGGCAAGTCCGATTTCGGTTATGACGTGGGGCTGCTGTATTACTACTATCCCGGCACCGTCATCCCCGGCGCGGTGAAGGCCAACACCCTGGAAGCCTACGGCGCTCTTTCCTGGAAATGGCTGAGCGCCAAGTATTCCTACAGCCTGGACAACAAGACCTTCGGTGTGACCGACAGCCGCGGCACGTGGTATCTCGACCTCACCGCCAACGTTCCGATCGGCGAAACCGGCCTTACCGCCATCGCGCACTGGGGCAAGCAGAAATTCGAAGGCAGCGCGGTTCCCGGCATATCGAACGACTCGGTCGCCTCCTACGAGGACTGGAAGATCGGACTGAGCTACGCGCTGCCGAAGGACTTCACGATCGGCGCCTTCTATACGGATACCAGCATGAGCGCGACCCAGGAGGCGTTCTACACGACGCCGGCCGGCCGGTTCGTCGGCAAGGGCACGGGCACCGTTTTCATTCAAAAGACTTTCTAAGGACCTGAAACCTGGGGCTGGTCAATCCGGCCCCTTTTCCACGGGGAAAAGCAATGAAACTAGTCACGGCAATCATCAAGCCGTTCAAGCTCGACGAAGTGCGTGAAGCGCTGTCCGCCATCGGCGTGACCGGCATCACCGTCACCGAAGTCAAGGGCTTCGGGCGGCAAAAGGGCCATACCGAGCTCTACCGCGGCGCCGAGTACGTGGTGGACTTCCTGCCGAAAGTGAAAATCGAGGCCGCGATCAAGAGCGAGATGCTCGACCAGGTGATCGAGGCGATCGAGAAATCAGCCAACACCGGCAAGATCGGCGACGGAAAGATTTTCGTGTTCGATCTCGAGCAGGTGATCCGCATCCGCACCGGCGAAACCGGCGCCGAAGCGCTATAGGGGAGCTACCAACATGAAGAAACTAATGACTGTTCTCGCGCTGTTCGGCGCGTTGAGTCTGGCAGGCCTGCCTGCGCACGCGCAGGACAAGCCGGCCGACAAACCGGCCGCGGCGGCGCCGGCGCCGGCTGCACCGGCCGCGCCCGCGTCCGCACCCTCGGCCGCACCCGCGCCCACCGCGGCAGCGCCGGCGCCCACGCCGAACAAGGGCGATGTGGCCTGGATGCTGGTGTCCACCGCACTCGTGATCATGATGAGCGTGCCGGCCCTTGCTCTGTTCTATGGGGGCATGGTGCGCGCCAAGAACATGCTGTCGGTGCTGATGCAGGTGTTCGTCACGTTCTCGCTGATCGTGGTGCTGTGGTGCGTCTACGGCTACAGCCTCGCGTTTACCGAGGGCAATGCGTTCTTCGGCGGATTCGACCGGTTGTTCCTCGGCGGCACCTTCGACGCCGCCAAGGGCGAATTCGCGATGGGCGCCACGTTCAGCAAGGGTGTGGTCATTCCCGAACTGGTGTTTGTCGCCTTTCAGGCAACGTTCGCGGCGATCACCTGCTGCCTGATCGTCGGTGCGTTCGCGGAACGCGTGAAGTTTTCCGCGGTGCTCATCTTCATGGCGCTGTGGTTCACCTTTGCCTATGCGCCGGTCGCGCACATGGTCTGGTTCTGGGCCGGCCCGGACGCCTATACCGACCCGAAACTCGTCGACAGCATCAATGCGAAAGCCGGCCTGCTCTGGCAGTGGGGCGCCCTCGATTTCGCGGGCGGGACGGTGGTGCACATCAACGCCGGTGTGGCCGGCCTGGTCGGCGCCTACATGATCGGCAAGCGCATCGGCTTCGGCAGAGAGCAGTTGACGCCGCACAATCTGCCGATGACCATGATTGGAGCATCCCTTCTGTGGGTGGGCTGGTTCGGGTTCAACGCGGGTTCCGCGCTCGAGGCCGGAAACTCGGCCACCCTCGCGTTCGTCAATACTTTCCTTGCGACCGCCTGCGCGGTGCTTGCCTGGACTTTCGGTGAATGGCTGATAAAGGGCAAGCCCTCGATGCTGGGTGCGGCCTCGGGCGCGGTTGCCGGGCTGGTGGCGATCACCCCGGCAGCGGGCAACGTCGGCATCCCCGGCGCGTTCGTGATCGGCCTTGCCGCCGGTATCGTCTGCCTGTGGGGCGTGAACCAGCTCAAGCGCTGGCACGGCGCCGACGATTCGCTCGACGTGTTCGGTGTCCACGCCGTAGGCGGGATTCTGGGCGCGCTGCTCACCGGCGTGTTCAATTCGCAAAGCCTCGGCGGCCCGGGCCTCGTTACCGACTGGGTGACGGGCAAAGTCGGATCCAATCCGGTCTTCGACCAGCTGTGGATACAGGCTCAGGCCGTGGGCGTCACGATCATCTGGACTGCAGTAGTGGCGTTCATCGCCTTCAAGATCGCCGATCTGCTGGTAGGACTGCGCGTTACGGAGGAAGAAGAGCGCGAAGGTCTCGACATCAATTCACACGGCGAGACGGCCTACCACGGTTGATCACGGAGTTGTGTGGCTTGACGGGCGCCTGCGGGCGCCCGTTTTTTTTGCCTGAGGCGCCGGCCAGCGTCCCCGCGCCGATCAGCTACAATAACGGCCTCATCGACTCTGTGATCTTTGTCGCTAACGCCTTGATGTTATCTGCGTTTATCGGCGTTCATCGGCGGCTTGATAAGAGCATATGAAACTCGCGTTCATCGTCGACCCGCTCGACGATTTCAAGATCTACAAGGACACGACGTACGCGATCATGCGCGAAGCCGCCGCGCGTGGTCACGAGCTGTATAGCATGCAGCAGGAGGATCTCCTGTGGCGCGGCGGCGCGGTATTTGGCATCGCGAGCCGGCTGCATCTCACCGGCGACAAGAAGGCCTGGTATCGCAGCGAGGCGGCGGCGGAAACCCCGCTCACGCAATTCGACGCCGTCCTGATGCGGAAGGACCCGCCGTTCGACATGGAATATGTCTACAGCACCTACCTGCTGGAACTCGCCGAAGTCCAGGGCGCGCGCGTGTTCAACCGCCCGCGCGCCATCCGCGACTACAACGAGAAAATGGCGATCGCGCGCTTTGCCGAGTTCGCCGCGCCCTCGCTCGTGACGCGCAAGGACAGCCTGATCCGCGAATTCCTCGCCCAGCACCGCGACATCATCCTGAAGCCCCTGGACGGCATGGGCGGCATTTCGGTGTTCCGCGTGCACGAAGCCGACCATAACGTCAACGTCATCATCGAGACGGTGACCCATTACGGCCGCCGCACCATCATGGCGCAGCGCTTCATCCCCGAGATTCGCGACGGCGACAAACGCGTG
This sequence comes from Betaproteobacteria bacterium, assembly GCA_016202565.1. GTDB lineage: Bacteria > Pseudomonadota > Gammaproteobacteria > Burkholderiales > SG8-41 > DSOT01. The sequence goes on along the minus strand of JACQOK010000029.1, from coordinate 6,809 downwards.
CTGTTGATCGGCGGGGAACCGGTGCCCTACTGCCTCGCCCGCGTTCCCAAGAAGGGCGAGACCCGCGGCAATCTGGCGGTCGGCGGCACCGGCACGGCGCGCGAACTCACCCCGCGCGACCGCGAGATCGCGGCGGCGCTCGGCCCGACCTTCGCGAAGGAAGGATTGCTGCTGGTGGGGCTCGATGTGATCGGCGACTATTTGACCGAGGTCAACGTCACCAGCCCGACCTGCTTCCAGGAAATCACTGAGCAGACCGGCTTCAACGTCGCCGGCATGATGCTCGATAAAATAGAAGCGGAAACGAAGGCCCCCCAAGGAAGAGCGGGAACGAAAGCCCCCTAAAAAGCGGGAACGAAGGCCCCCAAACAAGAGCGGGAACGAAACGAGGTGCGTGGCGGCGGTGCTTGTTGCAATGCAAAAGCGTAGAATGTTGCGGTTAAGTTACAGCACCGACCAAAGCCATGATAGGCATTCTCATCATCACCCACGGCATGCTGGGCGAAAGCCTCATCCACTCCGCGAGCCACGTGCTCAACCGGCGGCCGCAGCGGCTCAAGCAGTTCGGCGTGACGGCACAAGACGATCCCCTTCTGATGCTGCCCCAGGCGCGGGCGCTGGTGAAGGACCTGAACGATGGTCACGGTGTGCTGATCCTGACCGACATGTACGGCGGCTCGCCTTCCAACATTGCCGCCAAGCTCGTCGTACCGGGAAAGGTTGAAGCGGTGGCCGGGGTCAATCTTCCGATGCTGATCCGCGCGCTCACGTATCGCGACCGGTCTTTGCAGACCATCGTCGCCAAGGCAGTGAGCGGAGGGTGCGAAGGGGTGGTCCGCGTCCCCCCTCCACTCGCCACCGTTCACAATGCTGCAACGGGAAGTTGAAATCATAAACCGGCTCGGGCTGCATGCCCGGGCCTCGGCCAAGCTCACGCAAGTCGCCGGTCAGTTCCGGAGCGAGGTGTGGATAAGCCGCAACGGCAGGCGCGTCAATGCCAAGAGCATCATGGGTGTCATGATGCTCGCCGCCGCCAAAGGCTCCCGCATCCTCATCGAGACGCACGGCCCGGACGAGGCCGAGGCGATGCAGGCCGTGCAGGCGCTGATCGCCGACTGCTTCGGTGAAGGGGAATAAGGCGGGATTGAGGATCGAGGAGTGAGGATTGAGCCTTCAGATCGAGGATTGAGCATACTGGCTGCAGCGGGCAGAATAGCCCTACTCAATCCTCAATCCTCAATCCTGAATCCTCGATCCTAGGGCATGAGCTTCGCCATCCACGGCATCGGCGTCTCCGGCGGCATCGCCATCGGCCACGCGCATCTCGTATCCCGCGCCAAGCTCGAGGCTGCCCACTATGTCGTGCCGGCCTACCAGGTGCCGGAAGAATCCACGCGCTTCGATGCCGCGATACGCGCCGTGCGCGCCGAACTCGAGGAACTGCGCGCGGGCGTGCGGGCAACCGCGCCCGCGGAGTTCGGAGCGTTCATCGACCTGCACTTGATGATCCTGAACGATTCCACGCTCTCCGCCATACCGCGCAAGATCATCGAGTCCGAGCAGTGCAATGCCGAATGGGCGCTCAGAGTGCAGATGGACGCCCTGCTCGCGCAGTTCGATGAGGTCGAGGACACCTATCTGCGCGAGCGCAAGGCGGACGTGGTCCAGGTCGTCGAACGCATCATGAAGGCGCTCTCCGGCCAGCCGGGTTACATTCCCCCGCCCCCGGCCGACGCCGCGCACAGCCGGATTCTCGTCGCGCACGATCTCTCGCCCGCCGATGTGGTGCAGTTCAAACAGCACCAGTTCGCGAGTTTCATCACGGATCTGGGCGGCTCCACTTCGCACACCGCGGTAGTCGCGCGCAGTCTCAACATTCCGTCGATCGTCGCCCTGCACAATGCGCGCCAACTGATCTGGGAAAACGAACTGGTCGTCGTCGACGGCACGCAGGGGGTCGTGATCGTCGACCCCGACCGGCAGGTGCTGGCGGAGTACGAGTTAAGACAGCATCAGTTCGACATCGAGCGGCAGAAACTGAAACGGCTGCGCGACACCCGGGCCGTAACGCTCGACGGGATCGAGGTCGAACTCCAAGCCAATATCGAACTGCCAGGAGACGTCGTCGAGGCCCGCGAAAACGGCGCCATGGGCATCGGGCTGTTCCGCACCGAGTTCTTGTTCCTGAACCGCGACGGGTTGCCCGACGAAGACGAGCAGTTCGAGGCCTATCGCAAGGTCGCCCAGGACATGGCCGGGCTCCCGGTCACGATCCGCACCTACGATCTCGGTGCAGACAAACAGGTCGACGGCGAGAAGGATCATACGGTCAATCCGGCGCTGGGCCTGCGTGCAATCCGGCTGTGCCTGACGGAACCGCAGCGTTTTCTGATCCAGCTGCGCGCGATGCTGCGCGCTTCTCACTATGGGCGGGTCAATATCCTGATCCCGATGCTGATGAACACGGCCGAAGTCGACCAGGCGCTGCAGATGATCAAGCAGGCCAGGTCGAGCCTCGATGAGAATGGCATTCCCTACGATCCCAATATCAAGGTCGGCGGCATGATCGAGGTGCCGGCGGCGGCGCTCGCGCTCGGCATGTTCACCCGCAAGCTCGATTTCCTGTCCGTGGGCACCAATGACCTGATCCAGTACATGCTGGCGGTCGACCGTACCGACGACACCGTGGCGCATCTCTACGACCCGCTGCATCCAGCGGTGCTCAACCTGCTCGCGCACGTGTTCAAGACGGCCGGCAAGGTCAATGTCCCGGTCGCCCTGTGCGGCGAAATGGCCGGGGATGTGACGCTCACGCGCCTGCTGCTCGCACTGGGCTTGCGCCAGTACTCGATGCATTCCGCCCACCTGCTCGATGTCAAACAGTACATCCTCAAGTCGAGCCTGCACGAGATCAAACCGCTGGCGCGGAAGATGCTGCGCACTGACGATCCGGACAAGCTGCGCGCCCTGCTCGCCCGGATCAACGCCTGACACCGCGAGCAGGTTCATCGTGGCGAAACTGCTTCAATACGGCAGCGTGCCGACCCGTCGCAAGAAAGGCATGCGGTAGACCGCCAGCGCCCGTGCCCGGGGATTTCACGTGAATAATTTGACAATTCGCCCGTCCCAAGGTAACGTGTAACCGCTTGTTTTGTCGCGCCGATTTGATATCAGCTTGCGGGCGCGTAATAAATCCGGCTAAAGAGATGCCGCAGGATTCTCATGACCCCGGGACGCAAGCCGTAACCGGGGTTTTTTTATGGACGGCAGCACGACTACACAAACGGTCGGCATTGTCACGCCGCGGATCGCAAAGTTCACCGAACCCGTGGCGTTGAAATGCGGGGCGGTGATCGACGAGTACGAACTCGTCTATGAAGCCTATGGCACGCTCAACCGGGAGCGCTCGAACGCGGTGCTGGTGTGCCACGCGCTCAATGCCTCGCATCACGCCGCCGGCGTTTATGCCGACGACCCGACCGATGTCGGCTGGTGGGACAACATGATCGGTCCCGGCAAGCCCGTCGACACCAACCGCTTCTTCGTGATCGGCGTCAATAACCTCGGCGGCTGTCACGGCTCGACCGGCCCCAAGAGCATCAATCCCAGGACCGGCAAACCGTGGGGCGGACAGTTTCCGGTGGTCACGGTCGAGGACTGGGTGGCGACGCAGGCGCGGCTTGCCGATCACCTCGGCATCCGGCAATTTGCGGCGGTGATGGGCGGCAGCCTCGGTGCGATGCAGGCCCTCACCTGGACGATCAAATATCCCGAGCGGCTGCGCCATGCATTGGTCATCGCCTGCACCCCCAGTCTTTCGGCGCAGAACATCGCGTTCAACGAAGTCGCGCGGCAGGCAATCATCACCGACCCCGATTTCCACGGCGGTGACTACTACGCGCACGGCACCACGCCGAAGCGGGGGCTGCGCGTGGCGCGCATGGTGGGCCACATCACCTATCTTTCCGACGATGAGATGGCGAGCAAGTTCGGACGGCAGCTCAAGTACGGCAAGCTCGCCTATTCGTTCGACACCGAGTTCGAGATCGAGTCCTACCTGCGTTACCAGGGCAACAAGTTCGCGGAGTACTTCGACGCGAATACCTACCTGCGGATCACCAAGGTACTCGATTATTTCGATCCGGCCTTCGAGCATGGCGGGGACCTCGTGCGCGCGCTGGCGCCGGCGAAGGCGAGCTTCCTGGTCATTTCGTTCACGACCGACTGGCGTTTTTCACCGGAACGTTCGCGCGAAATCGTCACGGCGCTGCTCGATAACCGCTGCGATGTGACCTACGCCGAGATCGAGGCGCCGCATGGCCACGACGCGTTCCTGCTCGACGACGTGCGCTATCATCGCCTGGTCACCGCCTACTTCGACCGCATCGGCGCCGAAACGGCCGCGGACGCGGGGACGGGCATTCTGCACCATGGATCGAAGGCGGCGGCATGAGCGGAAACGGCAACGGCATCCAGCGCTCTGATTTCGCGGCGATCGCCGAGTGGGTGCGGCCCGGTTCGCGCGTGCTCGATCTGGGCTGCGGCGACGGCACGCTGCTCAAGTACCTCAAATCGAAGCGCAACGTGTCCGGCTACGGGGTCGAAATCGACGACGAGAATATTCTCGCCTGCGTGAAGAACGGCGTGAACGTGATCCAGAGCGACCTCGAGCGCGGGTTGTCGGAATTCGAGGACCGCTCCTTCGATTACGTGATCCTGTCGCAGACGCTGCAGGCCATGAAGAACAGCGAGCGCATCATCAAGGACATGCTGCGGGTCGGGCGCGAAGGCATCGTGACCTTCCCCAACTTCGGCTACTGGAAGAACCGGCTGCATATCGCCGCCGGCTACATGCCGGTATCGGACAACCTGCCCTACCAGTGGTTCGACACCCCCAACGTGCACCTGTGCACGATCGCCGACTTCGAGCGCTTCTGCCGCGAACGGCGCATCCGCGTGGTCGAACGCAAGGTGCTGACCAACGGCAAGGCGGTCGGCCTGTTGCCCAACCTGCTAGGAGCACTGGCGATCTATCACTTCGGCAACGGCGCCGCCAAATAACGTCACGGTTCCTTGCCCGCCGAGCCGATGGACAGGTCGGCCAGCCCCGAGCGCATCATCCCCCAGAAAAGGATAACTCCGGGGAAGGCGACGAGCGTGGTCAGCAGATAGAAGTTGACATAGCCCATCGCGTCGATCAGCCATCCCGCGCTTGTCCCAGTGAGGACGCGGCCGGCGATGCTAGCGAGCGCGGAGAGCAGCGCGTACTGGCTCGCCGTGAAGCGCAGGTTGCAGAGCGCGGACAGGTAGGCGACCACCGTCACGCCGCCGATGCCGCTCGCGAAGTTCTCGAAGCCGATAGCCGCCGCCATGCCGAGGTTCGTGTGCCCGACCGCAGCAAGCGCGGCGAAGCTTAGGTTCGACACTGCCATGAGGATCAAGCTGATCAGCACGGCGCGCTTCATGCCGAGCCGCTCGTATAGGATGCCGCCGACGAAGACGCCGACCAGCAGGGCGACGAAGCCCACGCCTACGTCGTAGAAGGCGACCTCGTCGTTGGTGAAGCCGAGATCCTGGAAGAGAAGGCGCAGGCTCAAGTTGGCGAGTGTGTCCCCGATCTTGTGGATGAGGACGAAGAGGAGCACCACCAGCGCGCCCTGCCGCTTGAGGAACTCCACGAGCGGGCTGAAGTAGGCGACGACCGCCTCGAGCGCGCCGTGCGGCTTGGCCGGCTCCCGGTGGCGCGCCGGTTCGCCCATCACTGCGCCGACCAGCATCGCCGGGAGCGTGAAAGCAGCGCAGGTGAAGTACGCGACCGCCCAGCCGAAGCGGGCAGCCAGCACGAGCGCCAGCGCGCCGGCAGCCGCGGCACCGATGCGCCAGCCGTATTGCGACATGCCCGAGCCGACGCCGAGCTGGCGGGGTTCGAGCAGCTCTATGCGGTAGGCGTCGATGATGATGTCGAAGGTGGCCCCGGCAAAGCCCGCGGCGATGGCCGCAACGGCGACCAGGTACAGCGCCTCGTCCGGATCAGCAACGCCGAGAAACGCCACCGCCGCCATGACCAGCACGCCGGTGAGCCAAAGCCAACTGCGCCGCTGCCCGAAGCGGCCGATGAGCGGCAGGCGCACATGGTCTACGAGCGGCGCCCACAGGAACTTGAGGTTGTACGCGAGGAAGGTAAGCGCGAAGGCGGTCACCGCGCTTTTGGTGATGCCGTGCTGGGCAAGGCGCGTGGTCAGCGTCGCGCCGATCATCGCAAAGGCGAAGCCCGACGAGATGCCGAGGAACAGGGCCGCGAGCGGCGCAGGCTCGAGGTAGGGATGGATCCCGCTAGTCCAGCGGGAAGTCATAGTCGATCGTCAAGGGCGCGTGATCGGAGAACCGCCGCTCTTTGTAAATCGCCACGCGTTTCCCGGTGGCTGCGAACTTCGGCGTGGCGACGTGATAATCGATGCGCCAGCCCACGTTCTTGGCCCACGCCTGGCCGCGGTTCGACCACCAGGTGTATTGCTCGGGGCGCGGGTCGATGCGGCGGAAGACATCCACCCACCCGAGTTCATCGAACACCTGCGTGAGCCACGCCCGTTCCTCGGGAAGGAAACCGGAGTTCTTCTGGTTGCCGCGCCAGTTCTTGAGGTCGATCTCCTTGTGCGCGATGTTCCAGTCGCCGCACAGGACGATTTCGCGGCCTTCGGCCTTCAGTTTTTTGAGATGAGGAAAAAAACGCTTCATGAAGCCGAACTTGACCTGCTGGCGCTCCGCCGAGCTCGAACCCGAGGGCAGATAGACGGAGATCACGCTCAGGT
>JACQOK010000361.1 GCA_016202565.1 Betaproteobacteria bacterium | reverse complement strand
GTCACGAGTTCGATGCCGGTGACATCCGAAAGCCGCCGGCAGACGATCGGTCCGAACTACGGGTGGGCGGTAAAGCCGGTGCCGAACGCGGTCGACCCGAAGAAGCAAACCTGGAACAGCAGCGCGGCCTCCTTCAACCGTTGCTCGTCCTCTTCCAGCATAACGGCGTAAGTGGAAAATTCCTGGCCCAACGTCATCGGCACCGCGTCCTGCAGCTGGGTGCGTCCCATCTTGAGCACATCGACGAACTCGACCGCCTTGGCCGCAAACGCGGCGCGCAGCTCGGCCATCGCCGCCGTCAGACGTTGAATCCCGAAATGCAACGCCACTTTGACCGCGGTCGGGTAGACGTCATTGGTGCTCTGGCTCATGTTGACGTGCTCGAGCGGGTGCAAGTACCGGTACTCTCCCTTCTTGTGCCCAAGGATCTCGAGCGCGCGGTTGGCGATCACCTCGTTGGCATTCATGTTGGTCGAAGTGCCCGCGCCGCCCTGGATCACGTCGACTACGAACTCATCGAGCAGCTTCCCTTCCCGGATCTCCTCACAGGCAAGCCGGATCGCCACCGCCCGGCGCTCGTCGAGCAGGCCGAGTTCGCTATTCGCAATGGCGGCGGCCTGCTTGACACAGGCGAGCGCCGTCACCAAATCGGGATAGATCGAAATCGGGGTGCCGGTGATCGGAAAATTTTCCAGCGCGCGCAGCGTGTGCACGCCGTAGTAGGCTGCCGCGGGCACACGGCGCTCGCCCAGCAGATCATGTTCGAGTCGGGTGGTCCGATGCGACATGGGCTCGCTCCAGGTGGGAGGCTGCGTCAGTTGGAGCAGTAGACTATACGCCGAATTCGACTGTAGCCGATTGTTTTTTATCGGTATGTGGCTGCTGGACAAACGTATGCCATTCGGCTAGATTGGCAGCCAGGATTTCCCGCAGCTCACCGTCCGAGAACCGCACCGAGAGGAGATTTCCATGAAACGCCTCGCATTTCTGTTGACGAGCTTGTTCGTTGCGGGAGGCATCGCCGCCACCGCTGCAGCCGCTGAACTGACCGGAACGCTCAAGAAGATCAAGGACACCGGCTCGATCACCATCGGCCATCGTGACGCCTCGATTCCGTTCTCCTACTATGACGACAAGCAGCAGCCGGTCGGCTACGCGATCGATCTGTGCCTCAAGATCGTCGACGCACTCAAGACCGAGCTGAAAATGCCCAAGATCGACGCCAAGTACCAGCTCGTGACTTCCGCAAACCGCATCCCGCTGATGGGAAACGGCACGATCGACCTCGAGTGCGGCTCGACGACCAACAATCTCGACCGCCAGAAACAGGTCTGGTTCACGATGACGCACTTCGTGACCGCCAACCGCTTCGTCAGCAAGAAGGCCTCCAAGCTCAAGACGGTCGAAGACCTCAAGGGCAAGACCGTCGCATCCACTTCGGGCACGACCAACATCAAGCAGATCACCGAGATCAATAACGCCAAGAAGCTCGGCATCAACATCATCGCCGCCAACGGCCACCCGGAAGCGTTCCAGATGGTCGAGACCGGGCGGGCGGTCGCCTTCGTGATGGACGACATACTGCTCTACAGCCTGGTGGCGCAGGCGCGCAGCCCGGGCGATTACGTGATATCGAGCGATGCGCTCTCGGTAGAGCCATACGGCATCATGCTGCGCAAGGACGACGCCGCGTTCAAGAAGGTCGTGGACAATGCCATGCGCGGCATCCTGAAGGGCGCCGATTTCGCCAAGATCTACGACAAGTGGTTCCTCAAGCCGGTGCCGCCCAAGGGCATCAACCTCAACGTGCCCATGAGTCCGGTATTCAAGAAGGTCGTGGCCAACCCGACCGACTCGGGCGATCCCAAGGATTACAAGTAAGCGATAAAGCGGACGCCCGGCGCGCCGCTGAACGCGCGGCGCCAAATTCGTAGTACGCGGTACAGGCCCTGAGCGCATGAACTACAACTGGAACTGGGGCATCCTGTTTCAGACGGCGTCCGACGGCTCGGGCACCTACCTCACGTACCTCGTGGTGGGACTCGGCTGGACGCTTGCGACGGCGCTCGCCGCCTGGGTGCTCGCGCTCTCGGTCGGCGCAGTGGTGGGAACACTGCGCACCACGCCGACCCCCTGGATGGGGCGGTTCTGTTACGCCTACGTCGAGATCTTCCGCAACGTTCCGCTCATCGTGCAGATGTTCCTGTGGTTCTTCGTCCTCCCCGAGCTGCTGCCGGAAGCGCTGGGCAGCGCGATGAAGCAGATGCCCCCGCCCTGGGGCTCGTACGTTCCCGCCGTGCTGTGCCTTGGCATTTATACCTCCGTCCGGGTCGCGGAACAGGTGCGCGCAGGCATCCAGTCACTGCCGCGCGGCCAGCGCATGGCGGGGACCGCGCTCGGGCTGACGTTGCCGCAGACTTACCGCCACGTGATTCTGCCGATGGCGGTCCGGATTGTGCTGCCGCCGCTTACCTCCGAATTTCTGAACGTCATCAAGAATTCATCGGTGGCGCTGACCATCGGATTGATGGAACTCACGGGGCGGGCACGCTCGATGCAGGAATTCACCTTCCAGGTGTTCGAAGCGTTCGCCGCCGCGACCGTGATCTACCTGCTCACCAATCTCGTGGTCGTGCTCGGCATGCGCTACCTCGAAAGGCGCGTGCGGGTGCCCGGCTTGATCAGTGCCAGCGGCGACGCGCAGATGGCGGGGCATTGACATGTTCGCCGGGTTCGATTTCGACGTCATCCAGCGTTCCGTGCTCTATCTGTTCAGGGAAGGGATGACGTTCACGCTGACGCTTACCGCGATGGCGATGACGGGCGGCATCGTCTTCGGCACGCTGCTCGCCATGATGCGGCTCTCGAGCTACGCCATCCTCAATGTCCCGGCGGGCGCTTACGTCAACCTGATGCGTTCGCTTCCGCTGGTGCTCGTGATCTTCTGGTTTTACTTCCTGGTGCCGTGGATCGGCGGTTGGATCGTCGGCGCGGGACAGCCGATCCAGGTAGGCGCGTTCTGGTCAGCCGTGATCACCTTCACCATGTTCGAGGCGGCCTACTACTGCGAGATCATGCGCGCCGGGATCCAGAGCATTGCGCGCGGCCAGGTGTGGGCAGGCTATGCGCTGGGGCTCACCTACTGGCAGACCATGGGAAAGATCGTGTTGCCACAAGCCTTTCGCAACATGCTGCCCGTGCTGCTTACCCAGACCATCATCCTGTTCCAGGACACTTCGCTGGTCTACGTGATTTCGGCAACCGACTTCCTGGGCGCGGCCGTCAAGGTCGCCAATCGCGATTACCGGCTGGTCGAGATGTACACGTTCGTGGCGGTTGTGTACTTCATCTTGAGCTTTACCGCCTCGTATTTCGTGCGGTGGCTCCAGGCACGATTTGCCGTCATCCGCTAGAAAGACCGATTTATGCCCATGATCGAGTTCAAGAACGTCAGCAAGTGGTACGACACCTTCCAGGTGCTAAAAAACTGCAACACAAAAGTCGACAAGGGCGAGGTCGTCGTGGTGTGCGGGCCGTCGGGTTCCGGCAAGTCCACGCTCATCAAATGCGTGAACGGGCTCGAGCCGTTCCAGCAGGGCGAGATCATCGTCAACGGCGAATCGGTCAGCGCCAATGCGACCAATCTGAACCGGCTGCGCTCCAAGATCGGCATGGTGTTCCAGAGCTTCGAGCTTTTTCCTCACATGAAAGTGACCGACAACATCAACCTCGCCCAGATCAAGGTGCTCGGCCGCAGCGTGGAAGAAGCGACGACCAAATCCATGACGCTCTTGAAGCGGGTCGGGCTCGAAGAGCACGCGCACAAGTTTCCGGGACAACTGTCCGGCGGCCAGCAGCAGCGGGTGGCGATCGCGCGCGGGCTCGCGATGGATCCGATCGCGATGCTGTTCGATGAGCCGACCTCCGCACTCGATCCGGAAATGATCAATGAGGTGCTCGACGTCATGACCGGGCTCGCGAAGGAAGGGATGACGATGATGGTGGTGACGCACGAGATGGGATTCGCGAAACGCGTCGCACACCGTGTCATTTTCATGGACTACGGCGAGATCGTCGAGGACGCGACGACGGAGGATTTCTTCGGCAAGCCGCGGTCCGAGCGCGCGGTGCAGTTCCTGTCCAAAATCCTGCATCACTAATCACCGTGATCGCGCGACGTAACAGGTTGCCGTGTTAAGAAAAAATACGATCGATCCGGCCAAATTCAATCCGCAGGCCGGTCTGCCATTCGAGCTTCGGCTCAAAGACTTCGAGCTGACCATGCAGGATGTTTACGACTTTTTCTTCGACGTAAACACACAGCTCTCCGCAAAAGGATTAGAGCGGCTTGACGACATGCTTCGGCCGGCAATCATGTCCGGCGTGCTCTCTGATATGCTCACTGCGAGCCTTGCCAAGCATTCCCGAAGCCTCACGGAGAATCGGTACTTCAACGGTCACCCCGACCTGATCGTGAAGGGCGTTTACGCCGACAACAAGATACGAGCTGGGACGGAAGGGGTAGAAATCAAGACCACGAGAAAATCAGGCGGGGCGGTGGATACTCACGGGGCCAGAGACCAGTGGATGTGCGTCTTTGTCTATAAGGTAGATAACGTTACCGAACCGGCGCGAAACAGGCAACCAATGACATTTACCGAGGTCTATCTCGGTCAAGTTTCGATCAAGGATTTCCGCAAGAACCCCCGCGGCGAACTCGGCACGAGAACCGCAACCCTGCATAGGCAGGGCATCGAGAAACTTCGGGCTAACTGGATTTACAGGCTCTAATTTTCGGGACCGCCCGCCAGCTTGGCCAACTTCGGGATCGCCGTACAAGCCATGTCGTAGTAGTGTTCGTCGTTCTCGATCCCGATACTCCGATAGCCGACGGCCTCTGCTGCGGCAAGCGTCGATCCGGAACCTGCAAACGGATCCAGGACGACACCCTCACTGAGCGGCAGTACTGCCCGGACCATCTGCCGAAGAAACGCCTGCGGCTTGAGGCTGGGGTGCGGGGCCAGCGCACGCTCAGATTTCCGCGTAGGCCCGGAGGGAATGACGTCGCCAAAAGGTTTGTCCGAAGAAGGGCGCCGGAATCCACCGGTCTTCCACGTTCTCAAATTATCCTGGACCCGTCCCGGAATCGGCTTTCTGAATATCAGCCACGGCTCCCACATCGACCG
>JACQOK010000028.1 GCA_016202565.1 Betaproteobacteria bacterium | reverse complement strand
TTCCAGCGGGTAGTCGCGCTGCGGCCTGGCATCGACCGCGCCTGGTTCGGCATGGGCATGATTCATCGGGAACAGGGCGACAACCATAAAGCCGTCGAAATGTTCAAAAAGGCGGCCGAACTGCAGCCGATGAACCCTCGCGCGTTCCACGAACTGGCAATGGCTCATTATGCCCTCAATAACCTCGATCAGGTTCGAAAAATCATCAAGCGCGTCTCGGAATTCGATCCCAAGATGACGCAGCAGCTGATGCGAGAGACCGGGCAGCTGCCCGAAGGGGCACCCAGACCGTGACGCTCGAGGTTGTCACGTCCCTGTCGGGCATCCATCCCGGACAGTGGAACCGACTGGCCGGCGGGGATCCGTTCCTGCGCCATGAATTCCTGTCGGCGTTGCACGACACGGGCTGCGCCTCGGCGGCGACCGGCTGGACGCCGCATTACCTGCTTCTCAGGACGCGCGGCACGCTCGTCGCCGCCATGCCGCTCTACGTGAAGGACCATTCCTACGGCGAATACGTTTTTGACTGGGCGTGGGCCGACGCCTATTACCGTCACGGTCTGAACTACTATCCGAAGCTCATCTGCGCGGTGCCGTTCACCCCGGTGACCGGCCCCCGCGTGCTTGCGGAAGAACCTCGCCACCGCGAGCGCTTGATCGCCGCAGCGCTCGAACTCGCGCGCGAACTGGAGGTATCCTCGCTGCACTGCCTTTTTCCGACGCGGGATGAGGCGCAGCAGATGGCCGCTCACGGCATGCTGCTGCGGCATGGCGTGCAGTTTCACTGGATCAACCGGGACTACACGAGCTTTGAACAGTTTCTCGCCGGCATGAGCCATGACAAGCGCAAGAAAATCCGCCAGGAGCGGCGCAGGGTGCGGGAGGCGGGCATCGGCTTTCGCTGGCTTGAAGGCGCCGCGATCGGGAAGGACGACTGGACATTTTTTGCCCGCTGTTACCGCCAAACCTATCGCGAACACCACTCCACACCTTATCTCAACCTGGAATTCTTTCAGCGCATCGGGCGCGCGATGCCGGAGAACCTGACGCTGGTGGTCGCACAGCGTGACGGTCGGCCGATCGCCGCGTCGCTGAACCTGCGCAATGACAAAAGATTGTTCGGGCGCTACTGGGGCGCGGTGGAACATCACTCCGGCCTGCATTTCGAGACCTGCTATTACCAGGGAATCGAATACTGCATCGCGCGCGGCATCGCGGCGTTCGAGGGCGGCTCGCGCGGCGAGCACAAGCTGGCTCGCGGACTGCTGCCGGTCGAAACGGTTTCCGCGCACTGGCTCGCTCATCCCCGCTTCAGCGCCGCCATCGAAGAGTTTCTGGAACGGGAGGCCGCAAGCGTGACGCATTATGTCGACGAACTGAATGACCGCCGCCCGTTCAAGGAATTGAGCAGAAGCGAGTTCAACTATATTAAACAGTAAGCGGTTAGCAGTATCGTAGCCCGGAAGGAGCGAAGCGGATTCCGGGAGCACGGTTTTCTTTGGGGGCCGTCGTTTCCGCTTTTTTTGGGGGCCTTCGTTCCCGCTTCTCCCGGCCCTGGATTTCATTTCATTCCATCCCGGCTACGTTCACTGTCCTAACCGCGCGGACTCGGCGCACGGGTATCGTTCAACCCGGGCAATATCTCTCATCCTCCATAACCGGCCTGCGGCAGCATATGTTATGGTTGCGGTCGCCAGCGCGAGGGAGGGTGTGTGTGACGACGAACAAACAGCAATGGGGTTACGGCCTGCCCGACCAGGCCTACGCGCCGGAAACGCCGGCCGCGGCGGCTGCCGCAAGCAACTGGCGGCGCCGGTTTCAGCATCTGCGCGGCGATCTCTCGGGCGGCTTCGTCGCGGCGATGCTCACCATCCCGGTGAGCATCGGCTACGGACTGCTGGCGCTGCTGCCGCTCGGCGAATCCGCCGTGCCCCATGCGATTCTCGCCGGGCTTTACGCGCCGGTTTTCGGATGCATCGTCGCGGTGCTGCTGGGCGCCAACACGACGATGATCTACTCCCCGCGCAGCGTGACGACCTTCCTCATCGGTTCGTTCGTGCTGCACGACCTGGCGCTCTCCAAGGCGCCCTACATACTCTCCGCCGAACCGGCGGTTTTGCTCACGCTTGCCTTTCTCCTGATTCTGCTGACCGGCGGTTTTCAGGCGCTGTTCGGGCTGTTCAAGCTCGGCACGCTCCTCAAGTACATTCCCGCGCCGGTCATTGCGGGGTTCCAGAACGCCGCGGCATTCCTGCTGTTCGCTTCACAACTGAACATCATGCTGGGCCTGCCACAGGCCACGCGGCTCACGAGCCTGCCGGGCCAGATCGACCTGATCCAGCCGCTTACCGTGGCCGTGGGCGTGCTGACCTGCGTACTGATCATGCGCGCCGCACGCATCACGAAGAAAATTCCGCCGACCATTTTCGGCCTGCTGGGCGGGCTCGCGGTCTATTATCTGCTGGCTCTCGCCGGCTTTCAGGAACGCTTGGGCCTCGTCGTCGGAAAAATCGACGTCGATCTGCCCGACCCGCATTACCTGATGGCATTCGTCGGTCTTTTCTCGAATCCGCAGTTCCTGGAATTTCTGCCGGTACTGGTCCTGGGGGCGGCGAGCGTCGCGATGGTGGCGTCCCTGGACGCGGTGCTGTGCGCACGGCTCATCGCGACGGATTCCGGTCACAAGTTCGACGGCAACCGTGAACTGGTGAGGCTCGGCGTCGGCAACATGGTCGCCGCGGGCTTCGGCGGCATCGCCAACGGCATCAATCTCGCATCGAGCTTCGCCAACCATCGCAGCGGCGGGCGGACGGCGCTGTCGGTGCTGATGCACGCGGTGGTGATCCTGTTCGTGGTCCAGGTTCTGTCGCCGCTGATTGCGTACGTGCCGCGCGTGGTGATCTCGGCGGCGCTGGTGGTGGTAGCGATCAACCTCGTCGACCGCTGGACGCTGCAAATCGTGCGCAAACTCGCCACGCGTGAACTCGCGATAATGAGCAGCACGACACTCGACCTCGTCGTGATCCTGCTGGTCGCCACTGTGGCGATCGTGATGAATCTGTTTTTCGCGGTCGCGCTCGGCGTCGCGATCACAATCCTGTTCTTCCTGGTGCGCATGAGCCGGTCCGTCATCCGGCGCGCCTACCGCTGCGACGCGGTGCACTCCCGCAAGACGCGTGCGCCGGAGCGCATGGCAATTCTGGCTCACCACGGCGGCCGCATTCTCGTGCTCGAGCTCGAGGGTCCGCTCTTCTTCGG
>JACQOK010000345.1 GCA_016202565.1 Betaproteobacteria bacterium | reverse complement strand
GTGCAGCGTCATTGACATCAGCCCCTCCGCGCGGTTTGGTCGCTTGGCCGCACGGATCCGTCGAAGCGACTGGCTGAGCGCCAGCCTGCCGGCCGGCGGGCGCGAGGCGAGACCCAAATGACCAGGCTAAGCATGTAGTCCTGACTGTAGAGGACTTGCGGACGCGGGTTCGATTCCCGCCGCCTCCACCATCTTGACAAAGTCCCTGGCCGCGCAAGCGTCCAGGGGCTTATTGTTTCCGGAGAACCAATTCTCAAGAAAGAATTTGAAACCGCGGATGCATGCGGATGAACGCAGATCAAATGCAAGAACAGGCAGATGCTCTGAGCCGCTTCTTCTCGCTTTGAAGCCTCTCAGCGCCGGCATGCAATAACCCACGCCGACGCGCGCGATGTCGAGTTTCTCTATTTAATATCCACGCCGGAGGCTTTGACGAGTTCGGTGACCCGTTTCCTCTCGTCGCGCCTGAACGCATCGAGTTCCTTGCGCCCGCCCCCGACGATTTCGATCCCCAGTACCTTGAGCCGCTCGCCGAATGCGGGCTCCTTGATACCCTTGACCACTTCGGCGCTCACCTTGGCCAGCACCGCGACCGGCGTGTCGATGGGGGCCACCAGGCTGTACCAGCCGAACATCGCGTAGCCCGGCACCGCTTCCGAGATTGCCGGCACGTCAGGAAGCGCCGGAGAGCGCTTCGGAGTGGTCACGCCGAGCGCCCTCAACCTTCCGCCCTCGATGTGGGGCCGCGCGGCCGGATAGACCGCGTAGGTGAGCTGCACCTCTCCCCCGAGCGTGTCGGCGATGGCCTGGGCGATGCCCCTGTAGGGCACGTGCAGCATCTCGGTGCCGGTCAAGCGGTTGAACAGGACTCCGGAAAGATGCTCGGACGCACCGGCGCCGGCCGACCCATAACGCAGCTTGCCGGGTGACTTTTTCGCGAGCGCGATCAGCTCGGGTATCGACTTCGCGGGCACCTGCGGGTTGACCATCTGGACGAAGGGCACCGTCCCGATGAGGGCGATCGAGACGAAATCCTTGTGCAGGTTGAACTTCAGATTGGGAGAAACCGAGGTCGCGACGAAGAGCTGCGAAGTCAGCATCATCCACGTGTACCCATCGGGGTTCGCCCGCAAAGCCTGTTCCGCACTGATGATACCGGCCACGCCGGGCCGGGAATCGACGACGACCCGCTGACCCCACACCGAGTACAGCCGATCGGCCACGAGCCGCGCGATGATATCGGGGCCCGAACCTGGCGCGCTGCCGATGATGAGCCGGATCGGTTTGTCCGGATACGCCGGCTGCGCAGCGTGCGCCGCCGACACTGCCAATATTGCCAACATCACCGGGGCGGCGATTGCGGCCAACAGTTTCTCAGTACGCATCTCTATCCTCCTCTAGTCTACTATTGACTTACTATCCACAGCCCTCCGGCTTTCGTGCCGACGCCGGCAGCTCTCCAGACGGGCTTGGCCAAGTTACCCTTTAGCGGGATTCTTCCACATACGGCCGCATGCCGCCAGCATGGCGGTTGCCGGCGTGAAGGCCAGACTCCGGCGTCGCGGGACGTTCATCCGCGGACGCGAATGCGGCTCTCCGGTGCGTAATGCTCGAGATGGTCCATCAGGCCATACAGGAACAGCACCATTCCCGACATCTCCAATATTTCTTCGAGTGTGGCGAGCACCCCATAGACGAGATCCTGCCCGTAAGCGGCGGCGTAGGCCGAACCTGCCATTTCCATCCCGAGCGCGCCCCCGACGTAGATTGCGCCCGCAACGACAAACAGCATGCGCGTGCGCGCCGGCAGCGCCAGCAGGAAACGGAAATAAGTGACGGCCATGAACGCGAGAAACGCCATCGCCGGGACGACCCAGGCGTGGTACAGCGGGCCGCTCCTGATCCCGAGATACTCACGAAGGGGCCGGGAACTCATCTCATGGATCGCCACCATTTCGTCCATCGCCATCAGCGCGAATACGATCCCAAGCCACATCCAGTGCGAATGAAGGCGGCGCCCCCGCAATCGCTCGTGCGCAGCGATCAAGCCGAGCAGTACCGCCGCCGCCAGCATCGTGAGCCCCGAGTACAGGGTGGGAAGCTTGCCTTCGCCGCTCACGCTCAGCAATACGACGTAGTGACGCGCCCACGCCCAGTACTCCGGCCAGAGATACTTGAAACCCACCGCCGGGATGTTGAGCACATGAAGCACCACCACCATCGCGACCAGAAGTTGCGTGACGCGAACCTTTGAGATCTCGATTCGCGGCTCCGTCTCGCCCGGTCGCCGATCCTGTACCGCTACAGAACCGATCTGCTGGTCCATCGTGCCATCCTCGGTCGCTTGTAGAAAACTCGCCAGATATTGTTTGCCGGTGCACAGAGCTTCGGCCGTGGCGACCGGCTTGTCAACCTTGCGCTTCCGACGTGTTGCTCAAAGGGATTGGGAAGGTGCTCGCAATCCCACTGCAGTCGATCTCCTGGAACTGCACCTCGCCTCCGTCGCATACGTTCTGGTCACATGCGATTTGATCCACGGCCGGTTTTGAAGTTGCAACGTTGAGCGCGCGAAATGCTTATTTATGTTTGTGCGACGCGACACGCATGTTTCCCTCAAGGATCTTCCCGCGCGCAATTCATTGCTCACAATCGATCCGGGAACTTGATCGCTAATACCCTGTCATATACAGGGTTGCGCTATGTCACGCGCATGATGCGCAGAGCATCGCGCGGGCGCACCGCTCACGATGGTCACCGCTGCCCATTGCCACGATGGCAGCAACAAATGGTTTCGATGAATTCACGCGGAGGACTTATGAAGACGCGCGTTTCCAGACGATTGAACTCGATGTTGCTTGCTGCCGCACTGGTTTTTCCCTTTCAGTCGACACAGGCGGAGCTGATCCCGACCGAACAGGTGGCGTCCGATACCAGAATCCAGGAGGAGCGTGACAAGGTCAGGGCCTTCTTGAACCGAGCCGATGCGCAGCGAAACCTGGTCGCATTGGGCGTGGCGCCGGACCTGGCCAAGCAACGCGTCGATGCGCTTACCGATGCAGAAGTGATGCATCTGGCAGGCAAGATCGATTCCCTCCCGGCGGGCGGCGCGCTCAGCAACACCGATCTCATCATCATTCTTCTCGTGGCAATTCTCGTGGCGCTGCTCATCTAATGGGAGCGCTTTATCTACCCAAGCTGCAGGGCGTCCTCCGGCCTGCGGCCGTGTTGTCGTTGATCTACGACACGGGATAGGCAATAGAATCAAACGACTGAATGCGCCCGCGTCCCGCATGTCGCGTGGTGGCGACAGTTTCGACCGGCACGCTTGGATCAATACACCTCGAGGAAAACGATAACGTTTTGGTTTGTCATAAGAAACAAAAAATGGCACGGCAATTGCCGCAATCGACTGCACGGCATTCCCACTCGACGGGGGGCATCAAAATGCGACAATTCGCCTCGGTTTTACTCGCTTCACTCGTCCTCGCCTACGCTCAGCTTGCATCAGCTCACGATCCGGGACGCAGTTCGTATCCCGCCGACGCGACGCCCGGCAGCCCCGCCTCCGATAACTCCGACGCTGCGCTTCTGGCCGACCGCCATCTGGCGCTGTATCGCGCGTCACAGCATGGGCGCGATAACGGCGCCGCCTCAGGCAACGCAGCAGGATCGCGCAATAATGACCGCGGCGCCATGCCTGCGATTGTCAGGACATCGGCGAGCGCAGCGCTCCCGCTGTGGCAGATCGCTCCAGCAAGTCCATCGGCGGACAATTAAAACGCCTTACGTCCTCAAAGGCTCATAAGACCGGGGAAGGCCTCAGTTCTTGACGCGGCTGCGGTATTCGCCGCTGCGCGTGTCGATCTCGATCCTGTCGCCCGTTTCGCAGAACAAGGGTACCTGCACCTCGAACCCGGTCTGGAGCCGCGCCGGCTTCAGCACCTTGCCCGACGTATCGCCGCGTACCGCCGGCTCGGTGTAGGCGATCTCGCGCATCACCGTCTGCGGCAGCTCGACTGAAATCGGCTTCCCGTTAAACAGGACGATTTCGCACCCCATGCCGTCCTCCAGATAGTTCAGCGCATCGCCCATGTTCTCCTTGTCCACTTCGTACTGGTTGAACTCCGCGTCCATGAACACGTAGGAGGGCTCGGCGAAGTACGAGTACGTCGCTTCCTTGCGCTCGAGTATCACCATCTCGAACTTTTCGTCCGCACGGTAGACCGTCTCGCTCGCGGAACCCGAGAGCAGGTTCTTGAGCTTCATCTTGACTACGGAAGCGTTGCGACCCGACTTGTTGTATTCCGCCTTCTGGACCACCAGCGGATCGCTGCCCACCATGATCACGTTACCCGCCCTGATTTCCTGTGCCGTCTTCATCTCGACTCCATATCTCTTTGAAACGAAAAACTAATATTTTACCCTTTCGGCGCAGAACTGTGCCAGTCTGCCGGCCATGTCGCCGAGTTCGGCCAACCGCGCCGCCCACGCCTGCGCATGGCCGGCAAGCGTTGCGCGGTGCGCCTGGAAGCCACGCCAGGCCGCGCCGATGGAAACCGCCGGGTCGTCACTTGAATTCCACGAACGCCACATCGCGCGCACCGCTGCTGCCGCCGGCTGCGGCAAGCCTGCACAATACAGGTCGAGAAAGGCCTCGAGCTTATGCCAATGCGCGCGCTCTGCCTGCGGGTAGATGTGCCACACCAGCGGCAGCGCCGCCCACTGTGCGCGCACGAACGAGTCTTCTCCACGCACGAAGTTGCAATCACACGACCACAACAGTTCGTCATATCGCGGCTGCTCGACGAACGGCAGGATCCGGACTTCGATGCTCCCGCGCCGGAAACCGTGTCCTGGTTCCACACCCCCGACGTCAAAGTAGTCGAAAAACGATCCGACGATCTTTCCCTGCGGAACCGCTACGACCACCGGTTCGTCGCCTTGTTCCCACGCGGCAAGCAGTCCCGCCAGCGGCGCATGATCATAGGCGAACATGGACACGACCGTCGAGCCGGCAACCGGCGGCTCAAAGCCGAGCGACGCCCACGCACGGCGGCGCTCATCCGCGCCAAAGGCCGCCCGGCGAGCTGCGAGATCCGCCTCGCACAGCACGCCGCCCGTGCCCGCCACGAATCCCGGAAAGAAGAAATAACGCGGGATCGGCCACCGCGGATGTGGAGAAGGCAATCCGTGATGCTCCGGCACCCAGCGTTCTGCGCTGAGATATTCGAGCACGACCCACAGCGGATGCCGCCCGCACCCGACCATCGCCAGCACGTAGTCTTCGGGCAACCCGCAGCCAAAGGCCTCGATGACCACCTCGGCAGGCTGCACCGCCGGGAAGCCGGCGGACCAGCGATGCACTTCGACCCCGGCGACCAGCTGGCGCGCGCGGCCGGGATCCGCCTCCCGCCACAGTGCGTGCAGCGGCGCAAGATCGTCCACCCAAAGTCGAACCGTTCCGCGCTGCTCGCCGGCGAGCTGGCGCGCAAGCCGCCAGCACACCCCGATGTCGCCGAAATTATCGACGACGCGGCAGAAGATGTCCCAAGTACCCGGTACCTTCGTTCCCCGCATTGGCTTGGCGATCCTCGTTTCCGCTTTTTTTTGTTCCCGCTTTTCTTTTGGGGGCCCTCGTTCCCGCTTTTGTCTGCGCTCAAAATAAAAAAGCCGGGCGCGATGCCCGGCTTTCTGCCGATCTGCGTCGGCGCTTAAACTGCCTGGATGTTGCTCGCCTGCTTCTTGCCCTTGTTGCCGTTCGTGACTTCGAAAGAGACCTTCTGTCCTTCTTTCAGGGTCTTGAACCCGGACATGTTGATCGCCGAGAAGTGCGCGAACAAGTCTTCACCGCCGTCATCGGGAGTAATAAAGCCAAAGCCTTTCGAGTCGTTGAACCACTTCACTGTTCCGGTTGCCATGTTGCATTCCTTAAAAAATCAAAAATAGGGCCACGCCCGCCGATGTTTGAATCTCAAAGCCCCAAAAGAACGAACATTCAACAACCGAACTTCCCGACTCTCAAGAACTTGAAACTAAACACGTGGGGCTTTATACGCATTTTGCGCAACCCCGTCAAGAACAATCTTGGATAGGGGTTAACGCTTGAGGTAGCGCCCGGCAAACTCCTGCGCCGCTCTCGGGTCACGCACGCTCAGAGTGGTATACACCTCTTTGACCTTGTCCTGACGATTCTGGAAGTGATAGGCGACACCGGCGTTGTAGAGCGCCGCGGAATCGTGCGGCCTGATGCGAAGCGCTTCCTGGAAGGCCTCGACCGCCCGGTCGTGCTGACTGAGCGTCAGGTAGGAAAGACCCAGATTGAGCCACCCCTCGAACATGTCGGGGTCGAGGCGCAGCGCCTGCATGTACGGAGAAACCGCGCGGCGGGGACGGTTCATGCTGCGATAGGCGTCGCCCAGCTCCTGCCACGCGGCGGCATGCGTAGGCTGGGCGCGCACCCACTGCTGCGCCAGCGTGAGCGCGCCGGCCCAATCCTTTTTCGCCTTGGCGTCACCGATGCGGACCGCCCACCGCCGTGCCACGCTGTCTCGCGTGGAGCTCACCGGTTTCTTCGCAGTCCCGCCCCCGGCGCGCGCAGCAAGTTGAGCGATCCAGCTGGCGGGCGCGGCAAAGTTCAGGTTTTGTCCGTCCTGCAGGAAGAACGCGGTGATGCCGATCAGCCTGCCCTCGGTGTCAAACAACCCGCCGCCGCTCGAACCTTGGGAAATCGCAGCAGAGGTCTGGATGTATTGCGAACCCTCGAATTCCCGGAGGCTGGATACCAGGCCTTCCGTGAACGTCAGTTCCAGACCCTCGGGCGCCCCGATCGCGTAGACGCGCTGACCCACGCGCAGCCGTCCCGTCCACAGCGCGGCGCGCGGCGCCGTCAGTCTTGGCACGGCCAACTGGCACAAATCGCGCTCGTGGTCGGCATGGGTCAGGGTCGCGTCGAACTGTTCCTTATCGTAACTCACAACCAGTTTGGCGCTGTCCTCGACGACGTGACAGTTCGTGACCACCGCTTCCCTGCCGACGACCACCCCTCCGCCCTGGTTGATCGGATTGTCTTCCCGGTCGAAGGCCTGAATCACGACCACGCTCTTCGACGCCTGCTGGTAGATCTGCTCCGGCGTCCTGGCATAACCGAGGACTGTCCACACCGCCAGCACCGCAACCGCGCCTGCTTTCAGTACAAACACTTCTTTTCCTCCCACCGATCGATTGCGCAGATTGTAAGCGCTGAAACTTGCACCGCGCTTACTTCGCGGAAAACCAGGCCGCCCCGGCCTAACAGGCTGTTGAAAAAGCCGTTACTTACGTTCGTGTTGAGCGTAGTGAAACGAAGTCGAAACATGAACGACTGAGTATTCAGCGACTTGTTCACACTTCGACTCCGCGCTTACACGCTACGCTCAGTGCGAACGGGCTTTTTCAACAGCGTGCTAACCTGTTTCGTCGAGAAGCAGTTTCCGAACTTCGGTCGCTGCAGGAAGCGCCGCGGCATTGATGCGCACGTAGCGCACCCGAGCGGCTTTCAGGTATTCGGACTTGATGCGGGAATCCGCGGTCGCGCCCGCTTCCAGATCCACCGCCGCGATCACTTCCATTTCCTTGCTGCACACGAGGCAATCGACAACATTCTGCGCGAGGGCACGCAGGCGTTGTTCGCGCTCGCGCCCCTGCACCGCCAGTGGGATCTCGATCACCGCCGCCAGACTGACGTGGACGAACACCTCGTATTCGGGCAGGCCGGACGCAAGCATGCGAAAGAGCAGCGCGTGCTGGGGATCGAGCAGCCGCTCTTTCCGGAGGTAGGACAGCGGTGCGCCGCCCGCCGCTACAGGCGCAGTCGAAACGCGCGCCGCGGAAGCGCCGGGCGAAACGGGTGTTAATGCAGGCGCTACCGGCGCCGCCACACGTTGCGACGAAGCGCCGAGAATCTGCTCGAAGCGCCTGCTGCTCGCCGCGACCCGCGCCGCAGCCCGTTTCCTATGCGTCCAAACGATGTAGACGACGGCGGCAATCGGCGCAAGCGCGATCAGCAGATACCACAGCAAGCTAGAACCTATCCCTCGGCGACCGCCCGTCCCGAATCGAGCAGTTTCAGCCCCGGCTTGCCCGGTCCCGCGGAGCGCAGGGCGGAATCGGCGAAATGCAGATATTCCGGCCCCAGTTCCGCCACGCTGCGGCACCCGATCAACGCCATCACCCGGTCGATCTCCTCGCGGAAAATGCCGATCGCGCGGGCGGCACCCGCGTGCCCGCCCGCCGCCACGCCATAGAGCGTGGCGCGTCCGATCTGCACGGCGTGCGCGCCGAGCGCCAGCGCTTTGACCACGTCCGACCCGCGCCGAAAACCGCTGTCGACCAGAACGGTGATCCGCTTCCCCACCGCGTCAACCACTTCGGGCAACGCCTCGATCGGCGAAATCGCGCCGTCGAGGTTGCGGCCGCCGTGGTTCGATACCGCCACGCCGTCGGCCCCGCAATCGGCGGCGAGCACGGCGTCCTGCGGATGCAGTATTCCCTTCACAATGAGTTTGTGCGGCCACATCTTGCGCAACTGGCGCAGGTCCTCCCAATTGAGCGAATCGTTCCGCATCTGCGAGCGGCCCATCGGCCGCGCCGTGACCTTGTACTTGATCTCGCTCGGATAATTCTCGTAGCGCGGCATCCCGGTGGTCAGGACGTAGCGGGCCAGCACGCCGAGCAGCCAGCGCGGGTGCATAAGGACGTCGGTCACGTTCCTGCGGGTGAAACTGAAGGGAATGGTAAAGCCGTTGCGCAGGTTGTATTCGCGGTTGCCGGATACCACACCGTCCACCGTCACCACGAGCGCCGTGAAACCCGCCGCCTTGGCGCGTTCGACCAGCTTGTGGGAAAGACTGCGGTCGGGCCACATATAGAGCTGGAACCAGAGTTCCCCTCCCGCCTGCTCGGCCACCTTCTCCATCGCCGTCATGGAGCCGGTCGCGAGCGTGAACGGGATACCCGCTTCCGCCGCCGCGCGCGCCAACGCGATCTCGCCTTCGTGCCACATCAAACCGGCGGTGCCGGTGGGCGCGATCACGATCGGCATCTTGTGCTGGTTGCCGAAGAGCGTGATTTCCTGGCTGCGGTCCGACACGTCCACCAGCGTTCGCGGCTTCAAGCGGATGCGCTCGAACACCGTGCGATTGTTCTTGAGCGACACTTCGTCCTCGGTGCCGCGGTCGACGAACTCGAACAGCCCTTTCGGCACGCGCTTGAGCGCCATCGCGCGCAGATCGAAGATGTTGTATGCGCCCAGATTGTGGTCAGCCATGGCGATCCTCTCGGGTAAGGGTCAGGCGGGGAATCGGTGAAGGTACATTCTACCAGCGCCGCGTCCGCACGGCTCCCGCGGGGGTCCATGTTGCGGAATCGGGCTAGCTGCTGCGGCTCATGAGGTTGAGCAATTCCTCGCTCTCGATGTGGATACGGTGATTGTCGATCGACAAGACGCCCTGGCGCTTGAGCTCGGAAAGCGCGCTGGTCACGGTCTGGCGCGAGGTGCCGATCATGTCGGCGATCTCCTGATGCGTGAGCGGGATATTGAGAAAGATTTCCTTGCGCACCCGCGTGCCGTAGCGGGCCGACAGACGCAGGATCAGCTTGGCGATGCGCGTGTTGACGTCGTCCGCGACCAGATTGACCAGCATTTCCCCGAGAATGCGCAAACGGGAGGAGAGCACCTGCATGCTGAGCAGCGCCGTCTGCGGATGCTTGGAAAGAAAACTCCTGAATTGTTCATGTGACACCGCGAGTACTTCCGACTGCGCGCACGCCTGCGCGTTGACCACGCGCTCGCCGCCGCGGGCGACTTCGGCCAGACCGAAGATCTCGCCCGAAAAACAGAACCAGAGGATGACTTCGCGGCCGAGCGGCGACGGCTGGCAGATTTTGACCTTGCCGCTGTTGAGGAAATACACGTTGACGCCCGGGGCGCCGGCGCGAAAAACGAAATCGCCCTTCGCAAACTGCTGCAGCTTGGCGAGCGCAACCAGATCGGCGTGGTCGGCGGGGTCGAGCCGCGCCAGGAAATTCGAGGGCGCAACCAGCCGGGACAGGGCGTTGCCGGTGGGCCGGCTGTCCTCGTTTCCGATCGGGGCGACGTTAGTGGACGCCATGGGAGTGTCGGCTGGCTGACAGACAGCCACGAAAGGGGTTGTTTTAATGGTACCGACCCCGAAACCGGGTGTAAAGCGCCGCATCAAAGGCACGAACATTACAATGAACCGGGCGCGGGCCAAAGGAGGATGACTATGACAAGCTGGTCTCGCATTTCTCTCCGGACATGTGGCAGTGCCGTCCCACCCGCGAACAGGAGGGTCTGCCATGCGTGAACTCAGACAACGCGCGGAAGCCGGCGCCGCTGCAGGGGGTGTGGCCGGCAACGGGTTGTTCGGGAATTTTCATGACAACATCCTCGCCACCGGCCTCACCCCGAAGAAGAGCACCATCGGTTTCCTGCTGGCGTGGGGCCTGTTTTTCGCGATTCTCTACGTCATGCCCATGCCGGCCGGCCTGTCCGCGGCGGGCAAGGCGACGCTGGCCGTCATGGTCTGGGCATGCACCATATGGATCTTCGAATCCATGCCCGTCGGCATCTCCGGCATCCTGATTCCGATGCTGCTGGTGATGACCGATGCGGTCAAACCGTTCCCGCGGGCAGCCGACGGCTTCACCACGCCGGTGGTCTTCCTGTGCCTGGCCGCGTTCCTCTTTGCCGCCATCATGCAGGCGGCCGGGCTCGACCGCCGCATCGCGCTGGCGCTGCTCAACTGGATGAAGGCGAAGACCGTCAACGGGGTGATCTGGGCGATGTTCGCGGTCAACTTGGTGCTGTCGTTCATCATTCCCGCCGCCAATTCGCGCGCGGCCACCCTGTTGCCGGTGATCAACGGCATCACCAACCTGTTCGGCGACACCGAGGCGGAACGCAACGGAAAAAAAGCGATCGTGATCCAGACGCTGGTCTACGGCTCGATGATCAGCGGCATGTGCATCCTGACCGCGCATCTGCCGAACCTCGTCATCGTCGGGCTGTTCGAGAAGCAGCTTGGATTGCGCCTGACCTACGTCGATTGGTTCATCCTGCAGTGGCCGTACCTCGGCATGTTCGTTCTGACGCAGTGGTGGGTGCAGTACTACTTCAGGACGCGTCACGTCAGCGTCGCGGGCGGGTTCGAGACGGTGCAGAAGCAGTACCGCGAAGTGCCGCGGATGAGCCAGATGGAATGGCTGATTCTCGGCGTGTTCGGCCTGGTGGCGCTCGCGTGGATGACGCAGAAGCTCGTGCACAACGTCGCACCGCACAACGTTGCGCTCATGGGCCTTGCCGTGCTGTTCATTCCGGGGCTCCTCAAGTTCAAGTGGAAGGAACTGCAGGACCGCACGATCTGGGGCACGCTGCTCCTCCTCGCCGGAGCGCTGTCGATGTCGTCGGCGATCTCCAGTTCCGGGCTTGCCAAATGGTTTGCGGACATCATCCATCCGGTCGCGCAGGGACATGCGTGGTGGCTTGCGCTGCTGATCCTGATGATCGGCACGCACGTGATCCGGCTCGGGATGCTGTCCAACATCGCGGCGATCACCATGCTCGCGCCGATCCTGCTCGCGCTCGCGCCCAAGCTCGAACTGCATCCGGTCGCGTTCACCATGCTGATCGCCGACACCGACACCTTCGCCTACATCCTGCCGACGCAGATCACCGCCGCAGTCATCGCCTACTCGAGCGGCACGTTCACCATGACCGATTACGCCAAGGTCGGCTGGGTGTCGGTACTGATCGCGATCGCCTACGGCATTCTGATCATGGCGCCGTGGTACGCCTTCCTCGGCATCCCGATATGGGATCCCGCCGCGCCGTGGCCGTTCGGCAAGGTTTGAAGGACAACGCAATCCAGGAGCAACTGATGAACAAGATGACCGACTTTGCCGGGACGACCGCGCCACGCATCTACACTGAAAAAGAACTGCGCAGGAAGCTCGGCGATTATGTCGCCCCGGAGGGCCTGTACGAAAAGACCAAGGCGATGCCCTTCCTGGGGCGCGTGAAATGCAATATCGACGAACTCGTTGCCGGCAGCTGGACCGAGATCGTGATCGACTATGAGATCGGCGCATCGGGGATGGCCGACGGCGCCTGGTTCAAGGCGACGTTCAAGTTCTATTCCGACTGGGCGCTGTTCCAGACGGTCGATCCCAGGGGCGCCAATTACGTGTCCGCGGAATATCAGGCGGGGCCGCTCGTTCCCGGCCAAAGCCCCGCCACGGTACAGTCTCTGAAGGTGCGCTTCGATCAAAAGGGCCACGAGCGCCCCTTCCAGAAAGCAGTCATCGTCGATACCGTGGATGGTTACCTGAAGGCCGGCGACCACATCATCGTTCGTCTGGGCGACCGGCGCTTCGGCGGGCCCGGCACCCGGGTGCAAACGTTCGTCGAACAGGGTTTTCGTTTCCGCTGCTACGTCGATCCGCTCGGCACCTCACGCTTTGCCGCCGTGCCCGGTGACATCAAATTCGACATCGTGCCCGGTGCTCCGGCGCAATTGATGATGGCGGGCTCGCGCCTGGTGCGCGCCGGAGAAAAATTCCTGCTGCGGGTGCGCGCCGAGGATGAGTGGGGCAACACCTGCTGGAACCGCCGGGAGCGGATCAAGGTGCGCGCCGTGCGCGACGGCAGAGAAATCTACGCGAGAACGATTGCCCTCGCCGAGCAGGGCTGGACGTTCATCGAACTGGGGGATCTGCCGACCGACAAGGCGGGCGAGCTTGCCGTGACGGCACGGCTCATCGATCGGCCACAGGTGCAGGAGAAAACGTATTACGTCACGATCGACAAGAACCTCACCGTGCCGCGCGTCTTCTACGGCGATCTGCACGTGCACTCCGAGGATACCATCGGCACCAACAGCACCACCTACAACCTGAGCTACGGCCGCGATATCTCCGGACTCGATGTGCTCGCGTTCGCCCACAACGATTTCAACATCACGGCCGAGCGCTGGAATCGCACAGTCGAGCTGATCGAGAAAATCAACGAGAACGGGCGTTTCGTCTGCTACCCGGGCACCGAATGGTGCGGCAGCTCGTGCGCGGGCGGCGATCACAACGTGGTGTTCCTGCACGGCAGGACGCCGGAGTTCCCCTTCCTCAAGGACGGGACCCACGTGCGCTCCTTCGAGTGGAACGAAGACATGAAGGCGGACGCCGAAGTGCAGCCGGGCGCATGGCCCCTGGAAGAGCTGTGGGCAGCCTATGCCCACGACCCGGAAGGCCACTTGCTGATCCCCCATGTCGGCGGCCGGCGCTGCCTCCTCGACTGGCACTATCCGGCGCTCGAGCGGCTGGTTGAAATCGGGTCGTCATGGGGCCACTTCGGCTGGCTCTACGAAGAAGCGATGCGCCGCGGCTGCAAGCTCGGAGCCTCCGCGGCCGGCGACGAACACCGCGGGCGCTGCGGCGGCGGCGTGCCGGGAACAGCGGTATTCGGCACCAAAGGCTGCGTGACCGGCATTCTGGCCGACAAGCTTGACCGTAAATCCGTCGCCCGCGCGCTGCGCGCGCGCCACACCTGGGCCACCACCGGCGAGCGCACCGTCGGGCTGGCGCGATGCGGCAAACATATCCAGGGCGACGAGTTCACGCACAAGGGTGCTGCCCGCATCGACTATCGTTTTCTCGGGGACGCCGGCTGGGACGAGATCGCAGCATACGATCACACCGGCTGCATCTGGCGCCGCGACCTGCAGCAGGAAGCGGGTTTTTCCGAGCGCCGGATTCGTATCCGCTGGGGCGGCGCCCGCGTCCGCGACCGCTATCGTTCAGCGGTGTGGAACGGCACGATCACCATCGGTAACGGCGTCATCAACGGTTTTGCCGCCCTCGGCTTCGAGCACAAGGAAGAAAACTGCTGGCGCGAAGGCGCAACCAAGCTCGGCTTTCACGCCGAAACATACGGCGATGCCGAAGCGATCGAGATCGACGTGAGCAACCTCGCCCGCTGCCGCATCCGGGTCGCCGGCACCATCGACGGCTACGTCAAGGTCGGCAATCCGCTCGAGCGCAATCCGTTCGTGCATTGCCCTTCGTTCGAATGGGAAGTGAGCGGGGCCGAATTGCTCGAAGCAGGGCGATTGCGCCGGGAACTGGGCGGCACCGAGATGTTCGTCGCCGTCGAGCGCCTGAGCGATGCCGCCATGCCGCGCGAGGCGACCGGAACCCTCGCGGTGGAACCCGAGAATGGGCCGCACGGCTTTCGCCCGGTTTATTTTCTGGGGCGCCAGATCGACGACGCGAAAGTGTGGACCTCGGCGCTTTTCATCACTTTCAAGTAGCCGCCGGGAGCGTCCTCAGGCGCTCAAACTGCGGGTCCAGACCTGCAACGCACGCCAGCCGCGCCAGACGACCAGGCCCCGTCCCACCCAGCGCAGCAGGCTGCGGCGACCCAATACTGCCGCCACGGCAAGGGCTGCCGCCACCAGCACCGGATGCGCCCTCAAAAAGCGCGCGGCTGCGATGCCGCGGTCGAGCACGTCGATCGGCTTGTGCCACGCCCCGAATTCGGCGGCGATCACTGCGCGCTCCCGAGCGGCGCGCGCAATGAGGCCTTCCTTGCGGCGCGCAATCTCGGTCAGGCGTTCCCCGTAAATCATTTGGGCGTGAGCTTGTCGCGGTCTTTCGCCAGCTCCGCGATGCTCGCCGCGAAGAGGCGAGCGCGTTGCACCCCGCGGCGCGCCATCATGGCGAGCGCCCCGCCGATCGCGAGATACGCGATACCCAGCACGATGACGACCAGCAGACGATGCGTGTCCCAGAAGAGCACCACCACCGCAAACGTGAGCATCAGCACGCCGAACGAGAGAAAGAGCAGCGCCACGCATCCCCACAGCACCAGTCGCAGAATCCGCAGCCGCTCTTCCTCGATCTCGGTCGCAAGGAGTTCAAGGCGCGTGTGAAGCACGCCGACGGCGGTCGCCGCCAGATTGCGCAGCGACTGCAGCAGTCCGCCGGACTGCGCGTCGCCCGCGCTGGGATCCTCTGCGCTCACGGCTCGCGGATGCTACCGCCGGCTGATCAGCAGACCGATGATCAAACCGATGCCCGCCGCAATGCCGACCGCTTTCCACGGATGCTCGCGCACGTACTCGTCCGTCATGTTCGCCATCTGTTTGGTCTTGTCAGCGACCGTTGACTCGGCCTCGGTAAGCTTCACCTTGGCGCGCTGCAGGCTTTCCTGAATCTTCTCGCGCGCCACCGTTACCCGCTCTCCCGCCTGACTGGCGGTAGCGCGCAGTAGCTCTTCGGCATCGGCCACCACGACTTTCAGGTCCTGAACGAGCTTTTCCGTGCTGACTGAACTTTCCGGTGTCATGGGTATCTCCTTTGAGATGCAATCAGCGCACGAACGGAACGGCGCCGGAGGTGATCAGGCTACCGATTATACCGGTTTGGATCAACCGCTCCCGGGCGCGCACCGCGATCGGCGGTGAGCGTTACGAAACCGCCTGGTAGTACAGGTTCTGCGGATGGTTGGCCTGGGCGAAGAAGAACCAGCGTTCGAGCATCAAACCCAGGTACTGGACGACGAAGGCGACGATCAGCACTGGCGTGGACTGAAAGTACGCACCGGCCGCGAGCAGCACCGCGGGCAGCGGAAAGACCAGCACCAGGAACCCCCACTTCACGGCGCGCACCAGCGCCGGGCTGGCGCCATGGAAGAACTCGCGCGTGTTGAACGAGCCGCCCATGAACCCCTGGGCCTTCTGCACGATGCGCGGATGCTTGATGCCGACCGCCGTCTGCAACGTCGACTTCGGCTTGAGGCGCTGATTTCTGATCAACGACGCCGCGCGCGTCAGAAACGCGGCAACCGTGAATGTCACCGCCCACCCCGCAAATTCACCGGTGAGCGCGCTGCCGGTCGCGGCCGCGAAGGCCGCGGCGAACGTGAAGCCGGACGCACAACCGAGCAGGATGAAATTGATCACCGTGAGCGGGGTGGCCCACTCCTGCAGGAACTTGATGCAGGCGTAGATCATGCCGGTACAGACGAAGAGCGCGACACATGCCAGCATGGCGATTGCGCCCACGAGCAGCGTATCACCCAGGCCGAAATAGTGGGCGGCGCCATAGGCGGCGACCAGCCCCATGAATGCCGGCAGAACGATGACCTCGCGCGACAACCAGGAGGTGCGCCACATCGCGACGGTGCGCCACGCACGCTCGGGGCGGCCGAGGTGGAAAAAGGAAGCGAACAGGCCGGCGCCGAGGAAAACCACGGCGAGCGTGCTGCCGATTGCGAAAAACCCGTGCGCGGCCTGCGGCGGCAGCGCGTCGAGGAACGCGCCGACCTCCGCTGCATAGAGGGCAAGGAACAAGCCCTGCCCGGCGCCGATCAGCGTCGTGAGAAAGATGACGGAGAAGGCGGGATGCATCAGGCTTCCATATCACCAGGTCGTGACATCATCCAGCGCCGGCTCCTTCAGGGCGGGTTTGGGCAGGAGGCCATCGATCTTGAGCGGGTTGTCGACGCGCTCGAGTTCATCGGCACGCAGCCGCATTTCGGTCGTGCGCCGCGGCAGGTAGTGGTTCGCCGGCTTGCTGCCCCATTCCGGCATCAACTGGTAGCCGCCGTTTTCGCGGATCGCCTTCGACACGACCGACTCGGGATCGTGAATGTCCCCGAACAGCCGCGCGTTGGTCGGACACGCCATCACGCAAGCGGGCTTGCGTTCCGCCTCCGGCAGTTTCGGGTCGTAAATGCGGTCGACGCAGAGCGTGCACTTCTTCATCACCTTCTGGTGCTCGTCGACCTCGCGCACGCCGTAGGGACAGGCCCACGCGCAGTACTTGCAGCCGATGCACTTGTCGTAGTCGACCAGAACGATGCCGTCCTCGGCCCGCTTGTAGCTCGCGCCGGTCGGGCACACCGGCACGCACGGCGGATCCTCGCAGTGCAGGCACGACTTCGGAAAGTGGACGGTCTGGGTGTTGGGGAATTCGCCCACTTCGAAGGTCTGCACGCGGTTCAGGAAACAACCGGTCGGATCGCGCTCGTACGGGTTGTCGTCCGACAGGTAACCGGCACCCCCTGAAGTATTCCACTCCTTGCAACTGGTGACGCAGGCATGGCAGCCCACGCACACGTTGAGATCGATGATGAGCGCGAGTTGAGTCATACCAGTATCCGTGTCGAGTAGGTAGCCCGGATGGAACGAAGTGAAATCCGGGACCGGGAGAAGCGGAAACGAAGGCCCCCCGAAAAAGCGGGAACGAAGGCCCCCCAAAAGAACCGTTCCCGGAGGAGCCTGCCCTCGAATGCCCTTATCGGGGGCTTCGCTTCTTCCGGGCTACGTTGCCTCATTTCCATTCGCCTTTTCCCGCGACGAAGGCCTGCCACATGCGCCGTACGGCAGTCATGCCGGGTGCGGGCTTCATCGGCTCGAACTGCGGCCACGTTTCCGCCGGCTCGTCCGCTTGCGCCTTGTAGATGCGAACGCGCACGTCGTACCAACCGGCCTGCCCGGTGATCGGATCGGAATTGGAAATGCGGGATGCACCCCCACCCTTGCCCTCCCCCTCCCTGAGGGGGAGGGGATTATTTTTTCCCTCCTCTTTACCTCGATAACTCATTCCCTCCCCCTTCGCAAGGAGGAGGGTTAGGGAGGGGGTCACCGGCAACTCATCCGTGATGAGATGATTGAGCAGGAAGCCGCGCCGCGATTCGTCGGCGTCATTCGCAAGCTGCCAGGCCCCGCGCGCCTTGCCGATCGCGTTCCAGGTCCACACCGTGCCCGGTTCGACCGCCTCCGAATAACGGCACATGCACCGCACCTTGCCCCACATCGATTCGACCCAGATCCAGTCGCCGTCGGCGATGCCCTGGACGCGCGCCGTCCGCGGGCTCACGAACAGGAAATTGTGGCTGTGAATCTGCCGCAGCCATGCATTCTGCGAATCCCAGGAGTGGTACATCGCCATCGGCCGCTGCGTGATTGCCGCCAGCGGGTAGCGGGTGGAGTCCGACACCTTTACTTCGAGCGGCGCGTAATAGAACGGCAGCGGATCGAAATAGGTTTCGATGCGGGTCTTCAGATGCTCGGGAGGGCGTCTTGCCGCCTCGCCCCTGCCCTGCGCTGCGAGCCGGAACTTCTGCAGCACCTCGGAATAGATCTGGATCACGATCGGATCGGCGTAACGGCGCAGCCGCGTGCGGCTCGCCCATTCGTGATAGCCCTGGTTCCAGTTGCGCATGTACTGATAGGAGCGCGGCAGCCGATGCTGGAACACGCAGTTGTTCTTCGCATACATCTCCCACTGCCGCGGATTCGGTTCCCCGCGCATGAATTTTTCACCGCCGCGTCCGCGCCAGCCGGCAAGAAATCCGATGCCGGAACCCGGTTCCGTTTCGTAGTTCACGATGAAATCGGGGTAATCGCGAAACTTGCGCGTGCCGTCCGCGTTCACGAACGCGGGAAACTTCAACCGGCCCGCCAGTTCGATGAGCACTTCCTGGAACGGCCTGCACTCGCCTTTGGGCGGCACGACCGGCACGCGCACGGAGTCGACCGGCCCGTCGAACTCCGAGATCGGGCGATCGAGCATCGACATGACATCGTGGCGTTCGAGGTAGGTCGTGTCGGGCAGCACCAGGTCGGCGAACGCCGTCGTCTCCGACTGGAAGGCGTCGCAGACGATGATGAACGGGATCCGGTACTCGCCGTTCTCGTCACGGTCGTTGAGCATCTTGCGGACCTCGACCGTATTCATCGTCGAGTTCCAGGCCATGTTCGCCATGAAGATCATGAGCGTGTCGATGCGGTACGGATCGCCGCGCCTGGCGTTGGTGATCACGTTGTGCATGAGCCCGTGCTCCGCCAGCGGGTACTCCCATGAGAACGCCTTGTCGATGCGTACCGCGCGGCCCGCCTCATCCACGAACAGGTCTTCGGGGCCGGCCGGCCAGCCGAGCGCAAGACCGGCAAGGGGGGTATCAGGCTTGATCGCGTCCGGCGAGTTGGGTGCCTTGGCGAGCGGCGGGATCGCGCGCGGAAACGGCGCCTTGTGCCGGAATCCGCCCGGGCGATCGATCGTGCCCAGCAGCGACATCAGGATCGCCAGGGCGCGAATGGTCTGGAATCCGTTGGAGTGCGCCGCCAATCCGCGCATGGCATGAAACGCCACCGGGTTCCCGGTGACCGACTCGTGCTCCATTCCCCACGAATCCGTCCAGGCGATCGGCAGTTCGATCTTCTGGTCGCGCGCCGTTACGCCCATTTCGTGCGCAAGACGCTGGATGGTCGTGGCCGGAATGCCGGTGATGCCCGCCGCCCACTCCGGCGTGTAGTCTTTCACGCGCTCCATCAGCAACTGCAGAGCGGGCTTGACCGGCGTGCCGTCGGGCAGCCGGAACTCGCCGAGAAGATGCGGATCGGCGCCGGGCGCGTGGTTGACGACCGGCCTGCCGCTGTGGCGGTCCCACCACAACTGGTCGTGATGGTAGTGCGGGTTGTCATGGGGCGTCGCCTCGCCCGCGCGCACCGGCAGCCCGTACCGTGGGCTGTTCTCGTCCAGATCGATGAGATAGCCGGCATTGGTGTAACGCGCGAGGAACGCGCGGTCGTAGAGCCCGGTGTGGATGATTTCGTGGACGAGCGCGAGCAGCAGCGCGCCATCCGTGCCCGGCCGGATCGGCACCCACTCGTCGGCGATCGCCGAGTAGCCGGTGCGCACCGGGTTGATCGAAACGAAGCGCCCGCCGCGACGCTTGAACTTCGAGATCGCGATCTTGAGCGGATTCGAATGGTGGTCCTCCGCGGGGCCGTTCATCACGCACAGTTTCGCGCGCTCGAGGTCGGGTCCGCCGAACTCCCAGAACGAGCCGCCGATGGTGTAGATCATGCCGGCGGCCATGTTGACCGAGCAAAAGCCGCCGTGCGCGGCGTAGTTCGGCGTGCCGAACTGGCGCGCGAACATCCCGGTCAGCGCCTGCATCTGGTCGCGCCCGGTGAACAGCGCAAATTTCTTGGGATCGGTGGAGCGGATCCGGGCAAGGCGCTCCTCCATGATGGCAAACGCCTCTTCCCAGCTGATCGCTTCGAACTCGGCGGCGCCCCGCTCGGCGCCCGGCTTGCGCTTGAGCGGCCGCGTGAGCCGCGCCGGCGAATACTGCTTCATGATGCCGGAGGCCCCTTTGGCGCAGATCACGCCCTTGTTGATCGGGTGTTCGGGATTGCCCTCGATGTAGCGCACTTCGCCGTTCCTGAGATGAACGCGAATGCCGCAGCGGCACGCGCACATGTAGCACGTCGTATTCTTCGTTTCGGTGCGTTCAGCGTCGGCGGTAACCGGCATGGTGTGGTAACGGGCGTTCCAGCGTGAGAGAGAAGAATTCTACGCGCACGCCGCCGCCC
This sequence comes from Betaproteobacteria bacterium, assembly GCA_016202565.1. Classification (GTDB taxonomy): domain Bacteria; phylum Pseudomonadota; class Gammaproteobacteria; order Burkholderiales; family SG8-41; genus DSOT01. The sequence continues at coordinate 10,169 of JACQOK010000345.1, read as the reverse complement.
GCGCGTTCGAAATAACTTATGCGCGCATAAGCGTGTTCCGCGAGCGAAGCGCCTTGTACATCTCGTACCACAGCAGCCCTACTCCCGCTGCACCGAGGCATAACGCGAGATCGTCCAGGTGCAGCGGCGCGAAACGGAACAGGTCGCGCAAATAGGGTACATACAGCGATAATGCGACGCCGCAAAGCGTTCCGCCGACCACCCACCAGAGCGCGCGGTTGGGCGCGCGCAGTGTCGCCAGAATCGTACGCGTGGCGGAACGGTTGGCGAGGATCAAGCCGAGGTTGCCGAGAACGATGGTGGTGAAGGCCATCGCGCGCGCCTCGGCGTCATTCGCCCCGTGCGCCAGCACCAAACCGTACACCAGGGCCACCATCAGCAGCATCACCGCCCCCTGCGTCAACGCGAGCAGTACGGTCCGCACGTTGAACATGCGTTCGCCCGGCGCGCGCGGCGGGCGCTGCATCACTTCATCTCCGGTCGGTTCGGCCTCGAATGCAATCGAGCAGGCGGGATCGATCACGAACTCGAAGAACACGATGTGCAAAGGAAAGAAGGCGAGCGGCCAGCCGAACGCGAGCGGCACGAACGCCATGCCGGCGATCGGCACGTGCACCGCGAGCAGATAGGACATCGCATTGCGGATGTTGCGGTAGATGCGGCGCCCGAGACGAACAGCGTGAACGATGGAATCGAAATCGTCTTCGAGCAGCACGAGCGACGCGGCCTCGCGCGCGACATCGGTGCCGCGTCCGCCCATCGCCACCCCGATGTGCGCGGCCTTGAGCGCCGGCGCGTCATTGACGCCGTCGCCGGTCATCGCCACCACTTCGCCGTTCGCCTTGAGCGCTTCGACCAGTCGCAGTTTTTGCTCCGGCACGACGCGGGCGAAGACGTTGACGCGGCGCACCCTGCGGCGCAATTCTGCCTCGTCCATCGCCGCCAGTTCCGGTCCGGTAATCACCTCGTCGGCGGGACGCAGCCCGACGCTGCGCGCGATCGCCTGTGCGGTCACCGGGTAATCGCCCGTGATCATGATCACGCGAATCCCGGCGCTGTAACAGTCTTCGAGCGCGCCTTTGACGGTCGGCCGCACCGGGTCGGCAAGGCCGACGAGCCCCAACCATTCGAAGGCGAATTCCTCCTGCGCCGCGGGCAGGCCTTCGCCCCGCGCACGCGAACGCGCGACGCCGAGCACCCGCAGGCCTTCTTCCGCCATGCGCTGCACCTGGACTTCGTGTCGCGCCCAGGCGTGCGCGTCCAGTCCACACAGTTTCGCCACCGCTTCCGGCGCGCCCTTGACCGCGACCACGTGCGGTTCCTCCGATCCGGCCTGCCACACATGGGTGTGCGCCAGCAGCTCCGGCGAAAGCGGATATTCCTTGACCAGATTCCAGTTCGCGTGCCGCGCGCGGCGCTCGGGCACATGGCGTTCACCCAGTTCGTGGATGGCGCGCTCCATCGGGTCGAAAGGATTGATCTCGCTTGCGAGCACCGCATGCTCCAGAACGTCGTGAAACGCCGCCGGCAGTCCTGCATCGAGTGATGTCACCTCGTGCACACGTTCACCCGCCGCGAGCATGCGCACCATCATCCGGTTCATGGTGAGCGTGCCGGTCTTGTCGACGCACAACACCGTCGCCGCACCCAGCGTCTCGATCGCCGGCATCCGCCGCGTCAGCACCCGGCTCTTCGAGATGCGCCATGCGCCGAGCGCGAGAAAGACGGTGAGCACGACCGGAAATTCCTCGGGCAGAATGGCCATGGCGAGCGTGATGCCGGCGAGTATTCCGTCCAGCCACGAGCCGCGCAACAGGACGTGCAGCAACGCAGCCAGCACTGCAAGCGCGATGGCGAAGAGCGCGATGCGCTGCACGATCCAGCGGGTTTCGCGCTGTAACGGCGTCGATTCCATGGTGATGCGCTGCAGCGCCTTGCCGATCTTGCCAATCTCGGTGTGCGCGCCGGTTGCGACGACTTCGGCGACACCCTGCCCCTGCACCAGCATCGTTCCGGAAAAAACGAATGGCAGATCGTCGCCGCCCGGGCGCCCCATCTGCGCCTTGCGGTCCCAGGTCTGCTTGCGCACGGAAACGGACTCCCCGGTCAGCAGGGATTCGTCCGCCTTCAGGTCGTGGCTGTCGAGCAGCAGCGCATCGGCCGGAACGCGATCGCCCTCCTTCAGGATCAGCATGTCGCCGCGCACCACCTCGCGGCCGGCGATGCGCTGTTTTCGGCTATCGCGAATCACGAACGCGCGCGGGCTCGTAAGATCGCGCAGCGCTTCCAGCGCGCGCTCGGTCTTGCGCTCCTGGTAGATGGTGATGCCCATCACCACGAACACCGAGGCGAGCAGCACCAGCGCTTCCTCGAGGTCGCCCAGCATGAGATAGATCACGCCGGCCGCCACGAGCAGGAGGAACATCGGCTCGCGCACGACTTCCAGCGCGATCGCCAGCACGTCGCGCCGCGCCGCCGTCGGCAATTCATTGTAGCCCTCCGCGACAAGGCGTGCTTCGGCCTCGGCCTGCGTGAGGCCGTCGATCCGATTCAGTTCGGTTTCAGTCGCAGGAATTATTCTGCCCGCCGCGGAAAAAGTGGAAATGTGCCTCAGATCTGTCCGCGGCCGATCCATTTGCTGACCGCCGGCACGCGGTGCGTTTTGAGTCGTGCGACGAGCACGGCGGGATCCACGTCGACGAGGAGCATCGCGCGGTGCTCGGGTTTGATGAAACGTTCGTCCACCGCGTAATCGAGAAATGCGCCCAGCTTGTCATAGAACCCGGCCACATTGAGCACACCGCACGGCTTGCGGTGAAAGCCGAGCTGCGCCCAGGTAAGGATTTCGAAGGTTTCCTCCAAGGTACCGAGCCCGCCGGGAAGCGCGATGAAGGCGTCAGAGAGTTCGGCCATCAGCGCCTTGCGCTCGTGCATCGACTCGACCACCCTGAGATCGGTGAGCCCGGTATGAACGACTTCCTTTTCGAGCAATGACCGGGGCGTGACGCCGGTCACGTGCCCACCGGCGGCGAGCGCGGCTTCCGCCAGCACGCCCATGAGTCCGATGTTGCCGCCGCCGTAGACGAGCTTCAGGCCCTCCCCGACGATGGCGCGCGCGAGCCCGCGCGCGGCCTGCGCATAGATTTCGCTCTTACCCACATTGGAACCGCAGAAGACGCATACGCTACGCACATCCACCTCGCGAATTCGAATTCTGGAATTCTATTGCGTCACCCCACCCGGCGCGAGCGAGATAAAAACTCCTTCCCCCTCAGGGGGAAGGTTGGGAAGGGGGTGGTTCCTTAACCCCAAACCCGCCCCCCGCACGTTTATTGTCGCCAGAACCGGTTGCCTGCCGGACATTTATTCAAACGAAGGAGAAGAATATGCGTTCGTCAAGAACAAGCTGGGCTGTGGCCATCGCGGTGGCAGCCACCCTTTCCCCATCAGTTTCGGTCGCCGGCGAAGCGGGCGGCACCGCACTCACGATATACAGCACGCTGCGGCCCGGCGCGGTCCCGCCGGAGCTTTACCGCGACGGCGGGCGCGGCCAGAGCGTGCCGGGTTACGCAGTAGTCCGCAACCAACGCGAACTCGCGCTCAAGAGCGGCCGCAATACCGTGCGCTTCACCGACGTGGCGGCGCTGATCGATCCGACCACCGTCAGTTTCGAGTCACTCACCGACGCGAAGGGCACCAGCGTGGTGGAGCAGAATTTCCAGTTCGATCTGGTCAATACGCAGCGCCTGCTACAGAAGTACGTGGACCGTGCCATCACCGTCGACCAGGTGCGGGGCAACGGGGTGGAATCCTTTCGTGGCACGCTGCTTTCCGTGAGCGGCGGGCTCACGCTCAAGCGCGAGGACGGCAGCATCCAGATCCTCCCTCACAACGCCGGCATCAAGCTGCCGGAGCTGCCGGGCGGACTGATCACGCGCCCGACGCTGGTATGGGACATTGCCGCAGCACGGGCCGGCACGCACAAGACGCGCGTGTCGTACCAGACCGGGGGCATCACCTGGTGGGCCGACTACAACGTGACTCATGAGGAAGGCGCCAATGCCAACGCGTGCCGGCTCGACGTGGGCGCGTGGGTCAGCATCGTCAACCAGTCGGGCGCCAGCTATCCCGACGCAAAACTGAAGCTCGTCGCCGGCGATGTGCAGCGGGTCGCGCCGCCCGGACAGGTGCACTCCGCGCCGATGGCGGCGCGCGCCATGGCGCGCGAAGACCGCGCGGCTGGCTTCGAAGAGAAGGCGTTTTTCGAGTATCACCTCTATACGCTCGGCCGCGCGACGACGCTGCCCGACAATTCGACCAAGCAGATCGAGCTCTTTCCCGCCGCGCGCGGCGTGCCGTGCGAAAAAACGCTCGTCTATTACGGACTGACGCCGGCGTACGGCTTCGGGCCCAGTCCCATCACCGACCGCAACTACGGCACGCAGACAAACAAGAAAGTCGACGTCTATCTCACTTTCAAGAACGCCACGGAAAACAACATGGGCATGCCGCTGCCCTCCGGCCGGATCCGGGTCAACAAGATGGACAGCGCCGATGCCGCCCTCGAATTCATCGGCGAAGACAAGATCGACCACACGCCGAAAAACGAGAAGGTGCTGATCAAGATGGGTTCCGCGTTCGACGTGGTCGGCGAGCGGCGCCAGGTCAATTTCTCGGTCGACACTTCACGCAGGACCATGAGCGAAGAAATCGAAGTGAAGCTGCGCAACCACAAACGCGAGGCCGTGACCGTGATCGTCAAGGAAAACCTCTACCGCTGGGTGAACTGGCAGATCACTTCCAAGACGCACGACTTCCGCAAGCAGGACGCGCGCACCATCCATTTCCCGCTCAAGGTCGGCGCCGACGGCGAGGGCGTGCTGCGCTACACGGTGCAATACAACTGGTAGAGAGCGCCGCAGGCACCTGTCAGGTGCAGCGGCCTCTCAGGATGCACTTGGTGTCCCGCTCTAACCGCGAATGGCACCCCATACTTCGCCGACCAGTTCCCTCGGATGACGTCCGTAGTACAAGGTCCGCCTACCCACGACGACCGCGGTCCTATCCGCGCGGCCTTTCACCAGCCAAGACACAGCAAAGAATTCGAGAGCCAAGGCCTCGGGCCAGAAGATCGGTGCGCCGGTGAAGTACGCGCTCCCCGCCCACAATATGCACCCCACCATCGCGATGCCGCACAGGACATAGATCCAGTTTCGAGCTCGCTTGTCCAGAGGAAGTGGTTTCTCTCCCCCGACCTTCGACTTCGGAAACAGGAACAGAGAAAAAACGCTGAACGCGCAGAACAGGATCACGGCCGAGATATAGTGGATCGTACCCGTTCGTGGAGTCCACCAGGAAGGTACTGACAAATCGTTCGGGGCACTTGTAGGAAAGAATGCCACCAGAACAGCGGCGCTGCCGGCCACAATGGCCGCAACCCGATCACGTCTGCGATACTCGTTGTTATAGCCGCGGTACGTAAAGAGAAATACTCCGAGGGCGACGAGGATCCCCACGAAAGCCGCCACGGCCCCGGTATAGTAATAGGCGCTGACCGACCCAAGTAGCTCCCATCGTGGCAACCCTTCGGTGGGTCTCCAGCCGGCGATGAGCCAGAGAAGAACAGGCAGTACTAGACCCAAGCCCCCGATGAACTGCCGATGCACATGGCTCGATAGGTCGTCAGGCTCGGCCGTGGCGAACAGCGGCTCGAGCGCCTGACCTGTGTCGGGAACCGCAGTGTGCGCTGTCATGAAAGGTGCCTCGCCTGTCAAGCACGCTAACGTCGCCGTTCAGCCGTGCAGAGCAAGGCGCGTAGCGCCGCAGCGCACGCGTCGGTCTGAAACGGCTTGTTAGACGTCACGTCACTCGATCCGGCGGCCAATGCGAGCAGTGTTCCAAGAATAGAACACATAGGTCACCCTCCCGAGAGCCTCCGAAACCGGGACGTTCTGCAGTTCAAGGTCCGCAGTTGAAGGTTCTTGGTTGTCTTTCTTGAAGAAAAGACTGTCTGGGCCATGCTCCTTCGCTACACGGCGAACGTAAAGGAAGCCAGATCGGGGCCCGCGCACGATTACAACGTCATTCAAAGCGGGCGGACTGTCAGCGAAGGCGCGGGTATCCACCAGCACGATATCTCGGGGCTCAATCGCCGGCATCATCGAAGTTCCTGGAACGCGAAAGACGCTGAATCCCAGCACGGGCTCTCTGATAACCGGCACCACACTCATTGCGATGAAAACAAGTGCAATCCAACCTACGTACCCATACCAGCGGTTATACCACTTCGGTTCAAACGCTTGCGGCTTGACCACGATCGGTGGATCGGCAATGCCGAAGAGATAGAGTGCGAGCAGCAGGCCCACGTACACCGCCGCCCCACCAAATGTTGAGAGAAGCCCCGCAATCCCCAAGCAGAAAACCACTGCAAAGTACGCGATGGCGACGAGTACGATTCTTCGCGCACGTCCGATGTAGATATGCCCAAGGCCAGGCACGAGGAAGCCGAACAGTGCCGACAGAAGGCGGCTGCGACTGCGCCCTGCGCTCATGTGACGTCTAACGTCGTGGTGAACGGCGGGCCGAGACGGACGATGGTATTGGCGCTGCGCTCATGGCCCGTCCGTTCGACCTAAAGTTAGACTCCCACATACGCAACAGCGCCCTTCTTGGCGCCGGGAAGGCAAGCAAGTAGTTCGGGGATGAGAGGCTTAAGATCGGCAAGCCGGTTGGACGGCGCTCGCAGAACGATGACTGCGATAGAAAAGGCGGGAAGATTCTGTTGAAAGGAGAGATTCCGATCAACAGTGACAAATACGTCAAACTCCTTGGCGGCGAGCGCAAGTAACTCCCCATTTGTGATTGTCGACCACCCCATCTGGCGCGCTGTCTGGACCTCGTGACCTACGATGTCGCGCGCGAGCCGCCAGTCAACACACTCGTCGACAAATACCTTCACGAAGCAGCCGCGACCAGGCGGTCTTTCGCCTGTTCGAGGAAACTGATGACCTGCTCGCGACTGACCGAAGGAAAACCGGCGAGAAAGTCGTCGATGGACTCTCCGGCTTCAAGGTAGTCAAGGAGCGTCTGAACCGGTACCCGAGTGCCCGCAAAAACCGGCGTGCCACCCATTACATCGGGGTTGCAGGAGATGACTGATGTTTCCATTCGATCAGATTACTCCCAATTGTGCGGCCGGTGCATTTTTTCGCCCTTTGCGGTCGATCAGAAACTCAATTCCTGGCATGTTCATAGCAACTCCCGCCAATGAGATACTGCAAAGTATAGCGCGAGAACGATTTTGGCCTCTTACGTTTGCTGTGAACCGCACGCACCTGCGCGGGTGGACTCAACGCTTCGGGGTGCCTACGGGCGGACGGTTCTTGCGGTAGGAGTTTTTCAGAGCGATCTTGCCGTCGCGAAAGGTGAACAGATCACATCCATGAACTTCGACGCGAGTACCGTCCGCCCGTGTTCCCGTGAACGTCCACTCCGACACTCCTCTCTCACCCCGGACAAAATGGCGCGCGTTACCCCAGTGAGCATCCGGGAAGGTTGCCCAGACTTCCGCAAAGCCAGTTCGCACGGCCTCACGGCCTGCGTATCGGGTGCCACACACATCCGGGCCCGCAGAGGCCTCGAACACACAGTCTTCCGTCATGAACGTCATGAGCGCATCGACATCGTGGCGATTCCACGCATCGGCAAAGGCTTGCAACACCTCCGGGGTGACCTCAGCGATCGCATCCGGCATGATCTGGCCTATCCTTTCAGTGTCTGCACTGGCATTCATTGTCCTGACGCCCAACGCCTTGGTGAACGGCGGGCCACTACTGACCGGTGACTCGGCACTGCGCTCGCGGCCCGTCCGTTCCACCTAGAGTTAGGCTGGGCGGTGTGCTCAACGCAATGCATCAGCATTCTCCGGGAAAAACATTCCGGCAAGTATCAGCAGCCAAAAGACAACGCCAATTACGATGACGACAATATTTGCCGCGGTATACCGGTCGTTACGGGGAGCGTCCGGCGCGATTTTCGCATTCAGCTGGTTAATGGCCGCTTGAATCGGAAGTATAGGCATGAACGCGAAGACCGAGACAAGCCAATAAGGATCTGGAAGCCCCCAAGTTATGTTAAATGCGAAGAAGACAAGCGCAAGTAGACACGCGTCGAACACTGGCAGATCATGTCGCTTCAGGATTGCGCGAACTGCGTCGAATAAGAAATACGCGAAAAATGGAGCAAAGATGGTTCGGGGAAGTGGCCATAGATTTTCCCCGGTGTCTTTTTTCTCAAACCTCCAATTTTGGTAAAACCAATAATACGTGTAAATAAGCAGTGTAAGGGTTGACAGGACGGCAAACTTCGAGCAAGACACCGAGAAGTACACAGGTCCACCGTCAGTCTCACTCGCACGGCTACGTTTGGTCAGGGAGGGTTGCCAAGCACTACCTGGCCCGAACGTTGCTCCGCATTTCGTGCATTTCAGCGCGTCGTCGGCAACCTCCGCATCACAGTTCGGGCAGAATGCCATAAGAAGCCTAACGAGATGTCGACACCTTAAATGTCGTTGTTAACTGCCCCAGATGTGGGGTGTATCACGGCCGGAGCCCCTGTAAGTTGTTGATCCATGACGGCGTCAACTTTGTTATAGGTCACAACGTCGTGGAATATTAAACACCACGGAGGAGGATCGTGTCCACACAACCCAGGCTGCTGAATCGCGTCCGAGACAGGCTGCGCTACAAGCAGTACAGCCTGCGCACGGAACAAGCGGCCCGCGGTTAAGCTCGAGTCATCTCGAGCGCCGACGTGAAAAGTCGAATCAGGGCTGGAGCACGTCTTCGAGCCAGTCCCACATGTAGCCGGTGCCGATGCTAACGTTGTCCACCTGGCAGTGGTGGTAGCCGCCCTCCTCGCGCGTGAACACCTTCAGCTCCTTGCGCGCCGAGCCCGCCGCCTCGATCATGTTCTTCGCGTGCTCGAACGGCGCCTGCTGATCGCCTTCGCCATGCACCAGCAGGTACGGGCAGCGCATCTTCTGGATGACGCCGTCGAGCTTGAAGCCTTCCAGTTTCCGGAACGCTTCTTCCTTGGTCTTCACGCCGAACACCCACAGCAGGTGCTCCCACGGCACCGACAGCGACAGGATCTCGCCGCGCTCGATGCGCGCAAGGCGCTGCTGCCACTTGGTGTGATAGTCCCACTCCGGGCCCCACGAGATGCAGCAGGCGAAGCGGCCGTCCATGGACGCCGCGCGCGGCGCGTAGTAGCCGCCCAGGCTCAAGGCCATGATGCCGATCTTCTTCGGATCGAACTCGGGCCGGCCCGCCAGATAATCGTAGGCGGCGCCCGCGTGCCGCTCGGTCTCGTGGTGGAGCGTCAAACCACGGAAGCGGATCGATTCGCCGTTGCCCGGCCCATCGAGTATGAGGCACGAAATGCCGCGCGCGGCAAGATCCGGAATGCCCCGGAAGTACTGGATCTCCTTGGTCACGTCAAAGCCGTCGAGGAACAGCATGACCGGCCCTTTGCCGGTGCGGCCCGGCGGCGGATCGGCGTGAACGATCACCCCGGGCAGACTCGTCCCCTCGTACGGCACTTCGACGTGCTCGATGCGCGGGCGCCGGATGAAACCGGCCGCTTTCCTGAACGCTTCCACGCCGCGCCGGTAAGTCGCTTGGCTCGTCTCGTTCTTCGGCTGCACGAAACGCTCGCCGACGTGGTAATAGTGCGCGGCCCGGAAGAGATACGCCGCGGCGCCGAGCCGGTGTCCCTTCGCGGCTTTTTCCTCGCCGATCTTCTCGAGCCGCTCCGCCTCGCCCGCCCACTCCCGGAACCAGGCTCTGTCATCGCCGACGCAGTTCTTGAGCCGCAAGCCGATGCGGTTGATCTCGTCGATCTCGCCGCCGCCCCACGGCGCGCCGCCCAGCGCGATCAGCACGCCGTGCGACCAGCGGTAGTTGTCCGGGAAATACGAAAACGCGAGTTCGCCCTCAGGCAGCTTCGAACTGGTCATTTAGCTTCCTTTCATCCTTCTCCCAGAGAACTGTAGATACTATGCAGGACTTGCCTTTGTCACTTCTAGAAGTTAGAAGGTCCATTTTTCAACTAACGAGGAAGAGAAATGGAAACGACGAAGGAAGTCCTGCAAGGCAAGCTTAGCGTAT
>JACQOK010000014.1 GCA_016202565.1 Betaproteobacteria bacterium | reverse complement strand
GTCCGCCGGGCCCGGGTGTGAAATTCATCGTCTCGAGATTCCGTATGGACATTTCGAACGACGCATCCAGTTGCCCGCGGGACGCTACGAAGCCGGTTCGCGGGAATTGAGCAACGGGTGCCTGGTAGTAACTTTGCGCAAATCGACCTGAGCGTATAGCCGATGAAAGAACACAATACGACTCCTCCAGCCGCGGCGGACGCCGGCGCGCCGCCGCCGCACGCGCCCGCGGCTGCAACGCAACCGCCACGGGAGAGCCCGACACGGCCGCTGCCGGAGGACGCCATCATCATCCTGCCGGTGCGTAACCTCGTGCTGTTCCCGGGCGTCGTTCTGCCGATCACCGTCGGCCGCGCCCGGTCGCGGGCGGCGGCGCAGGAAGCGGTCCGCGCGCAGCGCCCCATCGGCGTGCTGCTGCAGAGCAAGCCCGAGGTCGACGAGCCGGGCCCCGAGGATTTGCATTGGGTCGGCACCTCGGCGAGCGTGCTGCGCTACGTGACGGCCCCGGACGGCTCGCATCATCTGATCTGCCAGGGCGAGCGGCGCTTCCGGGTGCTGCAGTTTCTCGAAGGTTATCCGTTCCACGTCGCGCGCGTGCAGCCGATCGAGGAAACCGAGGCGGCCGATGCCGATATCGAGGCGCGCGCGCACAACCTCATGGAACGCGCCGTCGAAATCCTGCAGCTCCTGCCCCAGGCGCCGGAGGAGATGGTCTCCGCGTTGCGCGGCGTGAAGTCGCCCGCACGGCTCGCCGACTTCATCGCGGGATTCGTCGAGCTTTCGGCGGAGGAAAAACAGGGTCTGCTCGAGATGTTCGATCTGAAGGCGCGGCTCGACAAGCTGCTCGAGGTGCTGTCGCACCGCGTCGAAGTGCTGCGGCTCTCGCGCGAGATCAACGAGCGCACCAAGGAATCGATCGACGAGCAGGGACGCCGGCACCTGCTGCGCGAGCAGATGCGCACGATCCAGAAGGAACTCGGCGAAGGCGACGAAGGTGCGGCCGAGATTGCCGAGCTGGACCAGGCGATCACCGAGGCGAAGATGCCCGAAGAGGTGGAGAAGCAGGCGCGCAAGGAACTGAAACGCCTGGAGCGCATGCCGGAGGCGGCCGCCGAATACTCGATGGTGCGCACGTACCTCGACTGGCTGATCGAACTGCCGTGGGGGGTGGACGGCGAAGCGGCCATCGATATCGCCGGGGCGCGGCGCATCCTGGACGAAGACCATTATGGCCTCGAGAAGATCAAGAAGCGCATCCTCGAGTATCTTGCCGTGCGCAAGCTCAACCCTTCCGGCAAGAGCCCGATCCTGTGTTTCGTCGGGCCGCCGGGCGTGGGCAAGACCTCGCTTGGGCAAAGCATCGCCCGGGCGACCGGCCGCAAGTTCGCGCGCGTGAGCCTGGGCGGCGTGCACGACGAGGCCGAGATCCGCGGCCACCGGCGCACTTATATCGGCGCGCTGCCGGGAAATGTCATCCAGAGCATTCGAAAGGCAGGCGCGCGCAACGGCGTGATGATGCTGGACGAAGTCGACAAGCTCGGCGCCGGCGGTTTTCACGGCGATCCTGCATCCGCTTTGCTCGAGGTGCTCGATCCCGAACAGAATGCAACCTTCCGCGACAACTACCTCGCGGTGCCGTACGACTTGTCGCGCATGATGTTCATCTGCACCGCGAACGTTCTCGAAACCATTCCGGGCCCGTTGCGCGATCGCATGGAGGTGATCCAGCTTCCCGGCTACACGGAACAGGAAAAACTGCAGATTGCGCGGCGCTATCTCGTCGGCCGCCAGCTCGAGGCGGCCGGACTCTCAGCCGAACAGCTCACGGTCGATGACGGCGCGCTTGCCGCGATCATTCGCGATTACACGCGCGAGGCCGGCGTGCGCAACCTGGAACGCGAGATCGGGGCGATTTGCCGCGGCGTCGCGGTGCGCATCGCCGAAGGGCAGGTCAGTCAGGTGAAAGTGGGCGCGGACGATCTTGCCGCGATCCTCGGTCCGCGCCGGTTCGAAGCCGAGGTTGCGATGCGCACCGGCGTGCCCGGCGTGGCGACGGGGCTCGCCTGGACGCCGGTGGGCGGGGACATCCTGTTCGTGGAGGCGACCCGCATGCCCGGCGGCGGAAAACTGATCCTGACGGGGCAGCTCGGCGACGTCATGAAGGAGAGCGCACAAGCCGCCCTGTCTCTGGTCAAGGCGCGCTCGCAGCAGCTCGGGGTGAAAGACGAGCTGCTGGAGAAATCCGACATCCACGTTCACGTGCCGGCCGGCGCAACGCCCAAGGATGGGCCGAGCGCGGGGGTGGCGATGTTCGTCGCGCTGGCGTCATTGCTGACTGCGCGTGCGGTGCGCAGCGATGTCGCCATGACCGGCGAGATCAGCCTGCGCGGACTCGTCCTGCCGGTCGGCGGCGTCAAGGAAAAAGTGCTGGCCGCTCTGCGCGCCGGAATCACGACGGTCATGCTGCCGGCGCGCAACCGCAAGGAACTCGAAGAGATCCCGCAGGAGGCGCGCGAGAAACTGAACCTCGTGTGGATCGAATCGGTCGACGATGCACTGGCCGCCGCGTTGTCGACCGATACCGCTCCCGCGTGATGCCGACGAAACTGGCTGCGGGGATGGTGGTGCTCCGGCGCCATGACGGCGCATGGCGCTGTCTGATGCTGCGCGCGTATCGCAACTGGGATTTTCCGAAGGGCGAAGTCGAACCGGGAGAGAGCCCGCTCGCCGCGGCCCGCAGAGAAGTGCAGGAAGAAACCTCGCTCACCGCGCCCAGCATGCCCTGGGGCGATGATTACTGCGAAACCGCGCCTTATCGCGGCAAGGTGGCGCGCTACTATCTCGCCGAGTCGCCGGCGGGCGATGTTTCACTGCCGGTCAGCTCCGAGCTGGGACGTCCCGAGCATCACGAATTCCGTTGGGTCGATCTGGAACAGGCGAAGGAGCTGGCGCCGCCACGGCTGCAGCCGATCCTGGCGTGGGCAGAACAGCGCATGCGTGGAGTGTCTGCGCGAAGTCGCGGCGAAGACCGGTAACCGATCACGGCTACGTCCAGGCGTGGGCGGGGCGGGTCGCGAGAAGCTTTCGCCACAGCTCTTTCCAGGTGGCCCGATCGTGGCCGCCGCGTCCCCCGGAATCGCCGCCTTGGTTCCGCAGATTCGTTGATTGTGCGGCATTTAGTTGCACACATGACCCGCACCCTCGCCGCCCGGTGTCAGGAAAAGCCTGACACCAATTGTCAGCCGCGCCCGACAGCGCTTGTTCCTCTCATCTGGCTAAATACGAACTGGAGTGCTTGCGCTCCGGCGAGACGGGGCAGCGCCAACCGGGCCGGAGGACCGTAGAAGAAAGCTCGCACCCAGGAGTCCTGTCGCAAAGCAGCCGATCATGAACCGCCGCCAAGCCGTTAAGGAGGTGATCTGTCTTTTCGAGAGAGCGATCCGACGGATCTAATTCTGACTGTAGTACGAGTGCGAACACAGCCTGAAGTGGACCGGGCTGCCCGGCCCGCCGGTGCTGTTCCCATTATTTTCAACGCGAAAGAGGAGAGGAAGATGCAACCGAGACTGACCGCAAGACCGGTAGAGCAGGTCATTTCCGCAATTCAGGCGCTCGATCTGGAATCCGTCAAGGTCCGGGTGATGGACGCCGAGGTGGGGGAAGGCTGGACGCGCGAATATGCGGACAGCATTGAAGCCGCCTACAAAAATTACCTCACTATGGCAGTGAAGTATCAGGACGCCGCCGAAGACATCCTGCTCAACAAGGATGTCGACGAGTTCTGGCACACGCATATCCTGCAGACGATGAAATACGCGCAGGACTGCGAGAACGTGTTCGGAACGTTCCTGCATCACAGTCCTCACATCGGTGAACGTACTCCGGCGGTCGTAGAAAAAAGGGCTGAGCTGGCAGAGAAGACGCGTCATCTCTATGAACGCGAATTCGGCAGCGTTGAGCGCGCCGAAGCAGCTTGGTCCGGGGATGGCATCGCGGCTGCCAACACCGCCATGTCCAGCATCGCCATCCGAGCCGAGAAAGCAGCGCTGTCGAGCATCGCCATTCGAGCCGAGAACGCAGCGCTGTCGAGCATCGCCATTCGAGCCGAGAACGCAGCGCTGTCCAGTATCGCCATTCGAGCCGAGAACGCAGCGCTGTCCAGTATCGCCATTCGACCCGAGAACGCAGCGCTGTCCAGTATCGCTATCCGACCCGAGAACGCAGCGCTGTCCAGTATCGCCATTCGAGCCGAGAACACAGCGCTGTCGAGTATCGCCATCCCGGCAAACAATGCAACAGTGCCTGGTGCAGTCATGCGGACATGATGTTCGTCGCCTAGCTCACGGCGTATTCACACGAAACCGTGGACAGCTGCCCAGTTAGGACGGTGAGAAAAAGGTGGCGCTGCGACTGTGCCCGCGTCCCCTCATGAGTAGCCAAGAGGCGGCGTCCCGGTCGTAATGACCGACTGTATAGTACCAGTGCTTTTCCTATTTTGAGGCAGCGCTTGAAGGCCGGAGTAATCCGGCTTTTTTTGTCGCTGTTTAAGACTGCCGAAATGGTCGATACAATCGAATCTCTGTTACATAATATGCGTAAGCTCCTCCCGTGGCTGGGCTGGTAAGGATGGAAACAGTGAACTTGACAATGGCCAAATCGAGTCGGCGGTTTTTTGATTCGGCCGTGATACCCTGGTTAGTCTTAGCCATTGGAATCCCTGCGTCATTTCTTTTGTTCGTATTCGTACAGAATTCGGTGGAGCACCTCGCTCGGCTGCGCTTTGAGCGCGAGACAAACAATGCAAATAGCATCATTGTGGACCGTCTCCGTTCCTACACTGACATGTTGTACGCCTTACAGGCGCTTTTCGCCAGTGAAGGTTCCGTCAATCGCCTCCGATTTCACCGGTTTGTCGAATCGCTTGATCTCAAGCATCGCTACCCCGGTTTTGAGTCCCTCAACTATGCTCCCTACGTTCCGGCCAAGGACAAAAAGCGCTTCGAAGAAGCGGTGCGCGGCGACACCACTCTGGATCCGGAAGGCTATCCCCGGTTTGCGATCAAGCCGCCCGGAGAACGCTCCGAATATTTCGTGATTGTGTATCTTGAGCCGATGGCCGGATACGAATTTGCGTTTGGCCTCGACATTGGGGCAAATCCCATGGCCGCCGATCCGGAAAAGGTAGCCGCAACCGTTCGTTTACAGAGGGATAGTGGAAAACTGATCGCTTCGGGGCAGCCGCTCCGAGTAAAACGTGGAAAGGAGACCATATACTTGGCAATGCGGCTCGCAGTGTACAGAGAAGGAATGCCTCTGGACACGGTCGAACAGCGACGAACCGCGTATGTCGGTTCTGTTGGCGCGGGCTTCGATGTTGAAAAGCTGATGAGAGCAGCGCTCAGTGAAGAACTGCTGCGATATATGCGGGTTAAATTATATGATGTCCGCTCCGCGGTCGATCAACAAGACACCGATTTCTCGGGAGAAAAACGGCTGTTGTTTGACAGCGATCAGCTCACTAAGCGATCTCTCACAGAGTCGATGAGCAACTTAGCTTTTACTCACGTGCTGCCAGTCGAAATCGCCAGCCGAATCTGGGAGTTCGAATACAGTGCGCAAAAAGATTTGGTCCTCAACAACACCGACAGATTGTTGCCGCCAGCAGTATTGGCCGGAGGACTGCTATCCACACTGCTTCTTTTCGGTATGGTTTACTCATTGGCATCGTCACGGAGTCGGGCGGTCGAGATTGCTAATGAAATCACCAAAGACCTGCGCGAAAGCGAGGCCGGCCTTGCGGAGGCGCAGCAGATGGCGCATCTTGGCAACTGGGCGCTCGACCCCGCAACCGGACGCATGACATGCTCGGAAGAGACCTGGCGCATCCTGGGGCTTGATTCTCGGCTGGCGCATTTCGCCTATCAGGACTTTCTGCGGCGGGTGCATCCAGACGACCGCGCCGGCGTTGACGAGGCGCTTCGTCATGCCGTCGAGGCCGGGCAGGATCGTGACATAGAGCATCGCATTCAGCTTGATGACGGGACCGTGCGCTGGGCGCACACCATCGCCAGGCCGACGCGGCGCGACCACCGAGCACTGGTGCCGGGCACCATCATGGACATTACCCAGCGCAAGATCGCACAGGAGGAGTTGCAGACCTCCGCCGAGCAACTGCAGGCGCTGTCGCGGCGGTTGGTCGACATACAGGAATTCGAGCGCCGGCGCTTTTCCCGGGAGCTGCACGACCTGGTGGGCCAGGACCTGACCGCGCTCAGCATCAACCTGGATATCCTGCGGACACAACTCGCGGGCGACGGAAGCGAGGAGCTTCATTCGCGGCTCGGCGATTCGGCGGCGCTCCTCGAATCCACCACCGGGGCCATCGAAAACGTGATGTCGGAACTGCGACCGCCGATGCTGGACGATTACGGGTTGCTGCCCGCCCTGCAGTGGTACGGAACCGAGTTCACCAATCGAACCGGCATTCATGTCAAGATAGAGGGTGATGAGCGGATGGAGCGACTGCTTCCGGCAACCGAAATTGCGCTTTTCAGGATTACGCAGGAGGCGCTCAACAATGTCGCAAAACACGCGCACGCCAAGTGCGTCGAGATCCGACTGGAGCGCCGGGACAGCCAATGCCTCATGGCGGTGGCGGACGATGGTATCGGGTTAGACGGCGGATCGATTTCCACGTCGAGGCGAAGGCCCGGCCTGGGCATGGTGACGATGCGAGAACGGACGCAGGCAGTCGGCGGCAAATTCGAGGTCGAGACAACGCCCGGCCGCGGGACGCGGATCATGGTCCGGATCCCCGTCTGACATGACGATCAAAGTCCTCATCGTGGATGATCACGGCGTCGTGGCCGAGGGGCTGCGCTTCGTCGTCGAGGCACAGGACGACATGAAGGTCATCGACTGCGTGCAGGACAGCCAGGAGGCCGTGCGCCGCACGTTGGCGGCGCGGCCCGACGTCGTTCTGATGGACCACGCGATGCCGGTCCTGAACGGCACCGAGGCCGCGCACATGATTCACGAACATTGTCCCGAGACCCGCGTGATCATGCTTTCGATGTACTCGGACGCGGTCCACGTCCTGCGCGCGCTCCAGGCCGGCGCGACCGGATATGTCGTCAAGCGATCGGCCGCGAAGGAAGTCGTCGATGCGATCCGGGCGGTCCACAGGGGCGGGCGGTATCTCAGCAAGCAACTGGCCGACACCGTGATCGACCAGGTGGTGAACAAGACTGCGGCGGTAGACCCCCTGGACCGCTTGAGCGCTCGCGAGCGGCAGGTATTGCAGATGCTGGCGGAAGGGCATGCCGCCTCGGATATCGCCACCGCCCTGTCGCTCTCTCCCAAGACCGTGGAGACCTACCGCGCCCGGATGATGGAGAAGCTGGACATCCACGATTTTGCGACCCTCGTCAAGTTTGCGATCCAGAACGGCCTCACCTCGCTCGAATAAGGGTGGCGCTTACCCGCTTGTCAGGAAATTCCGGGCACGAATTGTCGGCTACGCCTGACAGCTTTTGATACCCCCGTTGGTTAGACTGGCAGTCAAGTGCAGCCGCTCCGGCAGAACGGAGCGCTGGTCGGCGCAAGCCATTCACAAATGAGTCGGAGGATGACCGATGAACGAGGATTCGCTGGAAAATCGCGTAGCGCTGGTAGTGGACGACCACGACGCCGTCCGGCACGCGCTGTGCGAACGGATCAAGGCTTCATTCGGGCAGTTCCAGCTGCGCGAGGCGGGCACCGTGGACGAGGCGCTGAAGATCATCGAGACGGAAAGGGTGGACATCGTCCTCATGGACATCCGGCTGCCGGGCATGGACGGGATCGCGGGAACGCGGGTGGTGCTTGAACGTTCGCCCCATACGTCGGTGATCGTGATATCGATCTTCGACGACTCGAGCCATCGTTCCGCCGCGAGCCGGGCCGGCGCGAAAGCGTACGTTTGCAAGCGCGCGATCAGCAGAGAGCTTATACCGGTAATCGAAAACTTGATGAACTGCGAGCAGTAGCGCCAAGTGCACGGAGTGGCACAAGAGCATGACCGAGGAGACCAGGTTACTGATCGTCGAAGATGTGGGAGCCGATGCGGAGCTGGCGGTGCGCGAGCTCAAACGGGCCGGCTTGTCCTGCACGGCGATTCGCGTCGAAACCAAGGCCGACTATCTGCGTCAACTGGAGGAGTTTTCGCCTGACATCATTCTGTGCGATTTCTCACTGCCGCATTTCGACGGCATGTCCGCGCTCGCGATCGCCCACGACCGGCATCCCGAGATGCCGTTTATCTTTGTCTCCGGGACGATCGGCGAGGAAGCGGCGATCGAGTCGCTGAAGAGCGGCGCCACCGACTACGTTCTCAAGACCAATCTCGCCCGGCTGGGATCGGCGGTGAAGCGCGCCCTGCAGGAGGCCGAGGACCGCAGAAACCGCAGACAGACCGAAGTCGAGCTGGCCAGGATCCGGGAGCGCACGAACAGCATCTTCAGTTCGCTGCGCGACGTGATCTGCTCGGTTTCCCCCGACATGCGGCAGGCGATCTACGTCAATGCGGCGACACAGGAAGTCTTCGGTCGTCCGCCCGAAGAGTTTGTCGCCAATCCCGGTCTGTGGTTTGAAGTCATCCATCCCGACGATGCGCAGCGGGTCCGTGATGCCTGGCAGCAGGTTGCCGCGGAAAAGGCGATCGATATCGAGTACCGGATTCTGCGTCCGGACGGCGCGGTGCGCTGGATTCACAATCGCGCCCGGCTGGTGCGGAGCGCCGGCGATGGCGAAACCAGAATTGACGGAATCGCGTCCGACGTCACCGACCGCAAGCGCCAGGAGGAGAAGATTCTGCGACTGAGCCGCATCGAGCGGGTATTGAGCGGCGTCAATTCCGCGATCGTGCGAATTCGCGACAGGGATGAACTCTTGCGCGAGGCGTGCCGGATCGCAGTCGAGGACGGCGGCTTTGCGCTGGCGTGGGTGGGCCTGGTCGATCCCCAGACGCTCGACATCCGTCCGCATGCATGGATGGGCGAGGAACGCGGGTTTCTCGGAATGATCCGGCCCTCCGCGCGGGAGGACATCCTCGAGGGACGCGGCGTCTCGGGGGCCGCGATCCGCACCGGCAAGCCGGTGGTGGTGAACGATGTCGCGACCGACGAACGCCTCATCCACAGGGAGGAGACGCTCGCCAGAGGCTTCCGCTCGTTCGTCGTGCTGCCGCTCCTCGTCGGCACGGAGTCGGCCGGGTCGCTGCATTTTTACGCGCGCGACGCCGGCTTCTTCGATCAGGATGAACTCAAGCTGCTGGCCGACCTCGCCGGAGACATCTCGTTTGCCCTGGCAGCGATGGAAAAGGAGGAACGGCTCAACTACCTTGCCTACTACGATGTGCTGACGGGGCTGCTCAACCGCCGGCTGTTCCATGAGCGCGTCGACCAGTTCGTGCTGACGGCACGGGAGACCCGCGGCAGGATCGCATTGCTGGTGCTCGATCTGCAGCGCTTCGGGATCATCAACGATACGCTGGGCCGGCAGGCGGGTGATGCCGTGCTGAAGCAGGTGGGGGCGCGCCTGCGCCACGCGCTGGAAGACCGGCATCCGGTGGCCCGCCTCAGCGTCGATACGTTCGGCATCGTGCTTGCCGGCATCAAGGACGATGCGGACGTCGCGCACGCCCTGGAACAGAAGATCATCGGCTCGGTAAGCCGGCCTTTCTCCGTCGCCGGCCAGGAATTGAGGCCGTCGCTCAAGTGCGGCGTCGCGCTTTTTCCCGGCGATGGGATGGACGCCGAGCAACTGTTCCGGAATGCCGAGGCGGCGCTCAAGAAGGCCAAGGCATCGGGTGACAAGTACCTGTTCTATGCTCCGCAGATGAACGCGCGGGTCGCGGAGAAGCTGGCCCTGGAGAACCGCCTGCGCACCGCGGTGGTGGACGAGCAGTTCGTCCTCCACTACCAGCCCAAGGTGGAGATCGCGACCCGCCGCATTATCGGCCTGGAGGCGCTCATCCGCTGGCGCAGTCCCGAACTGGGCATGGTGCCGCCGAACGAGTTTGTGCCGCTGCTCGAGGAGACCGGCCTCATCCTGGATGTCGGCAAGTGGGTATTGAATCAGGCCGTACGCGATTACCAAAGGTGGGCGGCGAGCGGGCTGAATCCTCCGCGCATTGCCGTGAATATCTCGCCGCTCCACCTGCGTCAGCCGAATTTCGCGAACGACATACGGCGGCTGGCGGCCCAGGACGGGGCCGGCATTCTGCAACTCGATCTAGAGATCACGGAAAGCCTGATCATGGAGGATATCGAGCACTGCATCGCCAAGCTCGAGACGATCAGGGCGGCGGGGATCGGGATTGCAATCGATGATTTCGGCACCGGCTATTCGTCCCTGAGCTACATCGCCAGGCTTCCCGTGACTTCACTGAAGATCGACCGTTCCTTCATCGCCGACATGACGAGCAGCGCGCACAACATGACCATCGTGTCGACGATCATCTCGCTCGCCCATTGCCTGAATCTCAAAGTCACCGCCGAGGGCGTCGAAACGAAGGAACAGCTTCAGCTTCTGAAGCTGTTGCGGTGCGACGAGATGCAGGGCTACCTCTTCAGCCCGCCGCTGCCGCCCGAAGAGATCGAAGGCTTGATCGGAAACAGCACTCAGCCTGCTCCGTCCGAGGCCTGACTCCAGCAACGAGATGCGGCCCTGGCTCCGTCAGCCCGGCACGAGCCGGGGACTCGTCACCCGTCACGCGTCACCCGCATTGAAGAGTGTGGTAGATTCGGATCGTTTTCGATTCCGGACATCGTCTCTCACGGAGGAGGTTCCATGGTCAAACTCGAATTCCACGATCCATCCGGCGCGCTCGAGGTGACGCAGCCGC
Organism: Betaproteobacteria bacterium; assembly: GCA_016202565.1. Lineage (GTDB taxonomy): Bacteria > Pseudomonadota > Gammaproteobacteria > Burkholderiales > SG8-41 > DSOT01. The sequence continues at coordinate 5,487 of JACQOK010000014.1, read as the reverse complement.
ACGCGCCGCGGCTCGCATCTCTCGAAGGCAAGCGCATCGGTATCGTCAGCAACGAGCAGTGGCAGGCTTACCGCATGCTGCCGCTGCTGAAAACGCTGCTGGAGGAGGATTTTCCGGGCATCGAGGTCTTGCCCATCGACGCCTTCCCCCAGGGCAACGCCTTGATCGGCACCGAGGAGACCGCGGCGGCGGTCAAGAAAAGCGGGGTGGACGCCGTCATCGTCGGCAACGCCGCCTGAGGGGCCTGCGCCACAGCATGCGGCCGTGCAGCCGCTAGGATCGAAGCGCTGGGCATCCCGACCGTCACGCTGACGCGGACGGATTTCGTCGGCGTCATGAAGAACGCCGTGTCCGGGGTGGGACTCGCGCCGGACGCGGCCATGGTCACTTTCCCGATCGCCATGTTCCTGCCCGGCAGCGACATCGCGCCGGTCAGGCAACGCAAGCGCGAGTTCTACGACGGGCTGACCCGCTGGCATTCGGAGTTCGCGCAGGCGGCGGCTGAAAGCCCGCTGCTCTCCGTGGAGGGTGCGAACTACGAGGAAGCGCTCAACAAGGCCAATCACCTGCTCCTCACCCATCTGTGGGGCGACGGCCTGCCGCTGTGGCCGGCAACGCGGGAACGCGTGGACTGGATACTCCAGGGCACGGCGCTCCCCCGCACGCACGTGATCGGCAAGTTCCCCCCGCGCGGGGGCGTCACCACGGTCGAGACCTGTGCCATTGCGCTTGGGATGGCGGGCGGCCGGCCGGAATACCTGCCGGTGCTTGTCGCCGCGGTGGACGCGTGTCTCGACCCAACGACGGGCTTCGACCAGCTGCAGGCGACGTCGGGCGGGCCGTTTCCAGTGGTCATCGTCAACGGACCGGTCGCGAAACAGATCCGCCTCAACTCGGGTTTCGGCCTGCTCGGGCCCGACCCGCAGCGCCCCGCCGGGGCGAGCATCGGGCGCGCCCTGCGCCTGCTGCAGCAGAACGTGGGCGGTGCCCTGCCGGGCATCGGAACGATGGCGATCTTCGGCGCCATGCGCTACACCAACGCGGTTTTCGCCGAGGACGAGGCCGGGCTGCCGGAAGGCTGGCTCCCGCACGCCACCGAACGCCACGGTTTTGAGCCAGGCTCGAATTCGATCTCGCTCGTCTTCGCGAGCGGGGTCACCAACGTGCGGCGCCGCGGCGCGAAGAAGGAAACGCCGGAAGAAGACGTGCAGAACGGCCTGTGGCGCATGGCGGATTTCATGCGCACGCCCAACCTTGCCGCGCTGGCGGGATACGAGAAGGGCACCCCGGGGGTCATGATGATCTCGCCGGTGGTGGCGCAGACGATGGCGGGACTGGGCTGGACCAAGCCCGCGATCCGCCAGTTCCTCTGGGAAAACTCGAAGATCCCGATGGCGCAGATGCGCCGCGCCGGCGCGCCCGCCTGGATCGAGATCGACGCCAACCCGGTCACGCGCGAGAGCATCAGCCTCGATCCCTGGCCGATCTGCCTCAAGCCCGAGAACATCGTGCTCGTCGTCGCGGGCGGTTCGCACCCGACCCACAGCTACTGGCTGCAGGCGCATTCGCCGAGCGTGATCGGGCGTCCTGTTCGCCTGCCTGAGAGCTTCGACCGGCTGCTCGCGGATGCCGACCGTGATCTCGGCTGCGGATCGGATGCGTGCGTTATCCAATGAAGTGATTTTGTGCGGACGAGGCCATATTTCACTGTTGCGTGATCCACGTCGGTGATACGATCTCCACCGATGAATGCAGCGCATTCGTGAAGACGGGAGGGCGAGTGCTTTGAAGCGTAGCGGAATCGTGGGAGGCTCGTGAGCGTGGAAAACCTGGCGAGATTCACGCCGACGATGGCGCATGCGGAGCGAACGGTTCGGCTGCTGCAGCGCTACTATCCGCAGAAGGCGCCAACCGAATGCCGGGAAGCCTTGGCTCAAATGTATGGCCATCCGGACTGGGAAAGTCTGCAGTTCGCAATCCAGGACGGGGAAGTGCCGAGCGAGTTCGACGAGAATGTCGCGCCGCAAGTCGTGGGCGCGCGCTTTCAGCAGCACTACGACTTGGCGCTCGCGCGCCTTGCCGGGATGACCGATGAACGGATGTTGGCCGCCCAGGAACTCGACCAGGAGGTGCTCTCAACCGACGCGGCCTCGATCAGCAGGCGTTACCACCCGGCTTTCAACGAAAAGCGCCTGGAACGGGCGCGTTACGCCTGGAACCTCTCCCACGCGCGTCACGCCATCCTCGAAATCCGCCCGAGCGCACGCGAAGCGTTTGACATCCCGAAAGACCGCGACGACATCGAAATGAGCTTCCGCGTCGATCTGTTGCCGCGCGCGCTCAAGGCGTGGCTGTCGCATCACCGGCCGCTGCTCGCGGACTGGGGTGAGCGGATCGGCCAGATTCAGGTGCGCCAGCACGCGGCGACCGATCTCCTCGATTTCTCCTTCCGCTGGGGCGAGGTGTGCCTGTACCACGCGGTGGACATCCCGAAGGCTTTGCAGATCTACCCGGTGGCGCTTTGCGCGAAATGGTTCGCCTGGCTCACTTGCTCCAAGGCGTCGCACCTGCAGGCCTCTCTCGTCACGCTCGGCACTTCCAATGCGGCCGAAGCCGACAGGAGGCGTGCCGAGAAACTGCTCACCGCTGCAATCCATGAGGAGGAAGCGCGATTCATTCTCGCGCAACCCCGCGAAGACTTCCGGTCCCACAGCCCCTCGGCGCGGGTACAGCAGGTCCACGCCGGTTATGCGATCGTGCGGCGCTGCATGAGCGATGCGGCGACCGAGAGCACGGTCAAGGAAATCATGACAAGGGCCTTCTGGCCGACCCTGTCGCCCGTCATGCGGGGCGGTTAGGCATGGACTGCACCGGCGTCTCGGCTGTGCGCGTGCTGGCGTTGTGCGCCGCGCTGCTGCTTGCGAGCGAGTTGACCGCTCAAACCTATCCCGGCAAGCCGGTGCGGGTGGTCGTGCCCTACGCAGCGGGCGGGCCGGTCGACACGGTCGCACGCCTCGCCGCGCAAAAACTGACGGGCAGGTGGGGACAGCAGGTCATCGTCGACAACCGCGCCGGCAGTGGCGGCGCCATCGGCACGCAGGCGGTCGTGAAGGCGCCGCCCGACGGTTATACCCTGCTGGTGGGCAACAGCGGACCCATTACCGTGTATCCGCATATGCGCAAGTCGCTGCTATACGATTTCGAGCGCGATCTTGCGCCCGCATCATTCATGGTGAAGTCCTGCATGGTGCTGGTCACCCATCCTTCGCTGCCGTCGAAAACGGTCCAGGAACTGGTGCGGCTGGCGAAGCGGGAACCGGGGGCGCTCAGCTACGCGAGTTCCGGCGTGGGAGGGGTGCAGCACCTCGGCATGGTGCTGCTGGAATCGCGTGCCGGCATCAAGCTCGTCCACGTGCCGTACAAGGGTGCAGCGCCCGCGTTGGCGGATCTCATCAGCGGCCAGGTGCACCTCCAATTCAACAACGTGGTGGGGGCGCTGGGTCACGTGCAGTCGGGGAAACTGCGCGCGCTCGGCGTGTCGACGGCCACCCCTTCGGCGGTGTTGCCGAACGTTCCGCCGGTCGCCCGGGCCTATCCCGGTTTCGATGTTGCAAGCTGGATGGGGGTGTATGCGCCGGCGGGCACGCCGAAACCGGTCATCGACCAGCTCACCCGGGATGTTGCCTGGGCGCTGAACCAGCCCGATGTGAAACAGCGCCTGACCGAAGTCGGCGCGGAAGTCGTGGCCGCCGGTCCAGCGGAACTCGGCGCTTACATGCGAAACGAAAGCGCGCTTTTCGGCAAGCTCATTGCAGCGGCCGGCATTCCCAAGGAGTGAATCACTGCACGTGGATGCCGGCCCGCTTCGCCACTTCGGACCACTTCTTCAGGTCGCTGCGGATCAGTTTCCGTAGCTCGGCGGGCGTAACGATCCGTGGCTCCGCGGCATCGTTGCGAAGCCGTTTTATCGTTTCGGGGTCCTTGAGAATTGCGTTAATTTCGCTGCGCAGCTTGTTCTGCACAGGTGCGGGTACGCCGGCCGGCACGACGATGCCCCACCAGACATACATTTCATATCCGGGAAACCCGGCTTCGGCGACGGTCGGAACGTCAGGCAGCGCTGACGTGCGTTTTGTCGCGCCCACACCGAGCACCTTCAGCCTGCCGTTGCGCACGTGCGGCAGGACCTGGGTCACCGAACTGAACATCACCGGGATCTGCCCGGCGATCAGGTCGGTCATCGCCGGGCCGCCGCCCCTGTACGGCACCATCACCATGTCGATGTTGGCGACCCTCTTGAACAGCTCGCCGCCGAAGTGGTTGAATCCGCCGATGCCGGTCGCAGCGTAGAAGATCGATGCCGGTTTTGCCCGGGCGCGCTCGACGAGATCGCGCAGCGTGCCGAACCCGCCTTTCGGGTTGACCACGATGCTATTCGGGGCCTCCCCGATATACGAGACCGGATCGAAGGATTTCTCGATGTCGTAAGGCAGCCGCTCCCGTACGGCGGCGTTCAACACGTATGACGTGGAAACGACCAGCATGGTATAGCCGTCGTTGGGCGCCTGGGAGGCAAGCTCGGTGCCGATGATGCCGTTGGCGCCGGCGCGATTGTCGATCACGATCTGCTGGCCGAGCCGGTCGGTGAGCTTGATGCCGATGTAGCGGCTCAATACGTCGTTGCTGCCGCCGGGCGGAAACGGGACGATGAAGCGGATCGGCTTGTTCGGGAAGTCGTTGCCTTGTGCTTTTTTTTCAGCGGAGTATGCCGCCGGCAGTGAACCCGCAAGCAAGCCCAGTGCGACGAGAATGCGCCAGCTGTTCGCCTTCATGCTACCTCCTCCTCGATTGAGCCGTGAAATCACGGCCTTGAGCTTTTCTTGACGGGCCTTCGTTCCCGTTTTTTCTTTAGTGTAGTCCGCACTGTGGTCCCATTCAAGCTCAACGGGTCGGCGGCCGCCCGCCATCGTCGAGGCGTGGAAGGCCGACCGATCATTCGAAGGGGCGCAGGGTCATGGCCGATCAACGGGAAACGTCCTGCGCCCCGAGTCCGGCCAATGGAGAAACTTTGACGAAGATCAAAGAAACGTGGGCGCCGTCGGCGCGAAAATGAAACCGCTCGCGCTGCCAACGATGCCCCGGCATGCCGATCCCGGGTGATCGAGGCGCGGCTCAAGCGCCGGCGAAGCAGAACGTGCAGCCGGCCTGAAAGAAGCTGCCCGCTCGGGCAGATGCCGCGGACGCCGGCCGGTGTCTTTATGGCACACGGCGCCCCGAGTGAAGGCATAAACGGCAAATCGCGGTTGGTATCGGCTGATGCCGGGCGTTTCAAGACGCCCGGCATCTTTTTGTGCGCCCGGCACGGGCGCACTCTTGTGGGTGTAAGTCCCACCGTAAGTTGATCACAGCGAACGAAGCGAAGCGCAACTGCATGAGGGCGACCGAGTGTGGGGAGGAAGCGCGGAGCGAAACTGCGAGCCGATGGAC
>JACQOK010000342.1 GCA_016202565.1 Betaproteobacteria bacterium | reverse complement strand
TTGATAGGCGCGCTCCAGCGTCCAGCGCCCGTCGCGGCGGGTCACGTGGCGGACGATCTCGAGATTCTCCTCAACCGTCAGGTCGGCGAAGATGCGACGGTCATCGGGTATGTAGCCGATGCCGAGGCGTGCGATTTCGAACGCGGGGCGACCGGTGATGTTCCTCCCCATGAATTCCACCTTCCCGCTGCGAGGCGGCGTCAGCCCCATGATGCTGCGCAGCGTCGTGCTCTTGCCGGCGCCGTTTCGCCCGAGCAGGCAAACGACTTCACCCGCCTCCACATCAATGGACAAGCCGTGAATCACCGCGCCCAGTCCGTACGCGGTCACGAGGTCGCGCACCGCAAGCATCACGCCAGCAATTCCTCCTCACCAAGATAAACTTCACGAACGGCGTGGTTTTCCCGGATTTCGGCGGGCGGCCCCTCGATCAACACCTGGCCCCGGTTCATCACCACGATCCAGTCCGCGAGTGCGAACACCACGTCCATGTCGTGCTCGACAATGACAAAGGTCGTGCGCCGTTCCGTGGAGAGCCTGCGTATCAGTTCCATGACCATCGTGCGCTCGACGGGGGTCAATCCCGATGAGGGCTCGTCGAGAAAACAAAGTTCGGGCGCGGGTGCGATTGCGATTCCCAGTTCCAGCAGCCGCTGATCGCCGTGCGACAGCGTACCGGCGGGAAGATTCTCCGCGTCGGGGAGCCGGATCTCGCGCAGGATTCGGCGCGCCTCGGTCACGGCCTCCGTCTCTCGCGTCATCTCGTGAAAGGGAAAGCCGGCGCGCCCGCGCATCGCGAGGACCGGTACGAGAATGTTCTGGAGCACCGACAGGTGCGCAAAGATGTTCATGACCTGGAACGATCGGGACAACCCTTTGCGCACCCGCTGATGGACGGGGAGATGCGTGATCTCATCGCCCTTGAAGTACATCTCCCCGCGGTCGGGGACAAACGCTCCGGTCGCGAGATTGATCAGCGTCGTCTTACCGGCGCCGTTCGGGCCGATGATGGCGGTAAGCCGTCCGGCGGGGAGCGCCAGACTCACCCCGTTGATCGCCACGAAGTCGCCGAAGCGCTTCGTGGCATCTTCGATTCTGAGAAGATCCGTCACGTCGTTTTCGTTTCCTATTGAACCTTGTGCATATGATCAGCATCGTCCGGGTGTTGCACCACGCGACGGTGACGCCGCGCGAAGATGCTCATCACACCGCCGGGAAAACCGATGACGAGCGCGACCACGATGATGCCGAACCAGATGAGCCAGTATTCCGTGAAGCGGACGATCACGTCCTTGATCACGAAAAACAGGAACGCGCCGACGATGGGCCCGGCAAAGCTGTGAACGCCGCCCAAGAGGGTTGCGAGCACCGGTTCGGCCGAAGTACTCCAATGCGCGATCGGCGGCGTCACCGTGTTCTCCAGCGGCGGGAGCAGCGCGCCGGCAAGACCGGCGTAGAGCCCGGCGACGGTGAACGCGATGAGGCGGTACTTCCGGACCGGCACCCCGGCGAACTCCGCGCGGGTATCGCTCTCCCGGATGGCCTGGAGCGTCAGTCCGAGCGGGGAGCGTATCAGCCGGTACATGGCGAGAATCGCCAGCAGCGAGAGCACCAGCACCACGTAGTAATAACGGTCCATCGCCGCAACGCTCACGCTCACGATACCGGGAATCTCCAACGGCGCCCGCGGAATTCCGACAAGCCCGTCATCGCCGCCCGTGAAATCGCGCCACTTCCAGGCGATGGAGTAGATCATCATGCCGAACGCCAGCGTGAGCATCGCAAAGTAAATGCGCGTGTGGCGAACCGAGAGTATTCCGAGCAGCAGGGCCGCTACCCCTGCGCATGCCACACCGCCTGCGATACCGAGGATGAGGTTGGGCACCGCGAGAAGAATCTTCGCGCAGGCGTAGGCCCCGACCGCGAAAAAGCCGGCCTGGCCGAAGGAAAGGAGCCCCGTGTAACCGAGCAGGAGATTGAAGCCGAGCGAAAACACCGCGAGGATCAGGATCTGCATCGCGAGATACACCGGGTAGCGCCCGGCCACCCATGGCAGCAGGAAGAGCGCCACGACGAGGAGCACGATCAGCGTCGTGATTTGGGGCGAGAGGCGGTCAGGTGCGGGGCTCAACGCGTGAACAGTCCCTGCGGGCGGACGAGAAGCACCACCGCCATGATCACGAAGATGAAGAACAGCTCGAACACCGGGAAGAACAGCGTTCCATACGCGCTCAGGATGCCGACGATGAGGGAACTCACAAACGCGCCTTTGAGATTCCCCAGGCCGCCGATGACGGTGATGATGAATGCCTGGATGATCATCGCCGCGCCGATCCCGGGTGCGACCACGCGCACCGGTATGCCGATGGCCCCACCCAGCGCGGCCAGCATTGCACCGACGACGAACACGCCGGAGAAAACCCGCGGGACGTTGACCCCGATGGCGCCCGCCATCTCGCGGTCCGCGGCGGTCGCGCGCACGATCCTGCCCCACCACGTCTTCTCGAAGACCAGCCACAGGACCACGGCAACGAGCAGCCCGACCGCGATCACGAACAAGTTGTAGACCGGAAAGAACCTGCCGAATACCGGCACAGCTCCATCGAGGAAGGCCGGAATCGGCGGGATCTTGAAGACCCCGCCCCAGATCATCTTGACGGCGTCATCGAGAATCAGGATGAAGCCGAAGGTGAGGAGGAGCTGGTAGGCCTCGTCGATCCCATAGATGCGGCTCAAGAATCCACGCTCCATCACGAAGCCGAGCAGCCCGGTCCCGAGCAGACTCAGGAGGATCGCCACCGGGAACGGCAGCCCCATCGGACCATAACAGGTGTAGGCGAGGTACGCCCCCACCATGAAGAGACTCCCGTGGGCGAAGTTCACGATCCCGAGCACGCCGAAGATGATCGTGAGCCCGGCCGAGATCAGCCAGAGGTACATCGCCAGGGACAGGCCGATGAGACCCTGAAAGGCGATATTTTCCATGCGTGCGGGAAGGCCCGGACTCAGCCCTCCCTCGTCGAAGCGTCTACTTCGTCACCGCGACCGGCGTGAAAGGCGGATGCCGGTAGTAGTCCTTGGCCTGGAATACCTTCAGGTCGCCGAGCACCGGGATGGGATACTTCGCGTCCATCACCGGGCGTCCGGCGGGCACGTTGTAGATGAATTGCTGGTCCTCGGACCTGAACACCCGAAGCCCGCCGGGGTTCCTGATCTGCATTCCCTTCATGGCATCGATCACCTTGGCGGTTTCCAGGCTCCGGGCTTTTTCGACGGCAGCCTTCATGATGAACAAAGCCGAATAGGTGGTCTCTGCGGAGTAATTGGGGAACCGCGCCCAGCGCTTGCGATAGCGCTCGATGAACGACTTGTTTTCGGGGGTGTCGGGCCAGTTGTGGATATAGCGGGCGGTCGCCCAGAGTTTGCCCTTGAAGCGGTCCTTCTGCACCTCCGCGGAAATTCCCTCCAGTACGTCCACGGAACCTCCCATCGCTTGCCACCAGACCTGGACGTTATCGAAGACGCCCTGGATCAACGCCTGCCGCAAGAGCTGCACCGCCTCTCCCGCCCACGGCGTCGCGAAGATTGCGTCCGGCTTCTGCGCCATGACCGCCGAAATATGGGGAGAGAAGTCGAGCGTCAGGAACGGCGCCCACGCTTCACCTACGAATTCCACGTCGGGCCGGTGTTTCTTCAGGGTCTCCTTGAAGAGATTCCAGGCCACGTAGCCGTACTCGTAGTCCGCGCCGATGTTGGCCCACCGCTTGATATCCTTCCGGTCCTTGAAAATGAGAGCGGCGATGATGGCGTCCTGATAGATCGGAACGCTCACCCGGACAATCTCCTTGATGTGTTTCGCCGCCACCAGCTCCTCGGTCAGCCGGTGGGTCGCCGCATGGGTGAAAAAGTGGATGCGCTTCAGTTCCGCCAGCACCGGCCCCATCGCCATCGCCACACCGCTCGAGTCGGTGCCGACCGTGAAGTGCGCGCCCCAGTCGGTGACCAGTAACCGGGCGTTCTTCACCCCGGTCGCCGCCTTGTTCTCGTCGTCCATAAACCGGGTCTCGACCTTGCAGCCGAGGATGCCGCCGGCCGCATTGATCTCCTCGGCGGCCATGGTCGCTCCCATCTCGATCTGGCGTCCGTAGTCCGCGTGCGGCCCCGAAGCGGCGCCCTGCACGCCCACCTTGATCGAGGGAACCCCGAGCTTGCACTGCGCATGCGCGGGAACGGCGGGAAGCAGGACAAGAGCAAGGAATAAGAGGATGCTCAGAGCCGAGAAGTTCTTCTTCATGATGCGCCTCCTCCTTGAGAAAGCCACGGTTGGCGTAGAGACTCTAGGAAGGTTAAATCCCCCTGTCAATAGGAGGAGCGGGCGGAACTGCTTAGAGCCCGGATTACGGCGCGGGACGCGACCTCACAGGGGGTCCCCTTGTGAATGATTGAGAGCCGTCCATGGTCGTGGCTCGCGAACGAACATCAGAGGTAAAATATGTGCATGGGCGATGCAGATCTTAAGCGATGGGCAGAAACTTGGAAACGCGCCGGCCGCGAGCTCGCGCGCATCCGGCGCCGGGAGCTCGAGCGCATGACGGACGAAGAGGCAAAGGCGGCCACACTCGACCTGCTTCGCATGCCGCTACCGGAAGGGCTGACAGAGCGGCGCGGTTCCGGCCTGGTTGAGCAGCAGCGCCGATTTTCCAGACTGCTCGCCCACCGATGAAGACGGTCCTCGGGGCAGCCTCCGAGGTGCAGCGCTACCTCTCTCACGCAGGGGAGCGGTTTTGCTTCATCGGCGGGATCGCACTGCAGCGCTGGGGCGAGCCCCGTTTGACCCGGGACGTGGACGTTACGGTCCTCTCGCCGTACGGTGAGGAGGGCCGCATGGCCGACCGGTTGCTTGCTGCCTTCGGTCCGCGTATCGAGAACGCGCGCGAGTTCGCTGTTCGCAACCGTGTCCTGCTTGTCGAGAGCAAAGGTGGAATTGCGGTGGACGTCGTCTTCGGAGCAATCCCTTTCGAGGAGCGTTGCGTAGCGCGTTCAACCGAATGGGCGCTTGCAGCGGATGTAGTCCTCCGCACGTGCTCAGCGGAGGATCTCGTCGTTCTGAAGGCATTCGCTTCCCGTCCGCAGGACTGGCTGGACGTGGAATCGATCGCCGTTCGCCAGCGCTCCGTGCTCGACTGGAATCTGGTATTCGAGGAACTCGAACCGCTTGCCGCGGTGTGCGAGGCGCCCGGGCTGCTGGATCGGCTGCGGCAGCTTCGGGACAGCGTTTCGCAGCAAACGTAGCCCGGATGAAACGGAGAGAAATCCGGGGTCAATGATGCTGCCCCGGATTGCTTGGTGCTCCATCCATATACGGGCTACGGTCCCAGCTCGGCCTACTGCGCGCGAAGGGCGGCGTCGAGCCCACCATCGACATGAGATCACCGGGCGCCGTCGTTATTCTGGTAATTAAGAGTGCCTAACATAATGAACCACGTGTGCGTTGCTGCCAGAACGGATTGATCACGCGAAGGGTGGCGCAGCTCATATCGCGAATATGAGCAAGCCGCCCGACAAAGTGAACGGCCGTTGTGGCTGCAACCCTTCGGGCTAGCGCGAATTTTGGCCCATGACTTTGTCGCTCACCTTGTGAATATTCGCGATATTCACTGCGGCGAGCTTCGCGTCCTGAGAGCCAAAAT
>JACQOK010000359.1 GCA_016202565.1 Betaproteobacteria bacterium | reverse complement strand
GCGACGTAGCCGGACTTGCCTCCGGAAACCACCAACTCACGAAGGCTTGAATGGCCTCGCAGCCTTCGTCCGATCTCTGCTCAGCAGATAGTCGAAAACCTCTTCGGCAGGCACGCCCAAGCGGGACTTCCGCATGCGCGCGAGCCGGCGTTTGGCTTCCGCGTGAAATGCCGCCCGGGCCTCTTCAGCGTCCACCCGATCGCGAATCGCTTCCAGCATGAACGCATGCGGTGTCGTGTTCTGCTCCTCCGCCAGTTTGGCGATGCGTCGCTTAACGTTTCCCGGGAGCCTCAACGAAACCGCCATTATCGGTACCCTGTATCACAAATGAGATACACCGATGCTAAAGGCGCCATGGCCGGGGTCAAACAGCCGGGGTGCGGGAAAGCGCTTGCTGCGCTCTGGTGCTTGGAATAGATTGCGCGGTAATTGACCGCTGATCCCGCTCACGACCCGCCTGGATTGCGGTTTTCTCCTGCGGAGGCGGGAGCCAGCATGAACATAAGGCCTATGATGCGCAGTCCGAGACATGTCCTACACCTGCTCCCGGCGCGCTGGCTCGGCGAATCGGCATTGCGCCAGGATTGGATTTCCTTCATCTTCGCTCGGGAGGCGAGCCCCGCGGATGCGGAAACGGCGCTGCGCATCGCCCATCGCCGGCTGCACTTCGATGTCCGCCCCGAGTATCGTTTACATGGCAGGCCTGCTGCACGACGTGAACGTGCAGTTCATGGTGACCATGGCGATCAAGATGCCGTTCGTCGGCCGCGGTTGATTCAGCTCCGTAGCCATAGCGGGGCGTACCTGCGCTATAGTAGCGGCGATTACAACCAGCCAAGGGAGGCGGGCCATGGGCATGGAAACCTGGATTTTTCTGGCCATCGTGGCGGCGGTCATCGTGTGGGTGGTCGCGATCTACAACGGACTGGTGACGTTCCGGAATCGTTTCAAGAACGCATTCGCGCAAATCGACGTGCAGTTGAAGCGCCGCTACGACTTGATCCCCAACCTGATCGAGACCGCGAAGGGCTACATCGCACACGAGCGCGGCACGCTGGAGGCGGTGACCAAGGCACGCAATGCGGCGCTCGCGGCTGCGCAGGCCGCCAGCGCGGACCCGGGCAATCCGGCCGCGATGCAAGGGCTGGCCCAGGCCGAGGGGGCGCTCACGGGAGTGCTCGGGCGCCTGTTCGCGGTCGCCGAGGCCTATCCCGATCTCAAGGCGAACCAGAACATGCTCGCGCTGCAGGAAGAGCTCACCAGCACGGAGAACAAGGTCGGCTTCGCGCGCCAGGGCTACAACGACTCGGTGATGGAGTACAACATCAAGCGCGAATCGTTTCCGAACAACATCTTCGCCGGGATGTTCGGCTTCGGGGCCGCTGAGCTTCTGCAAGCGACCGAATCGGCCGAGGAACGCAAGGCGATTCAGGTCAAGTTCTAGCGCCGCGCAGCGGGCCGGCCGCAATGAACTTTTTCGAGCAACAGCACGTCGCACGGCGCAATACGCACGTCATGGTCGTGCTGTTCGTGCTGGCGGTGGTTGGCGTGGTCATTGCGATGGACGCCTTCATCGCCTCGATCTTCGTGGTGTTTGAAATCGCCGATATGCCCGACGACGCGAATTATCGCCTGATCGACGTTTTCCGCTCCGTGCCCGCGCCGGTGTACCTGTGGGGCGCGATCGTTACATTCACGCTGATCGTCGTCGAAAGCATCCGGCAGACTTTCAAGCTGCGGGCGGGCGGCGAGGCGATCGCGGCCGCCTTCGGCGCGCGGCGCATTGCTCCCGACACGGGCGACGCGCTCGAGCGCCGGTTGCTCAACGTCGTCGAGGAAATGGCGATCGCCTCCGGCGTGCGCGTTCCCTCCGTCTACGTCCTCGACAAGGAACTCGGCATCAACGCGTTCGCGGCCGGCTTCAATGTGTCCAACTCGATCGTCGCGGTGACACGCGGCACGCTGCAAACCCTCAACCGCGACGAGCTGCAGGGCGTCATCGGCCACGAATTCAGTCACATCATCAACGGCGACATGTCGCTCAACATCCGCATGATGGGGGTGCTTGCCGGCATAGTGGTGATCGGCTCGCTCGGCTTGTACATGATCCGCGGCGCGTTCGAGGCCGATGGCATCGGCGAATTCGTCGCCGTCTTCACGGCCGGTGTCATCGTCTGCCTCATCGGCTTTACGGGGCTGTTTTTCGCGCGGCTGATCAAGGCCTCGGTGGCGCGCGAGCGCGAATTTCTCGCCGACTCCTCCAGCGTCCAGTTCACGCGCAATCCCGACGGCATCGCCGGAGCGCTCGACCAGATTCGCGCCTGCGACCGCGGCACGCGGATCCACCACCGTTACGCCGAAGAGGTGTCGCACATGTTCTTCGGCCAGAGCATCGATGTCTGGTTCAGCGCGCTCTTCGCCACGCATCCGCCGATCGACGAGCGCATCCGGCGCGTGAATCCGGGCTTCCAGCCGAAGCGTTACCGGAAAGAGCGTCCGGCGCAGGCCGCGGAAACCGCGGACGCCGATATTCCGGCGGCAGCCGTCGGCTTCGCCGCGGGCGCCGTCCCGAGCCCCGCGGGGGCGCGCGGCGCCGACGCCGCGCACGCCTGGGGTCGCTCGACAGCCGAGAGCGTCGCGCTCGTCGGCACGCTCGATGCCGCTAAACTTGTTGTCGCGCAACGCCTGCTGGCGGCGCTGCCGGCGGGCTTGCGCGACCGAATGCAGAACGCCGAGGGCGCGTGCGCCGTCGTCATTGCACTGCTGCTCGCGCCCAAGGACAGCGTGATGGAAG